>JARFPZ010000183.1 GCA_029288035.1 Desulfosarcina sp.
GCTGGAGTGAGCACTCGGCTGATCATCAGCACCGCCATGATTCCGATGGCGGTTAAATCCACCGGTATTTTTTCGCTGATCAGCAAATATAAGGTTATTATCAAAATAGCGGATATCAGCCAGACCGTCATCGTATATCTGTTCTCCTTAGCGGGTCAAATTAGGTTTTGCTAATGCAAAATCTAATCATTTCTACCATCTTATCAAGCAGATATCAGGTTGACAGCGCTGGCTGTGATCCGATTCGATCGCGAATCCTCTGAAAGAGATAGACGCTTTCTGCCCCTACTGAAATTTTTTCGCTCCTTTAAGGTACGAGTCTTTTACCGTCCTATCAATGACATACGCATCTGGGACAAAGGAACTTTGTTGCGGGAAATGCCTGCAGGCGATTTTATTAAAATTCGAGAGGGCAGAAAAATATGGGATTAGACGCAGTGGGAAATATAAAATACCGGGCTTTGCAGGTGTGATTTCTTGCAGCGCGGACAGCGACCGGGGCGGGTGAAGCGCTGACGCTTTTCAAACACATATCCGCACAGAAGACACTCGGCGGGACGAATCGCCAGTTTTTTACCCTGGACCGCCAACGTCCGTGCAATATGGGAAAGGTGCTCAATCGCCTCTTTTTCCTTGATCCCTGCTTCCTGCGATAAATCCCGGGCATTCATTTCCCCACGGATCAAAAGCTCAATTATTTGTTGACGCACAGTTTGCCTTGGTTTCACGAGTGGCGCCATCCAGGCTACAACTGAATTGGTGGAATCTGTTGAAAAGGCGACTGATTAGATCCGGATTATATTTTGGCAAGTAAACGCTTGATTTTCTTTTTTGCGGTTATCAGTTCCTCGTTGGTAACCCTCAGGCGAATCGACATATATTCAGCAAATATTTTATATAACAACAACAAAAAGTCCAACTTTTCGTCTTCCGGATCCTGAGCGGAAATCCTGTTTTTAGCGGAGGTGTCAACGGCAAGGCAAATGGTTTTTCCGACGGCAACAACCGAGGCGGATCGTTGCATAAAATCGATAATTCGCATCTCGCCGAAAATTTCGCCTTTTTTATCAATGGTATTGATTTCCAGGTTTTCTTTGGAGACTCGAATTTTTCCGGAAAGCAAAAAATAAAGCCATGGGTCCAGGTCCCCTTCCCGGATGATGACTTCGCCGTCCTCGTATTCCCTGATTCGGCTTAATCTGAGAAGCTTTTGAAGACTTTTCGTTTCAAAATTCTTGAGGGCAGAAATTCCTAAAAGTTTTTGAAGATTTTCAATGTTGTCTTTTAAATATCTCGACTCGAGCATCTCGACCTCCGGCTATCAATTATCACCTAAAATCTAAACATTAATTTTATAATGCATTTCAAAAAAGGGCAAGCGATAATTATAATATTGAAGCAAAATACATATAAATTTAAATAGGTTATGCAGGACAACGAAATAACTAGCGCCTCTTGTAAAAAGAATCAATTAATAAGCCCCTGGTATAGAAAGAATCCGTAGGCACCGGTTAGGATAACACCGGCACCTCTGGGTAACCGCCCAAATACGGCCACAAAAGCAAAATGGAAGAGACCCGCAAAGAGAATGATACCGACACTCAGGTTGAGTTGAGCAGGGGCTTGAATCGTATTAAATAGAGCAAATAACCCCACGCACATGGGGATGCAAATATGTCCGTCTCCGATCTGAGACGTATAGACCACGTCCGCTCGCTGGGCCTTTGCATAATATAGGGCGACCATACCGTTTGGTAAAACCATTAATATTCCGCTAAGCCAACCTAAATTCTCAAACACAAAAAATCCAGGGCCACTGCGAGGAATCCAGGCCACAAGCCGATCGATACTATAATAGATTGCAAAACCTGTTGTTATAACTAGAATAAAATCAAAAATGATGGACTTAGGAAAGGTACGTTTGCGAAGGACATTATGCTTGAGAATGTCGAAAATATGAAACAGCTGCCAGAACAGAAACAAGCCGACAAGCACCAATCCATCCGAAAAATCTATCGATCCGTCTCTGGCCATGGCCCATAGAGTGCCGGTGAAAAAAAACAAAGCTAAAAGCGTTAACAGCAATGACAGATAATTGAGACGATGTGCCTTGGCAATTTTACTTTTACCATTTTTGGATTTAGATGGCATAACAATGAGAGTCCAAAATAGTGTGGATAAACCGACGAGCAATGTCAGATTGGTGACATTATTTACAAGACAGTTTTCAAGGACGAGAGACCCGGAGCCGCCTGATTTTCCGAGAACTAAAGCAAACATCAGATTGGAAAATCCTGAGGCATAGGGCATTACCAGCGTGCCTAACACGGTGCCTTCAAAACCTTTTTTTTCCAGGGCTTCAAGGCGCCATATCATCACGACGGATGCGGCCATAAACAGGATCAGAGAAAACCAGGGATCCAGTGGATCGAAGTGTGCCGTCTGTTGCTTTAAAATCGAAGCAAATTGTGATAGCACGGTCTTCCAATAGCCGGGATCAAGAACCGCTGCTTCCATAGTAAGTATATTTTCCTAATAATTGCCGGCCACGAGTCCATCCCATTTTTCACATAATGTCCGATACTCCTTAATACAATCCTCAAGATAATCGACATCGTTGCGGGAAATATCTAGTTTTCCGGCAAATGTGTACACCTTTTCTCTTTCGGGCAGGGAAAAGTTACGGTCCATTGATGCAATCATGATGGCATCTTTAAGAATCAACAGGGCCGTGGTACGGGACACGCGCTGTTTGTTGATCTCAAATGCTTTTTCTGTGGACGCCAAAAACTGTTCATAGTCAACTCCCAAGCGTTGGGCTTTTTTGCGGATATATTCGAACTCAGGTGGGCCGTTATCCTTGTCAGACTTGGCAATGGCGATCAGTACTTTAATATAGGATTCTGAATCAAAATCTGTTGAAACTTTGTCCACAAAAGCGATTTCCATAATTCGTCTCCCATTCACGTGTCAAAATTTGCAATCCGTTTATGGGGGGCGTATGCAATAACTATTCCAGTAATTTTATGACAGAAAGCTCGGCGGTTCAGAAAACATCCAGGTTAAATCTCTCCTTGACTGGGTGTCCAATATAAAAACCGGATTATTACGAGAGGATAGCCGAAGTTAGCAGAATTCTTTTCTGGCAATACGAATGGCCCTGGAAATCTCAGATTCCGATGTTTCGGGTTTCAGTTCAAGCCCCTTTTTGTATCTTTTTTTAGACAGATCGTAATTCTTGTAACGTCTATCTCACCGCTACCGGGAACCAGCTTTTCGATGAGACCTCTGCCTCGTGAAATTGGTTTCTCTTGACAATAAGAGTCGATTTGCCGATTATCTGAACCGGGAGATGCAGGAATGATGAACGCTTTGCTAAAAATTCTTTTCTGGACACTTGTGTGCTACGCGGCTTACTGCGTTTTTTTATTTTTCATGCAGCGGCAGATCTTGTTTCCCCGCAGTCTGATCCCCTCACCGCCGCAACCGCAAGGTGGTCTTTCTGGCATAGAAGAAATTTGGCTGGATACGCCGGCGGGCAAGGTCGAGGCCTGGTTTTTGCCCCCGGACCGGAAGCATTCCTCGCGACCGGCTCCGGCGGTTATTTTCGGCCATGGCAATGGTGAGTTGATCGATTACTGGCCGCAATCGTTTAAACGGTTCACGGAGATTGGGATCGGCTTGCTGCTGGTGGAATATCCGGGCTATGGACGCTCAGCCGGAAGCCCGTCGCAAAAAAGCATTACCGATGCTTTCATAGCTGCCTATGATGTGTTGGCGGCACGAAAAGACACCGATTCGGCCCGCATCATCTTTTTCGGTCGCTCTTTGGGCGGTGCCGCGGTCTGTGCGCTGACAGCCCATCGACCTTCAGCCGCCCTCGTCCTCATGTCCGCTTTTACCCGTGTCCGCGCTTTTACTTCAAGATATCTAGCGCCGGGATTTCTAGTGCGAGATCCCTTTGATAATCTCGCTGCCGTTCAAAATTATCAGAAACCCGTTCTGATCATGCATGGCCGGAATGATACCATCATCCCCTATTCCCATGGCCAAGCGCTCTATCGGGCATCTCGCCGGGGTAAACTGGTAACTTACCATGCCGGTCACAATGATTGTCCACCCGACTGGAGTATTTTCTGGCAAGATATCGAAATCTTTCTGCACGATATCGGGATAATTTCGGCTTTTTCGGGATCCTAAAATCAGTCCGATTGGCCTACAACGCCTGCTGCAGTATTTCCACCAACTCCGCCTCTGTCAGCTGAACGGGATTGCCTTTCATGCTACTTGCCTTTTGGGCCTTTTCAATCAGTGATTGAAAATCGGCTTCCGTTATTCCATAATCCGATAGGGGCGGCAATTTAAGCACGGCACACGTTTTCTGAACCCAGTTGATACCATCGGTGGCCGTGGCGTTCGCTTTCCCCGTCACAATCCGAGCTACCTCTTCGTAGCGTGCCAATGAAGGTGAATCCGGCGCCCGGCGTTGTAATGCGGAGATGTTCATTGCCATCACAAAAGGAAGAAGTCGACCGCAAATCGCACCATGGGCGGCCTTGAACATGCCGCCCATGGGCCCGGCAATGCCATGGACGGCACCAAGCTTGGCATTTGCCAGCGCCAATCCGCCGAAAAGACTTGCAAGGCTCATCGCTTCGCGAGCGGCGGTATTGCTGCCATTCTCAAAAGCAGGCAACAACGATCCCGCCGCATGTTCCAGACCTTCACGACAAATTCCGTCAGTTAGGGGGTTGGCCGCATGGGAGACATAAGCTTCCAAAAGTTGGGTGAAGGCATCCAATCCGGTGCTGGCAGTGATATGGGGTGGCACGGAATACGTTAGTTCAGGATCAACTATCGCCCATCGGGGGAGCATCAACGGACTGCGCATGCTCACCTTTACCCGGTGTTCCAGGGACTCCAGCACGGAATTGCGAGTCACCTCGGCTCCCGTTCCAGCAGTTGTCGGAATGGCAATATAGGGAGCCGACATCTTTTCCAATGGCAGGCCCTTGCCGATAACTTCCAGATAATCCGATAGTTCTCCCCGGTTGGTTAATAGGGCGGCAATAACCTTGCCGACATCGATAACGCTGCCGCCGCCAATACCAATCACACAATCGCAGGCCGCTTGGCGCGCTTTTTGAACACCCGCTAAGGCCGTTTCCGTCGTTGGTTCCTGTTGTACGCTGAAGTGAGTTGACGCAATGCCCTGCTTTTCCAGCTGCTCTCGTATAATCCCATACCTGGCTGAGCTGCGGCCGCTTACGACCATCGCACGCTGTCCCAGGGTTGCAGCGTAGTTGCCGATTGACCTTGCAGTTCCGGCGCCAAAAATAATTTGAGTGGCTGTCGCAAATTCGAATTTCATGGTTACGGTAACCCTCTACTCACGGTCAAAAATCGTTCCCTGATTCTTACGATCAAACATTACTTGAGGAATTCATCGTTATTAATATATTAATTCGACACGAAGTCAATATTAAACATCTTCCTGGCGACCACATCTATTATTAGTAATAGTAAAAACACGAGAACCAGATAGGGCCAAAGCGGCGTCCCGGATCGTTTCGAATTAGATGTCGCCTTATACAGATCAGTGGGAATACGGTCGATGGAAAGTACGCTGCCGTTGGTCGCCGATGCCAGTTTCTCCATTAATTGCATATTCACACCGGTGCTGTTGAATTCTTCAGTGTGAGGGATACCAAAACCGAATACTTGGGGAGGGCTTCCGGAGAGGCTCTGATTGTCAAAAACACTAAAGAAGTAAGCACCAATTTCCTCTACTGGAAAAGAGCATTGATACCTTCCAGGGGCTGTTTGGTCCATCGAAACGGTCCGGTTTTGACCGGATGGCAACAGAACATTAACGTTCAAATCAAGATGATTCACAAAACGGCGTTGATCGGAGGTAATATCCACCCTAAATACTCCCTTTTCTCCCTGCCGATCAATGGTTGCAAAAATACTGTTATGAGCTTCTTTGCGTTGAACCCATTTTACCATTTGAGATGTGAACCGACCGTAATGATCCCATAACACCCAGTCTTTTCCCCAACGACCAGAAAGATCGGATGTAAATGCAATACTGCGGCCAAGACCGTACTGCCAAGCGGCCAATAGCGGACCTTGCGAGGTTTCAATGAACACATTGGCACCTGCTTTTGGATAGGTTATCACCTGACCATAGACTAGCGGCAAATTGACAGTTTCAATGCCTTGAAGCATTTCATGAGGGTTTCTTAAAAAAGGTTGCACCGTCTTTTCGGTGATGACTCTCTGGGTTATAATTTTGGTTTCTCCGGTAAATATTTTCGGTATGCTGCTTGGATCATCCGTATAATACGCCCTCCCCTGGCCCCATTCGGCCATAGACTTCATTAACTCGACATGTGAACCCTTTCCAACGGCGACGGTTGAAATAGAAATTCCGGATGCATTCATGGATTGAACCAGAGATTGAAAATCCGCTTCTTCGGTTTCCCCGTCAGAGAGAACGATAACGTGCTTTCTTTTGGATTTAAGCCGGTTAAGTACGCTGAATGCATCTTCCAACGCCGGGTATAAATCGGTCCCGCCGCCTTCCATTACCTGGGACAGTTTGTCGGCGATCATCTGTCGCTCAATTGCTCTGGTTAAAGGAACAATCCAATCAAATTCCGTATCAAACGTCACAACACCGACGCTGTCTATGGGGTTTAGCATTTCGATAGCAGAAAATGCTGCGACTTTCGCCATTTCAAGTTTGGTTTTGTCCTTATAACTGGTTGCCATACTGGATGATTTATCAACAACAAAAATAAGAACCAACTCGGATAGTTGAACGTCTGTCGGTACATCCATGAACACCGGCAGCGTTTTCTCGATCGGTGTTTTTTTGTAATACCCCGCACCAAAACTTTTATCGCCGCCGATCATGATCAGGCCTCCGCCCATATCTTTGACATATTTTTCAATTTGCTCCATTGTGGGAAACGAGATGGAGCGGGCCGAGATATTGTCAAGGATGATCGCATTATAGTTGACAAATCCCTGGATGGTGCCCCCGATATCTTGTATCTGCTTTTGATCAAGGTCCAGACCCTGCACCCTCAGCGATTGGGTTAAATATTTTGAGCCGCCGCTATTATCTGTTAAATACAAAATTCCAGATTTCTGGGTTCCCTCTGTAAAGGATAGCCCTTCATTGTTTTGAAAAAACGTATCTTCGGAAGAATTTAGTATGGCTTTGTAAAGATAGAGACCGGGCTCAGCGAGGGTATCGGCAAATGAGAGCAAATTTATCCCGGCTTGCAGTTCTGTGGGTTGCTGAACTAGTATTTCATCATTCCTAAACAAAACAAGTTGCCCTTGATTTTCGGTTGAGCTGATCACCACCAAGCGGATTTCAAAGGGGGTTTCCAGGGCAACATGTGATGGGGTTTCTAATGCCTTAATATAGACTTCATTTTTGCCAAACCAGGAAGCTAACGGCACCGGGTAAATTTCAATCCCAAGAGAGCCGGCCAGATGAGCCATATCCAACGAGTGTTGCTGGGTTTCATTGCCGTCACTAAATATCACGATTTTATTCGTTCCCTTCTGTGGGAGTTTTCCGACGGCAAGCTGCAGTGCATCGTAGATATTGGTGTCGTTTGAATTGACATCCGATCTTATGATTGGGGGATCAAAGTCAGTTCTTAAAGATATCTCTAAAGATGAGGTCTTTCCAAAGACGATTAGACCGGTTTGATCTTCGCTTTTCATTTTAGCAGCAGTCTTTTTCATAAATGCTTGGGCGGCCATCTTTTGCTCTCTGGGAATACTATCCGAAACATCCAGACAGAAAAAAACATTGACCTGATTGGAATGCTTCATAAGTTGAGGATCGGCAATGGCAAGTCCTAAAATGATGATGAGCAAAGATCGGAGACCGCTGACGACCAATTTCTGCTTGGACCAACTCCCTTTGGCAGATGACCGGTCCATCATTAGCCAAATCACCGGAATCAAAAGCCAAAGCGCAAGGAAAATCGGTTTGTTCAGAGAGATATCCATATATACCATTCCACAACCATCAGCCCACAGCCGAACAAGAGAAAAAACGTCCACAAGGGTTGCTGAACAGAAATTTTTTCCGCAACCAATGGCTCTTTGGATGTTTCGGAAACTTGCAGAACGGATGCTGCATTTATATCCGATTCGGATTCATCGGTGAGATTTACTGTAAAATATCGCTGCTTGTCATTTTCAGAGATGGTATAGACACCGACTTTGCGGGTATGGGTATATCTGAAGGGATTCATTGTCGCCAGGTGCTTCTCCCATTTTTCTTGCGGTGCACGCGTATAAAACACGGTGGTTTCTGGATCCAAGTATACATCAAAAGGCTCTCCGGCGCGGGTCTGCAGGGTTGAAAATTCGAGTTTTTGAGGATTTAGCCAATTGAAAATATTGCTCATCATCACCGGGAAAGCAACTCTTAGGGGAAGATCGGATTTCGTTAGATCAAATCCCAGGAGAACTGCGCGCAGACCGCCTTCCTCATAAGTATACACCAGGCCGGTTTGGGTTGACTCAACTACCGGCTGCAATCGCTTACCTACCTGAAGCCTGGAACCCTGTTCGATAATCAGTCCGTCCAAATTTATGTTTGACATCAGAGGGCTTTTGCGATTCCAATCGAGATTTTTCGGAAATCGGACCTGGCCGGTTTTTAATATGGGTATTGAAGGCGAATAGGCGTCAATCAGAAGAAAATTTCCTTTCGCCGTTTCAGGAAAATCCATGCGGTCGACAATGACGATGTCATGTCGCTGGGTCTGTTCAATCCAGGAAGATGGTATAATTTCTTTAACTGAATTGACTTTAAAATTCGGATATACCTCCAATAGTTTTTTTAAAAATTGGTTTCCTTTTGAAACCAACAAAACCCATATGTCTTTGGATGCATTCAGAGATAAAAAAGCATGGTTATCAACCGCAAAATCATCATCAATTTCAAGAATCGCTTTGGCTATTCCGGTAATAAGCCCCGAATAAGGGAAAATCAGCAATTTCTTTTCGAAAGCGTCAAATGTGATGGCGTTATCAAATATGGTGACGTTGTCAATCGACAGAAGGATGGGACACTCGATTAAAGTCGGATTGAAATTTTTAATCTCCAGCATGATTTCATACCGATCACGATGATCGAGTTCCTGTCGGAATTCAAATTTTGTGATCCCAACGTTGTGGCTTCCGCCGGCAACGATAATCGGTTTGATGTTCGGATGATTTTCAACCAGGGCAGAGAAATCTCCACCGGCACCATCGGTAATTAGATAAAGGGTATCGGCATTGGTAGGATCGACAAAGGAGAGGGCCAGGTAAATGGCGTCTTCCAACTCTGCCGAAGCATCTGAAGGACTGAGGTTTTTGATGATGTTTTTAGCCTGATTCGAATTGTCTAAAAACCCGGATTTGACGACCGGTTTGCTTCCGGCTTCCACGATAAGAACCTTTTGATCTGCATCACGCTGACCAATCAATTCAACCGCCTTTTCGCCGGCCACGTCAAAGCGGGTGCCCGAGCCTGACTTCGCTTTCATGCTGGCGCTGGTATCGAGGACGAGAATCATATTTCCTCTCTTGGAGGTGTCATGCCTCCAGATCGGTTTCGCCAGCGCCAGAGCAGCTATGAGTACCATGACTATCTGAAATAAAAGCGGCAAATTCTTTTTAAGGCGAGCGAAGGTCAACTGGCTGCTTCTTTCCCTTAACACTTCCTGCCACAGAAAAAGGGTGGTTACATCAACCTGTCGGGGTTTTGGCTTTAAGGTGTGGATAAGGATGAGGATTGGGATCAGACCTAAGACTGCCAGCATGCCGGGGGTTAGAAATTGCATGAGATCAAACCATAGATTTTTTAAGTGCCAATTTTCGGTCAGTCATTAACCTTTGAGCCCCTGGCCCAGACCTGGCATGTCAAGATGTAGTGATGGAAAGCCAAGCCAATAGAACGTTATAACTATTTTATAGCCACATCCTGTCGCGCCAGGGCAGGCCTGAACCTCTGAACCCTTGAACGGTTCTAGAACTATTTATCGAAACAAGGCGCCCTTTGATAGATAATCCGTTAAAAGATCTTCGAAGGGAGTACCCGTGTCGCATAGAAAGTAGTTAATGCCGCAATGACCGCAATAGCGTTTAATTTTGGCAATAAAGGTATTGACCTTTTGTTGGTAAAGCGCCAGCAAAGGCTTGTCCACAAAAGTTACCTTTTTTTCTCCGGTCTCAACCTCGTGCAGCATAAGATTTCCGGTCCTCGACCAAAAGAGTTCTTCGTGGCTCATCACCTGAATTAAATTGATATCGAAGTCTCTGTAAGCCAACGCATTCAGTCCAACTTCATAGCCTTTCGGATCCAAGAAATCACTGATAATGACGGCAATACCGGGATTTCTGCAAATCGATGCATATTCCGCCAGGCACCCATTCAGATTGGTTAAATCAGAGGGGCTGAGAGATAAAAAGTATTTAAGCACCTCCGGGTATTGCTTTTTGCCTCGCGCCGGTGCCTTTATGGCAACGATTTTATCGGCAAACGCCATCAAACCGGTTTTATCCAAATTGGATAAACAGATATAACTTATCGCCGCAGCAATTTTTTTGGCAGTGATATCCTTAGACGGATTGCCGGTCCCCATCGACAGACTTGTGTCGAGCAGAAGGTGAGCGGTCTGACCTTTTTCAGCGTGAAACAATTTGACAAAAAGCTTGTCGAGGCGTCCATAAACACTCCAATCCACATAGCGCAAGTCATCGCCGATGTGGTATTTCCTGTAATCTAAAAATTCTAATCCCTCTCCGCTTTGCCAGGAGCGATGTTCTCCCCTTCTATGATTCCGCGCGCTTTTTCCGGCAATTACCTTAAGCTTTTCCAGTTTTTTTAAAAACTCATCATCCAGAAAAGAATCAAGGTGGTTATCCATTTGAATGCTCCAGGCATTTCGTTAATAGATTATATTTCCCCAGCTGAGGGGGTGTTTGCTATCGGGCCCTTACCGGGTTTTCCTGACAACATGTTTTATGAAAATGAAACCTATTCAATTTACAATCTTCAATATTCATTTACCCCTGCACCTTGCGTATGATCTCATCGATAATATCATCCAAATCAATGCCCTCCGTCTCGCCTCTGATATTTAGCACGATGCGATGTCGCAGGGCCGGCTTGGCAACATTGTTGACATCTTCAATCGATACATTGTAGCGCCCGTCTAACAGTGCGGACACTTTTCCAGCTAAAATCAAACTTTGTACACCCCTGGGACTGGCTCCGAAGAGGACATATTCCCTTGTCTGTTCTGATGCATCCGCATTGTCGGGATGGCTGGCCAACGTCAACCGAATGGCATAGTCTTTTACATGCGTGGCAATGGGTACCAGCTTAACAATTGATCTCATCTCAAGAATTTCGTCTGCACCAATGACACGCTTCAACTCATATTGATAGTCTTCAGTGGTTTTATCGATAATTTTTCGAAGTTCTTGATGATCTGGGTAGCTAACCCTAAGTTTAAAAAAAAACCGGTCTAACTGGGCTTCCGGAAGTGGGTAGGTACCTTCCATTTCAATGGGATTTTGCGTCGCAAGTACCATAAACGGAGGGTTTAAATGATATTGTGTGCCAAAAACCGTAACTTTGTCTTCTTGCATGGCCTCCAGGAGGGCAGACTGAGTTTTAGGACTGGCACGATTGATTTCATCGGCAAGGATGAGCTGCCCGAATATCGGTCCTTTGTAAAATTCAAAATAGCGACTTCCATTATTATCCTCTTTGACGATATTTGTGCCGAGGATGTCTGCCGGCATCAAATCGGGCGTAAATTGGATGCGCGAATACTTGAGATCCAGAATTTTGCTCAATGAGCGAACGATAAGCGTTTTGCCCAATCCCGGCACACCCTCTATCAAGGCATGGCTACCACATAAAAGACAGGTGAAGAGATGCTTGACTAATACATCCTGTCCCACAATGATTTTTGATAGCTCATTGATAACCGTATCAAAATTACTTCTTATGGAATCTACCTGTTTAATTAAGTCCGTCCGCATTTTTGTCTGCCTTTAATCCAATTGAAATAAAATAGTTCTTTATGTACCCGCGATAATTTAAGGGTATCTCTTCTTTTTGGAGAATACCTTCAATTTCTTTTCGGTAAGAACGAATAATATCTTTTTCTTCTAAATTAGACTCACCAATGGCGGTTAAAGATCGGATCTGAATCAGATATTTATCCCCTTGCGATGATTTCATTTTATCTTGGGTTCCAATACCTGAGGATTTTGCAAGTTCATCTTTCGATTTTTTCTTCCCGTCGGATGGTGCGCTGCCCGCAGCAGCAGAAGAACCTGGCTGTGACCCAAATTCGTCTTTTAAATCGCGGTCAATTTCCTGTCGTTGTTCAGGGTCTGGCTGCCCATATTTCCCCTCGAAGCCCTGATTTCTATTCAATACATCACCTATTGTTTTTGAAAATTGCGTATCGTCTAAAGATTTTTTTAAACCATGTGCAGTAGTCGATGGCTGAGTGTTATCGTATTGGGATCCGGCAACCTCATCTGAATCAGAATGGTCTTCATAGAATTCGTCGATCATCTGAGAAAGTTGCTCTTCCGTACGGTACAGTTCCTGCAGAGCTTCGATATTTTGGTTAATGGAATCGGGAATTTGATTGTTTAATGCTCTATTTAGGATCCTTTTGATTTTTTTCAATTGATTCAAAGACAAATTTTCCAGCTTGGGAATTGTTTGAATGGGCATCTCATCGATTTCTGCTGCCTTCAGTTTGGTGCCAAGCTCGGTGGCCAGACGTGCTTGCTCCCCCTGAACATCTTTTAGAAGTCTATCTATTCCAGTATTTACCTGATCTCGCGTGATGGATCGATCATTAAGTTTCGTGCGGAGATGTTCTAATTCCTTGGAATAACCATTCTGCCGGTTCTTTTTTTTCTCGTTTTTACGTTCAAGGCGATTTACGGCATAATTTCGCGACAGCTCATCGACCAGTTCTTGTTTAATCCGGTCAGCGCGGGTCAATTTAAACTCGGGGGATAAATAGTTGCTAAAGAGTAGGGCCCCATTGGCGACCATCAGAAAAATCAATAATAGATGCCGCCGCGAAAATTTTACCGGGAGCATTTGTTTGGTGCTCAACTGATGTAGTTTGGCGGCGGCGTCTTTGATTTGTATGCCTGAAAAAACAGTCTTTTTACCGGATTTGCTATATTCGTAAGCCGTGCTGATTCTGTCCTGGAGTCTTAGGCGGCGATCGATATCGACTAGCGTCGTTAGAAATTTGTCTCTTTTCAGAAAGCCAAGCAGCAAGGCAGCCGCCAGAGAAAATCCAATTGAAAAGAGAACCCATGAAACAGAAGCGCTTAAATCCGAAACGTTTGTTTTTTGGATGAAAAACATGAATATGCAGATACCCAGAAAAATCAAGCTGGTATTCAACCATATTCGACACAAAACGATGAAAATATTGCGCCGTTTGATTTTTGATATTTCATTGGAAAATGATATGTCGGGGCTCGTTTTCATATTCCTTTTCCCCGCTGATGACGTCTAACCAGAGAGTGATTTGCACCGATGAGAAGTAGTACCGCAAAGCTCACCGCCATCATGTATAAAGCAAAAGGCAAACCGATATCAGCTGTGCTTTTATTTAGTAAGTATAGAATTTGTAACGGATTAATAAAAGGTGCGAAGAAAAAGGTACCAAAAATAAAAAGGATTATAAAGATTCTGGCGACAAAATACCCGACCGTACTTGTTCGTCCCCAAATTAGATACACCAGAAATCCAAACATTCGGCATAGAAGGGCGGCAAAGTACAAAATCGAAACCGCCTGTAAAAATGGGAAAAATGATACCGCTGAAATCGATGCAGCCAGAATCAGAAGCGGCAGATAAAGCAATAGCATAATTTGCGAATGCAACAAAAACGCTATCAATCCATAGGTAAAAAAGTCATTCTCCTTTTCAAAGGTGGCCATATCGGTTGGATATTTTATGATATAAAAACCTCTTCGGATCAATTCCCCACAGCCACAGCAAAGATTGATATATGAGTTGACAATTAATGTCGCCGAAAAAATCATGAAAAATACCATCGGGATTTTATTTTCACCAACAAAATCGGCTAGCGGCTGACGCGGCCAACAAAGGAGTAAGCTTATGCTAATAATCACAATACCGATGAAACAGGCAGACAGCACTGCTTTGGAAAAAAAAGGTGCCAGGGATTTTTCTGAATCGTCAGTCAAATAATAATACTTCACGAGGTAATCTCCACGGGCAGAACCCAGTTCACCATGGTAAGGCGCTTACCAGCCGGATTGGTCTGTATAAACGTCGGTTGGGCCAGCCCCCCTTGCCCCCACCCAATTAGATACAAGCTATCCCGCTTCGAGTGGTATTTATTATGAACCTGAAGTAAGGCCGCTTTTGTGAGATTGCGTTGCATTGTTTTGAGATAGGATCGAGAGCCATTGCTCACTAGACGATTGGTAATTCGTTCGGCTTGCTGGTCGTTGAATATCTCCGTTTTTTTTAAATCCGATAGGTTTAGTTTCATGACTTGCTGATTTTTTGCCAAAATATCATCGATAAATATAAATCGCTTTTTGAAATATACCAGGCAATCAACGAGGCCAAAGGGCAACTTATTTTCTACGGTGATCGTAAGATGGTGATCGTCCTGTAGGGCATGGCCGAGGAGTGGGGAATCCAATTTCGAATTCATCAGGTAAAAGCTGTCGGACCAACTGTTTAAAACACCCAAAATCCGTTGCCCGGCATCGCTTTCATGCAAGACATATGGATTGGGGATTTTTTTGGGTGAGCGCTTGGGCAAAATGTGTGTGACGGGTTGGGAGAATGCCCCCAGGCTCAATCGGTAGGCCGACTTTTGCAGCGAATAAAGACCGATGATATGTTTCCCAAAGGCAGGGGTATCTCGGCCGGAAGCATCTAATTGGTAAAAACTGTTATAGGTGAAGGTTTGCTTATGATTGGGATAAAAAAAGTACCAGTAGCTGAGCGCGCTAAAAGAAACAATTATCACCAAAAGATAGCAACTGTTTTTCAATCTCTGTTTACCAGGTTTTCTAATTTTTGTAAGAAAGAATTTTAAAAATACAAGATAGATGCCGATAAATAGGCCGCCCGTTTTAAAATCGGGAAAACGGGCCGGCAAATTTGCAAACATAGCATCTAATATTTTTTGATTGTCCAGCTCCAGCATGGGATTGCTGATGGACGACTGCAACGAAAGGATTTTATCCCAAAAAATCCTTTCTCCACCCCAACGACGAAACGGCGGTGCGGTAAAATCAAAGGTCAAAAAAACAATTTGGCCGTGACCGAAATTTTTTTGGATAACGATGGGGATCTCGCTTTCGGATGCAAGCACCTGGGAACCTTCAATCCTAACGTTTAATACAAGAAACGGGTCTTTGCTCGTTAGCTTTCGGCCGCAGAACTCCGCCAGCGAGTTTATTTCAAATAGGCGCTGATGTCCAAGCACCTCTATCGGCAAAACATGCCGTATCCTATTTTCAACCAAAGCGCCGTAGTTCAGGCCGGCGGTAGTGATAAGATAACCGCCTTGTTTTATCCAGCGGGTTAAGGCCTGATACTGTTTTTCTCTTAATCCTCTGATGGTGGCGACATTCATGATGAGCAATTTCACACTATCATACCCGTAATCGGTTTCCGGTAAGAATTTGGGCGATACCGTGACCGGGAACAGACGGTTTGGCAGACGTGATAAAAGATCTGGAGAGAGATAATTGTCCGCAACAATGGCAAAACTTTTTTCAGTAAAATAAGGTCGCAGATTGACTGAATTTGAAATCATGACGCTATCATCCTGTCTCAGCCTTATGATCAGTTCATGGACAAAGGACGTTATCGATACCGTCAAGGCATAACTTTTTTTTGAATTATTGGGTAATTCAACATCGGTTGCGTAAACGGCCTGATAGAGATCTTGATCGTATTCACTGCCGGAGGTTACCAGAACCTCCAATCTTCCATGGGTTGATCTGCCTTTGTTTTCGATAAATATGGTCACAGGTGTCCACGTATTGAGCTTAAAATGATCGTTAAAACCGATTGAATACTCCAGCGAAATCGAAGCAGACAAGGATGGCAAAGGAATCGCAAGGACCATCATGATTAAAATGATGAGTGTCGTGATCTTCGATCCATTGAGACAGGAATAGCACATAGGATTGCTGGAGTTTCGTTTTGGGGGAAGAAGGAAAGCATGAAATCCGGCTATGCAAGATTTCCCCCATTCATTTACAGGGACATGAAATTTCCTGGTTAGAATATGACAACTACAAGTTACCTGTCAAGGCAAGGCGTTTCAGCAGCAACCCCATGAATTATAATGAGTTCAATTTATTTTTTGGTCTTGACAATATTTTTTAGAAACTCTCCCTGGCTGGTATTGTTGTTTTACTGCATGTTTATGCTGCCTTTTGAAATCACCATCCGGGATCTGGCCGAGGAAGGCATGACATGCCTGCTGGTCACGCACGAAATGGGGTTTGCCAGGGAACTTGCCGATCACATGTATTTCACCGATAGCGGCGTCATTGTCGAACATGGTCCGCCCCGGAAATTTTTTGAAGCGCCGGAAGACCCCCGCACGAAAGAGTTCTTAAGCCAGATTCTCTGAATTATTGGAAAAATTGCGGCGTGTTTTTACTAACAAAAAGTCTCGGAAATTAGAACAAGACCTGGTGAATGAATATGCCAAAAAGGGTTTTTTTCGGATCCGGTCGATTTCACTAAGATGGGAGAAATACACTTATGTCAAAAGCATACGATGCGATCATTATTGGTGCCGGCATCATCGGCTGCTGTATCGCCTATGAAATGAGCAAAAGGGGTCAGCGCACCTTAAATATTGACTTTCATTCGGCAGCGGGTGGCGGATCGACGGCCAATTCTTGCGGTAATGTTCGCTTTTATTACTCCACCCTTGATGGCGTCGCCACCGCTTATGAAAGTGCCTGGTACTGGCATAACTGGCAAAAATACATCCATGTAAGCGATCCCCGCGGTACTGCCGGATTCCACAATACCGGTTCTGTGTTTATTAAAAACCAGGTGATTGACTGGCCCAAAGTCAAGACCAACTTCGATCGCGTGGGCGTAAAATACGAGGAATGGGACTTGCCCACGCTTCAAAATAAGATTCCCGTGGCCAATTTTCGTTCCTTCTATCCGCCCCGACGGCCAGAAGATCCCAACTTCCTGGAAGAATCCAATAAATGGCTGGAAGGCGCTTGTTACACACCCGAATCAGGCTATGTCGGTGATCCGCAGTTGGCCACCCAAAACGTTGAATGTGCGGCCCGGGCCAAGGGAGCGGAATTCCGATTCAATCAGAGAGTCATCGGAATTCGCCGGGCCAATCAAAAGGTAAAGGGCATTACCCTGGACAGCGGAGAGCAAATCGATGCACCCATCGTGGTAAACGTCGCCGGTCCCTACTCTTTTCAAGTTACCGAAATGGCCGGTCAGATCGATCGCAACAATATCCAGACCCGGGCTCTTAGACATGAAGTACATGTCGTACCGCCGCCCAACAACTAGAAGCCGGAAAAAGAAGGCTATCACACCAATGACGCCGATATCGGAGCGTATTATCGACCCGAAGCCGGCAATATGATTCTCACCGGAAGTGTAGACCCTGAGTGCGATCCCAAAGAGTGGGTGGATCCGGACAATTTCGATTGTCAAGTGTCCGAAAGCCAATGGAAAGCTCAGGTCTACCGCTTAGAGCGCCGAATGCCCGGCTTGAAGATTCCCAATCAACCCTCGGGCATCGTTGATCTGTATGATGTCAGTGATGACTGGATTCCTATTTACGATAAATCAGATTTGAAGGGATATTACCAGGCCATCGGTACGAGCGGCAACCAGTTTAAAACAGCGCCGGTGGCGGGTACGATGATGGCCGCACTGATCGACCAGGTGGAGCAGGGCTACGACCACGATGCGACCCCTTTGAAATACACCTTGCCTCATTTGGGCCTCACCATTGATATGGGCGCTTTCCATCGTAATCGTGCCATTAATCGCGATAGCAGCTTTTCTGTTATTGGATGAA
>JARFPZ010000186.1 GCA_029288035.1 Desulfosarcina sp.
GTGTAAAAAAAGGAAGAAATTCTTTCTATTTTATGTGTTAAAAAGAGCAGAGCGAAGCGACATCCACAAGTCGTCAATCGACAATCGTCATTTGTCATTCCATGTAGTTTCATATAAGTTAGATCAACCCTTTCTTTTTTAGCCGCCGAACACAGTTGATCTCAACACCAAGAACCTCGGCTATACGAAGTTTGGCCTCGATGCCCTTGGCGCAACCCGGAAGCGGTGATATAGAACCGAGGTCCAGATCTTCCCGAACTTCCGTCATTATCACCGGATCGGTCAGGTCGGTAACCGAAACGCTAAGTTTATCGGCGACATATTTTTTGGCCTCATCAATCTTCATGCCACGGGTCATTTGCATGCGTGCCACCAGATCTCCGGCAGCCCGCATTCCGCCCATGCCCGAAGCAATCGCATGAGATACAGCCATACCCAGCGGATCACCCACGCCAACCTACAATCCGTCCAGCCGGCAAATTTCGACCATGGCTTTGGAGGCCCGCGAGGTAATGTCCACCGGCGGGTGATTCGTCAAAGGCACCCCCCCGACACCCATTCCCATGTTCACATGAATCGGAATGCCGGCCTTCTCGCAGCAGGCTTTGATAAAGGTGATGGCCCGGGACAAATTCCAGGGACACGAGCGGGTGGATTTCATATTTACCACCGGACCGAAAATGGTTGCACCGGCCTTTTGCGCCAGCTCCACCTGATCATGGGCATACAGCCCTGCCAGTCGCTTACCGTTATACTCCAATTCACCATGTAATCCGAGAATGAACTCACCGGACATGCCAATCTCAATGCATATATCCGGATATTTTTGTTTCAGTATTTCCGTCGCCCTCAGGGCGGCTAAAAAATCAGCATCGCCGGCAGCGCCGGTGGTATCCATATTGATGCCGTCGGCTCCGGATTCATACATGGCACTGGACACATAGACAATGTCTTTGATTGCATCTTCCACCGCCTTCTCAGATGATTCTCTGGCCTCGGCAATTTTGCCCAAGGGCATCAATTCCGAGGGGTTAGGAAACGGACCGTCCGGTTGGCTATACAGGCCTAAATTCGGCATGGCGCCATAGAAAAGCGGGGGGTGGGTGACCATCAGGGCTTGCTCCAACACCGTCTGCTCGGTACCCACAATCGGTTTGACGGGTTTGAAGCTGTAGTCAACGTGTCCAAGCTCAAGGGTATCCGCACCCAGTAGTTTTTCGTAAATTTGCAACGATTGGATCCGATGAACATCCACTGCGGCACGTATTATCTTGAGCGGGGACGCATCATAGGAAAGCACGATTTCTTTGCCGGACTCGACGCTGAGAAAGCGATCCCTGGAGGTAAAAAGATCGAATAAATATTTTAATTCTTCTTCGGAAAGCGGCGGTATCTTGCCGCGGTCAGCGGCATCTTCAGTACCTGCTGTCAGGTCTTCCATGAGCTGGCTTTCGCTCATCTCAACCGGAAAACCGCTACCCATGCGTGTCGTAATTTTTCCCATATCACCTCCTCCTTATTAAAGTTTTTTCCTTTTGGCAACATATTGGGACAGCTCTTGTTCAATAGCCGGATCAATTTTTGGTTTTTCATACGCCGCGAGCCTCCCTGCGACCATTTGAGTTGCCGTTTCATCAAGTGTCTTTTTGCCCGACAAGTTCCAACTATCGTAATCTTGTCTATTCATCAGACCCGGAAGGAAGAACTCCGTTCGGCAACGTTCATATGTTCTGGCATGGGTCAGGTACTCTCCTCCGATTCCGATCTCCTTTATCGTCGCCAGGTCAATCGATTCGTCTGAGATATCCACCGGTTTGATCATTCGGCGCAGCATGCCGCAAAGCTCTTCGTCAATGATGAACTTCTCATAGCTCATGGCCAGAAATGAGCTTAAGATTCCGCACGCATGCAGGATAAAGTTTGCGCCACTCCGAATTGTCGTTGAAAGGGCAAGGGCAGACTCAATACCCGCCTGGATGTCCGGGACATGCGCATCGGTAATGCCGCCGGTGCCCCTGCAGGGAATCCCATAAAACCTTGCCATCTGCACCTGCATGTGTTGAATCATCGGCATCTCCGGCGCCCCGATTGCCAGGGACCCCGTTCTCATATCAGTGATGGTTGAAGTTCCGCCATAGATGACAGGCGCCCCCGGGTTGACAAGCTGCGTAAGAACAACTGCTGCCAGGATCTCCGCATTTTGTAATGCCATAAGACCGGAGAGTGTGACGGGGCCCGTTGAACCTGCCATCATTAGGAGCCCGATCAATGAGACCTGGCCATGTCGAGAATATTCAATGAGAGCGCCTGCCATTTCACAGGAATACTGCAGGGGGGACAGTGGGGTAATAACCGATATCATCACCGGTTTATCCTTAATGTTATCTGCTCCTCCCCAACCAATTCCTGCCAGCTCGATACACTCTATAGCAGCCTGCCTTGAAGCACTACTACTCAAAAAAGGTTTATCGCAAAGTACTAAATTGGAAAAAAGCATTTCAAGGTGGGCAGTTTTTGATGGAACGTCAGAGGGATCCACCATAAGGCATCCATTCACGTCGATATACTTGGACGTCTGGACAAGTTTACAGAGATTGTTGTGATCTTCCATGACAGGCCGTCGCATATCGCCCGTTTCGGAAGTTATAAAGACAGTTCCGTAACCGGGAGTGAAAACCAGATTGTCTCCTCCCAACACGACACTTTTTTCAGGATCCCGTGCTAGGAGAGTAAATTGCGCCGGCACCGTATCCAAAGCGTTTGTTATCTGGTCTTCATTTAAGAAGACCTTATCCCCGTCCACCTTGACGCCATGATTCTTGAATATTTTCAAGGCGTCCGGTTCTCCAAAAGAAATTCCTACATCCCTAAGGATCTCCATGGTTGCAGAATGAAGCTTGTTCAGCTCTTCTTCTGAAAGGGGTCCCATTCTATCAAACATCATATTTCTCCATTCATGATATTCAGTTCCTTCAATTTATCACGCCCGGGTACACCGCTTTCGTCCCAACCCCTTAGATCGTAGTATTCCGGTAATATCTGGTCCTGCTCGAACACCTGACCCTTTGAAGGTCCTTCGGGCATGGGTTCATTCAAAAATCGTTTTGGCAGCGTGTCGTCCTTGGCACTCAATCCGGCCTTCAGGTTGAACAGGCGCTCCAAAGTGAATATCCGCTCTCCAATCTTGTTGAGTGCATCCACACCACCGAAGTCAACGCCGGTCGCACTCTCCAGCAAATCAACCACATCCTGCTCGGGAGTGTCCATTAAAAGAAAATAACAGAATCCCAAAGAATCATAGGCCCAGGCGCAGTAATCCTGGTAGTGTTTGGTCATCTTGGCCTTGCCCTTGATGGCGTGACGATCCATATCTTTTTCAGGGGACCAGTAACCCAGCATGGTGGTCTCATAGATTTCCGAACAATTGACCTCTGCGCGGCAATGATCCGCACCCCGGTTGTTGGTGACAAAGGCAAGCCCTTGTCCTTTGACACCGCGGGGGTCGTAATTGGGTAGCTCTTGCTTCTTAACCGTCATGGAGAGCTCGGGATGACCATAGCGGTCGGCCAGACGAAAGGATCCTTCGCCCATGATCCAGCCGAAACCATCCCGGGTGGCCATCTTTTGAACCAGATCCAAAAGCCCTTCAGCGTCACCGAACTTGAGTGGATACCCAACATCTTTCTCAGGCAGAACACCCCGTTCAAAAAGCTCCATGGCACACCCAACGGTCACACCTGCCGATATGGTGTCCATCCCCATGTCGTTGCACATCCGGCTGGCCTTGATGACCGCCGGCAGGTTATCCACCCCAGTCACAGCGCCCAGCGAGGCTACGGATTCATATTCAGGGCCCTCCCCCTTGCCCTCGTATCCCTTCTCCTTGACATGACTCAGTCGGGCACAGCCCGCAGGGCACGCAAAACAGGCCTTGCTGGGGGTGGCCCCGCGAACCGAATACTTCTCAGCAAAGGTTTCACCGCTGATTTTATCTGCGCCTTCGAAAACGCCGGTTTGAAAGTTACGGGTTGGCAGAATGCCTAAATCATTGGTAAAACTGACCACACCGATGGTGCCGTGATCGGCCAGCACTTTAACACAGCTCTCGGTGGGGTTGTTCCAGAAATCTAAAGCTTTGCCAACATGTTGCTTAAAGCCGGCCATGTCGGCTAGTTTTAAACCTCCGGTTCCTCGGGCCACCACGGCTTTAAGATTCTTAGATCCCATGACGGCCCCAACACCGCCCCTACCGGCCGCCCGGGCGCCGGTAACACCGCCGGTGATGACATTGGCCAGTCGCACGAGGTTCTCACCGGCCGGCCCGATAGCGGCTATATGAGCCATCGGGTCGGTTTCGGCTATCAGGAGCTCTTCGGATTCCTCAGTCCCTTTGCCCCAGATATGTTCGGCACCGCGCAGCTCGATCTTGTCGTTGTTGATCCAGAGATAAACCGGTCGTCCGGCCTTGCCTTGAATTATAATGAAATCGAAGCCCGCAAATTTCAACTCAGAACCAAAATAGCCTCCCACCCCGGCGTTCGCGATGCCACCCGTCAACGGTGACTTGGTAACGAAATAGGTGCGATTACCCGCCGGCGGCATGCATGTCAGGGGACCGGTGGCAATGACAAAACGGTTTTGCGGTTCAAAGGCATCGATCTTCGGATCGATTTCATCCATCATATATTTAATGCCGAGCCCCCGGGCGCCAAGGTAATTTTTCATAACATCCGGATTGTCTTCAACTACCTGAACATCTGAGTTCGTTAAATCCACCCGAATATGTCTGCCTGTCCAGCCATAGAATTTTGTGCTCATTTTGTTACCTCCTGAAGGTATGAATCCTTTAGCTTGTTGACATAGGTTCGATTCATATCAAAGACGGTTCGTTCAGGATCTTTAAACTCCAATGCGCCGTAAAAGCAATGTTTGACACACTCGGGATCCCCACCGCAAAGATCGCACTTATCCGCGAGTTTTTCTTGCTTGTCAAACCCCATGGCGCCAAATGGGCAGGCCCGGATGCACATGCGACAGCCGATACAGTCATCCGTATTGACTTCGATAGCGCCGGTTTGCTGATTGCGAACAAGCGCGCCATCCTGTGGACAGGCCGCTACACAGGGTGCACGGCCACACTGTTGGCAGACATTGGGATAATAGAAAAAATCTTTGGAAACGATGCTGACCTTGATGCGGGACTTGGCCGGGTTGATCTCTTCAAAATGGTGGGTGGAACAGGCAAACTCGCATAGCCGGCAGGCTGTGCATTTTTCGAGATTGACCTCAATAAATTTGCTCATGTTACCTCCTATTCCGAGGCTAAGGTAAAGATTTTAGTGTTGGCAGGCAAAATGATATTTATCCTTAGGAATATGAAGAAGTGTTTTGGCATCATTCTTCAAAGAGACGTCATAAAATCTGGTCTGAATTTCACAGTGCAAAACATAGGCCATTACCAGCAAACCAATGCATGATCGATATGGAAATATTACCTAATTAACAATCTTTTAAAAAAATCAGCGGCTACCAGCAGAGGTGGCCACAGCCCCTTCCAGAGATCATCCTCATGCCCCCGGCACTGTTGGTGGCCGCTGATTTTTTGATCCTGTTTCGAATCAAACTAAATGGCCACTCCAAAATAGTATCAATGCTGAAAATATAAAGAAATTTGACATATTATGTAGAGACGAGGCAATTCTGTGTTTTCATATTGATCCATTTTAGAATCAAAATGGTAAGGTACCGATCTATCTGCATTCAGACTTATATAAATTGAAATAAATTTGCATGCAAGATTCAAATGATATATCTACCAAGGTTGAGCGGTTCAGGGTTCAACGTTCCAGGTTGAAAAACTCCCAAGCCGGCCCTATCAAGGAGATTTAGCCTTTTTTACGTTATTGACACCTTTTCACCCAATGGGTAAAGTCGAGTATCTCGATTATTGATCGATATAATAATAAGATTCAAACAGTTGTAACCTTTGAACCGTGAACCCTGAAACTGGAACCGATCAGTTTAGGATCTATATGACGAGATGAAAAAATCAACCACCCAAAATCAGAATCTCATCAAATCCGTTGTCGATAATCTTCCCGGGCTCGTTTTTCGTGCCGTCAATGACGGTCAATGGACCTTTAAATTTGCAAGCCGCGGCGCTGTGGCGCTTTTGGGTTATGCGCCTGAGGAGCTGGTCAGTGCAACCGCCTTTCGCCATATGATACCCAATGAAGATCAGGAGGAAAACAGACGCGTTCTGTCACAAATTTCAAAAGATAATCCGCAATATGAATTGGTATATCGCATCCGCACGGCACCTGGAAAAATAAAATGGGTTAAGGAAGAAGGTACGGGCGTCTACTCAGCGGCCGGCGAATTGGTTGCCCTCGATGGTTTTTTAGTGGACATCACCGAGCAAAAAACTGCAGAAATCGAGCTGCGCGAGGAAAACATCAGGCTGAAATCCAGTATCCGGAATAGGCACGGCCTGGATAAGCTCATTGGCAAAAGCCTGGTTATGAAAGAAGTCTACGAACTCATCTCAAAAGCCGCGGGTACAAATGCTACCATAGCGATCACGGGTGAATCCGGAACCGGAAAAGAATTGGCTGCCAGGGCTATCCACAACTTAAGCAACCGAAGTAAAATGCCTTTCGTTGTCGTCAACTGCAGCGCCATACCGGAAAATTTGCTTGAAAGCGAGTTTTTTGGCTATCGAAAAGGGGCCTTTTCCGGAGCGCTCGCAGATCGTAAGGGATTGATGGCTGCTGCCCGGGGAGGGACATTGTTTCTAGACGAAGTAGGAGAAATACCGCTGCATATGCAGGCAAAGCTTCTGAGGGCTTTGGATGGTGATGGATACACGCCGATCGGGGATACCAAGGTCCGGGTTTCCGAGTTTCGTTTGATCGTGGCGACCAATCAGGACCTTGACGACCTGGTTGCAACCGGACAGATGAGAGAGGATCTTTATTATCGGATCAATACCGTTTGTCTGAGAATGCCCCCACTGCGAGAACGAAAAGATGATATTCTGATGCTTGCCGATTATTTTTTAAAAAAATTTTCAGACTTAGGCGTGACTCCCAAACTGCCTGGAAATGCACACTCAACCTTGATCAATTACAGCTGGCCGGGAAACGTGCGTGAGCTGCAAAACGTGATCAGCCGTTTTCTCACCATCAATAAAATAGAGTTGGCGAGCAACGTAGTTTCTCGGAAAAAAGCTAAAAAGAAATCCCAGTTCGGACTTGCAGAAAATATTGAAAATATGGAAAAGCAAGCCATCCTTGATGCACTGAAGCGAAATCACTGGCATATTGGAAAAGCGGCCGTCGATTTGAGATTCAGCCGGCGAACCATGCAGCGCAGAATGATAAAATACAAATTGCGTTGATATTACCTCTGCAGAGCAACATCATGCCTTCCCCAGATTCCCTGCCCATCTTCTTAGGTTTGGGACTTGGTTCTAACATCGGTCATGGCATATTCGTAGAAGGTTGGGTTGACCATCCCGATATCTTTAGTTGGGTTTCGTTCCTCTACCCAACCTACTTGCCGGCCTTTTTTTGCTATCAGCGAAACCAACAAATTGACCGCAAATAGAATTATCCCCTCCGTTTGAGACCCGATTGAAGATCATCTCTTGCTCAACGGCCAATATTGGCCGATTTTCAGCCAATTTTTAAATAAATAAACTCATTATATCAACAAGATAATTATGTATCGGTCAATTAGTGCCTGTATTGGCCAAAATTCGGGAACGGGCAACGGCCGAATTGTTCTAAATTAATATTATATTCAGTATTTTATCAACATTTCGGTTGTGGCACGGCATATGCAAATAGGGTGACGAGAACGCAAATCTATCCGGTATTTTACCCATAAGTGGAGGTATCGCATGGCTCAGCCTTCAAGAATATTTTCTGCACAAGAAGAAAGGATCTCGAAGAGAGAAGATGACACATTGACCTCACACGAAGCCAGATCGAAGCGCGCCAGGGTCGATCGAATGTTGAAAGGCATCCGCAAAGAGCCCCCCCGTATTGCCGTGGAAAGGGCACGTCTTATGACGGCATCTTTCCGAGAAACAGAAGGTGCTCCGGTTGTGCTCAGGTGGGCCATGGCGTTGGAACATATGCTGAAAAACATTGAGATCACCATCGGTGAAGATGATTTGATTGTCGGGCGCTGCGGTCCTCCCGGGCGGTACGGCATCTTATATCCGGAACTTCGCGGTGCCTGGTTGGAGACGGGGCTCGAAAGTTTTCCCTCACGCAAAGAGGGCCGCTTTATTCTGACGGCTGAAGACACCCGCATCGTAAGAAAGGAGATCATTCCCTATTGGAAAGGACGAACGGTTTTCGAAACCAATTTTAATCTTCTGCCGCAAGAAACCCGGCAGGTTTTATATCAAAAAGATGACCCTTACACGCCGAGTTATGTCATCATCGATTCGACCACCGACCGGTCATCCCAGCAGTGGGTGCCGGATTACCACAAGGTTTTAAAACTTGGCTTTAACGGCATCCGAATGGCTGCCGAAGAAAAAATAAGTATGCTGGATCCCTATGATTCAGACCATAACTTTGAAAATCTTCCCTTTCTCAAGGCTGTTGTGATCGTTTGCCGGGCGATGGTTCTCTATGCGAAACGCTATGCCGAACTTGCTCGCACGCTTGCTGAAAACGAACCCCGCCAGGAGCGAAAAAGAGAACTCTTCGAATTGGCGGCGATCTGTGCAAAAGTTCCCGGAGATCCTGCCGAATCGTTTCGTGAGGCCATTCAATCCCAATGGTTTACCCAGGTGGGGTTTCGTTTTGAACAGATGCACGGCGGCACGGTCGGCAACGGCAGGATCGACCAGTATCTCTTCCCCTATTACCAAAAGGACATTGCGGCGGGTCGAATCACGGACGATGATGTCCTGGAACTGCTGGAGCTTTTATGGCTGAATATGGCCCAAAATGTGACCCTGCAGCAATCCGGGGCCATATTTCACAACGAAGGTGTTCCTCATTTCGAAGCGACAACCATTGGTGGACAAACGATAGAGGGTCTGGATGCGACCAATGATTTGACTTACCTGGTACTTCAGTCAAAGAAAGAGTTTCCGCTCGATTATCCTGATCTGGCTGTCCGCATTCATTCTCGAACCCCAAATCACCTGCTTACCAAGGTCTGCGAACTCATTAAAGAGGGCACGGGATTCCCCAAACTACTCAACGACGAGGCGGTCATCCCCTTTTTACTGGCCAAAGGGGCAAGTTTGGAAGAAGTCAGGGACTACTGCGTTTCCAGTTGCACCGAAGTCCGGCTGATTAACCGGGACATTTACATGGTGGGAAACATGTATATCAATCTGGGTGCGGCTCTGGAGATGGCCCTCAATGACGGTCACTTGAGCTCTAAGGGTGATGAGCGTTTCGGTATCCCAACCGGGGATCCTCGACAGTTTGAAACCTTCGACCAGATCATGGATGCATTCAAACAGCAGGTAAAGTATCTTACCCGGCATGCTTTCATTCAAGATCGTGTTCATGCAACTATTCGGCCTGATTTGCTAGCGTCCCCCTTGCAGTCCTGTCTGCATGATCTCTGTATGCAAGACTGTCAAGACATCCAGCAAGGTCAGTTCAAAGAGGGTATTGCGCCCGGGTTCTGGGACCCCATCGGATTGGGTACGGCCATCGATTCTCTCTCCGCCCTAAAAAAGCTGATTTACGATGATGCTGCCATCACCATGGATCAAATGCTGGATGCCCTGGCGAATAATTTCGAAGGGATGGACCTGCTGCATCGAAAGTGTCTCAATGCCCCCAAGTTTGGCAACAACGATCCGTACGCGGATGACATCGGCCGTGATCTGGAAAACTTTTTTAGATCTATCTCCAACAGTTATACCAACATCTCAGGCGGAAAATTGGACGTCCGATATGTTCCGGTGACGTCCCACGTACCTTTGGGGCGTATTGTGAGTGCGTTGCCCAACGGCAGAAAGGCCGGTGAACCACTGTCCGAAGGCATGTCTCCCTCACAAGGATCTGATGCAAAGGGACCCACCGCGTCGCTGCTGTCCGTAGCATACACCAAGGCCACCGGTTTTCAGGAGGGCGGCGAAGGTGTGCTGAACATGAAGCTGAGCCCCCAGGCTGTGGCCGGCGAGGACGGTACGAGAGTCCTGGCGGCCCTCATCCGAACCTGGTGTGATCTGAAGATCTGGCACATTCAGTTCAACATCGTAAACACGACCACATTGAAAGCAGCCCAATTAGATCCGGAAAAATATCGCAACCTGCTGGTTCGGGTGGCCGGTTACAGCGCCTACTTTGTGGACCTCTCACCGGATCTCCAAGACGAGATCATCCGAAGAACTGAGCATGGAAAGCCGGACTAGGTGCTCCTGTTCATAGCTACGGTAATATTCTAGTCGTAATATTTTTTCCCATAAGTGCACTATGTATTGAATGGATTCGATTTTAATTTTTTTTGGACAGGATTTACAGGATTAACGGGATTTTTTTCGCCTACGGCGAGATATTTTTAGGCCAAAAACCCTTCTATTTATATAATCCTGTAAATCCTGTCTGATATTCTTTTTTTTCTAGAATCCATTCCTCAAGTTTTAAGCTACTGTATTTACGAATCTATGTACTAAATGAGAAC
>JARFPZ010000354.1 GCA_029288035.1 Desulfosarcina sp.
ATATATACCTGGGCCACCTTGATTTTAGCGGCCTCGGCATGCCGAAGGGTGCGACCAATCAGTTCGGTGGCGATACCATTTTTTCGATGATGCGGATGGATCATACATTCCAGAATGACGCGTTTTAATGCGGCCTCTAAAAAACCACCGGCATACCCGATGATGCGGTTGCCACGCTCTGCAACAAACAAATCCTTTTCCGGGTGAAAATTTGGGTGTCCCAAGTCTTCTGCCAAACGCTGTTTTGCGATAGAGCGACCAGATCGATCAAGGCGATTTACCTCCATGTGCAATTGAAGATAGTTGTCAAAATCAGCACGGCAATAGTTTCTAATTTTGGAATAATTTTTGATCATTATACTCTATCGAGTTAAAAGGTCCTGCCCCATTGAAATCATTCAATACTGGAGAAATGGCATAAGGGATTTTGGAATAGTGCTAACCTGGCTTGAGGGTAAAATTAGCGTTGACGAAAATATGAAAGATGGTTATTTACTTTTCAAAAACCAACATTCCAGTATTCCACCATTCCTGTATTCCATGGTCTGGGGCAGATCGATGGCCTCTTTAAACGAACCATATCCTCATTAAATTGCAGATATTCCGATACGTATATTTTTACCAGGTGGCCGTTAGGACTGAGACGAAGACCAAAGCACATCTCCGCAAAGATTGGGATCATGGTTCCTGGCGGAAAAAGCTTCGAAGGCCTGTTTCTCTTTTTTCAGCACGGTAGAATCTCCGTGACCGGAATAGATCCGGGTATCTTCGGGCAGAACAAAAATCTTGCTGGTGAGGGATTCCACGATCTGCCTAAAATCGGCCGGAGATCCGGTTTTACCAGGTCCATCCGGAAATAGGGTGTCACCGGCGATCAGGTAATTTCCGGTCAAAAAGCACAAGCTGCCCGGGGTGTGCCCCGGCGTATGCAATACCGTTAATTGAATATCTCCCCAGGAGACCACATCGCCGTCACTTAACAACATGTCGGGTTGCAGCGGCAAGCTGCCGGCATCATCGCGGTGAGCGGCAATCGGTACATTCAGGGCGGCCTTTACATCGGCAAGGGCACCGGTATGATCCATGTGGTTGTGGGTCATCAAAATGTATTTGGGATCGGTTCCCTTCAGCTGAGCCAAAATTTTACCGGCATCTCCCGGTGCATCCACCAGCACGCTGGCGTTGGTTCTCCGGCAGGTCAGGAAATAGGCATTGGTGCCGAAAGGTCCCAATTCGAGCTTCTCAATCCGGATACGGCCATCTTTTGCCACGGTTACCATGTTATCTCCTTTAAGGTCTTCGTCCGGATAAACCGGAAATTCTTCCACAAATGCACAACATAAAAAGGGTTTGCCAGCTGCTCACATAACAGCGGCTAATGTACTCCTGAACGTCGAACCGTATAATGTGGGTTATAACAACTATCATTCATATTTTGTGAATGTCAAACTCCTTTTGGGTCCGCATAATTTCAGAGCTCCTGACCTCAATTGGAAAAACTTCTCGGGAGGCCCTGATATCTAAAGAACCTATAAAATTTGTAGTGAAAATAAGCGTAAATTCAAGATGCAACAGAGTTTATCAGAAATAAATGGAACGATAATTTAGAAAAAGGTGATATCGACGCCCTTTATTTTGGTTTTAGAACCGAAATAAAAAATTAAATTCAGAACGATTCGCCCAAATTCAGCTTTATTGACGGGATTTCTGAAATTTTTGTTGCATCCGATTTTACGACACATCAGTAGTTCTGAATTTATGTTTGACACGTTTGCAATTGATCTCCATATTTACCCAGATCGTTAAAACTTCTTTCAGCACCTCGCCGTTTCCCGCTCCGCGTATGATCGTCGGAAACAGACCGTGCATCAAACAGCTAAACTCAAACGATTGGAGAGCAACCCCATGTCCAATGCAGATATTACCGTTTACGGTGCTCACTGGTGTCCGGATTGCAGGCGCAGCAAGCAATTTTTAGGAGAGCATCAGATCCCCTATAATTGGGTGGATATCGAAGAAGACCCGGAATCTGAGCAGTTTGTCATTGAAAAAAACGACGGCAAGCGAATTGTTCCCACCATCGTTTTTGCGGATGAAACCTTCCTGGTTGAACCCACGAACGCCGAATTAGCGGCAAAGCTTGGATTACGAACCAAAGCTAGCCGGAGCCATTACGATTTGATTGTCTTGGGAGGAGGCCCCGCCGGTCTGACCGCTGCATTATACACGGCCCGTGAGGCCATCGATACCCTGGTCATTGAACGCGCTGCATTTGGCGGCCAAGCGGCCGGCACGGAGAAATTGGACAACATGCCCGGGTTCCCCGATGGGGTGGCCGGCATCGAATTTTCTCAGCGATTGCGCCAGCAAGTGGCGCGTTTTGACGCAGAGCTGCTCCAGGCCCAGGAAATTGCCGCCATCTATCAGCAAGATAACTATCATTGTGTTCGAACCACTGACGGGAGCGAATACAGTGCCAATGCCTTGCTGATTGCCACGGGCAGCCGATACAAACGCTTAAACGTCCAAGGTGAAACGGATTATTTGGGCGCAGGTGTCCATTTTTGTGCCACCTGTGACGGCCCCTTTTACAAAGGTAAGCGCGTTGCCGTCATCGGCGGAGGAAATAGCGCAACTGAAGAAAGCCTGCTGCTGACCAAATTTGCCGATCAGGTGACGATTTTGGTTCGAAAGGGTGAATTTAGCGCGACGGCAGTCATCCAGGAGAAAGTATTATCGCATCCCAAGATCGACGTCCGCTGGTTCACAGAAGTTAAAGAATTTATCGGCAAGGATTCAAAATTAACTCAACTAAGGATTGTTAACAATCAAATGGGCACCGAAGAAAATCTTAAAATGGATGGGGCCTTCATTTTCATCGGCCTCGTCCCCAATACCGGATTTCTTGAAGGAAGCAAAATTTTATTGGATCGTTGGGGATTTATTGTCAGCGGCCATGCGATATTGCATGGCGATCAGCGGCCGATCGGTTTCGAGAACCGCGATCCGCTATTGCTGGAAACCAGTGTGCCCGGCGTTTTCGCTGCCGGAGACGTTCGCGATACGAGCACCAAACAGGTCGTCAGTGCCGCCGGAGAGGGGAGCACTGCGGCCCTAATGGTCCGCGAATATTTAAAAAGTATCTAATTCCATGTAATAATAGGAATTTTTGTATTGGCTTTCTGCTCTAACAATCTGAAATAGATTAAAAATAAATGCCCAATCCGCCAAATTAACGACGGACAAGAGTGAACTAAAGTGCATAAAATCAAAGCAGTCATTTTTGATTTCGGAAGGGTCATCTCGGCTCAAAAACCGTCCTCCCTGTTTCGAGCCTATGAGACAGATTTAGGGCTGGCACCCGGCACGATCAACCAAATTATGTTCGACAGTCAAGCCTGGCAGGATGCATTGGTCGGTCGTATCTCAGAAACAGAATTCTGGTATGGCATCGGCCCGGCACTGGGGCTTGAATCGTGCCGGATGGTTGATGAATTTCGCAAGCGCTACCACGCCGATGAATCAATTAACAAAGGTGTATTGAAACTGATTCACCGGTTGCATGGTGGATATAAACTGGCTGTCCTCTCCAACCACCCTCCGGGCTTAACCGAATGGTTGTCGGATTGGGAAATCCTCGATCTGTTTGACGTCGTCTATTGCTCGGGCGACGAAGGTATGGCAAAACCAGATCCGACAGTATACAATTTAACGCTGAAACGACTTGGTACCTTACCTTATGAAGCGATTTTCATCGATGACACCATCGGTCATGTCAAAGCGGCCCGAAATGTGGGCATACATGCTATCTTATTTATAGAATCAGAGCAGTTGAAGCTGGAACTCAACCGCTTGCTGACAATGCACAACAAAGGGCAAACGAAGGAAGCCCCACTTTTGTCGTAATAAATCTTGGTCCATTGATCAGTTTTCATCGATAAAATAGAATTTAACATACCAACATGGGATATATCTTACTTGAAGGCGGCGCCGAATTCGGTGGTCAGATGGCAGAACCCGACCGCCAGGCAATCATGCTGGCAGGTGGCCCTGATACGCCCATAAGCATTATCCCGGCGGCCGCAGCACCGGATAAGAACCACCAGCGAGGCGGCCGCAATGGTGTCGGCTGGTTTCGCCGGTTGGGTGCAACAAATGTCTCAGCCCTGCCGCTATTAGACGGTCCTTCCGCCGATGCGCCTGAGTTAGCAGAAACCCTGACAAAATCAAAATTAATCTATCTCTTAGGAGGGTTTCCCCAGTACCTGGCGCAAACCTTAAACGGCAGCCGCAGTTGGCAGGCTTTGTTAGACGCCTATCTCTCAGGGGCCGTGATCGCCGGCAGCAGCGCCGGTGCGATGGTACTCTGTAAATATTATTACGACCCGCTTAGCTCGCGGGTGGTCGAAGGACTGAATCTGGTCAAACATATCTTTATTTTACCCCATCACAATACTTATGGCAAAGATTGGTTCCCCCTTCTGAAACATCAGCTCCCGGACGAAATATTGGTCGGCATTGATGAGGAAACCGGCGCAATCACCGATACCGCCCAGGAAAATTGGCGGGTTCATGGAAAAGGCAAGATCACGCTCTATCATCACGGGCGGCTCGTCAAATTCAGAGCCGGGCAGGCATTTAACCTGGAGAATCTGCTAAAACGGTAATCGGGACTTTATCCGACAAATTGCACAAATCTAATCCATAATCACCTCTATATCCGGTGGATTTGCCATATTGGATTTATGCATTATTATTTCACTAACATATTCAAGCGGGGGGATGCAAAATTGCGACCGGTGGTCACGCAGATACTTCGTGGGTATCAATTTCGAAAAACCATCCATAAATCAGTCTCGTAAATCAGCGAATACAGGCGTTAAAATGAAGTACGAAATGGGGAAAATTGTTCTGATGGGGTCAGGAGAGTTAACCTCCACAATGGTTGAAGTACACAAAGGCCTCCTGAACCAGTTGCAGGAATCTCCTCAAGCAGCCTTTTTGGACACACCGGCCGGTTTTCAGCTGAACGTGGATCAAATATCGGCCAAGGCCGCAGAATATTTTCGGATTCATGTTCAGCAACCGATGGCCGTATCATCATTTAAATCCCACGAAAAGATCACGGATTTTGAGGCCCAGCAGGCATTTCACACCTTGCGAAATTCCAATTATGTTCTCATCGGACCCGGTAGTCCGACTTACGCGGTGCGCCAATTGAAAGAATCTCCGGTGCCGGAAATATTAACCCAATGCGTCGTCAAGGGAGGATGCCTGGTTGCCGCCAGCGCCGCAGCCCTGACCGTCGGCCGGTTTACCTTGCCGGTATATGAAATCTACAAGGTCGGTCATGACCTGCACTGGGTAGACGGCATGGACATTCTCGGACAATTTGGTTTCGATCTGGTCGTGATTCCCCATTGGAACAATGCCGAGGGCGGTACCCATGATACGCGCTTTTGCTTCATGGGCGAACCGCGCTTTCGCAGTCTCGAATCCCTCATTCCGCAAAAGATGCCGATACTTGGATTGGATGAGCATACAGCCTGTATTCTGGATTTTGAAAAAAATCAGGCAGAGATAAAGGGTATCGGCCGGATCACACTGCGGACGTCGGAAGGAGAGCTGTCTTTCAACACCGGCGATCGTCTACCATTGGATGTTTTACGTGGCGGGGACGCCGATTCCGGTTGGCAGCCGGATCCAGCTGAAACCCGAATACAACAAAAAAATACTGCCGGTGAACCGGATTCGTTTTGGGATAAAATTCATTCCTTGGCGGAGCGCTTTCATAAAGGCCTTGAAGAACACGAGCCCAGAGCATCCACCAATGCTCTGTTGGAGCTGGACCGCACGATCTGGCAAGCCCAGCAAGATCTGGAAAGTGAGGAATATATAAGCCAGGCCCGGGATACACTCCGTGATCTCATTGTCCTGACGGGCAATGAGTTGTCTTCTTCCCCCGCAAACCAGGCCGAATGCCTGACCCCGCTGGTGGCGGCTTTGCTCGAATTACGACAGACCTTCAGAGCGAATGAGCAGTGGGCAGAGGCCGATGCGATCCGTGACATTCTTCAATCGGTGAACATTGCCGTTGAAGACGCCAAGAACGGCTCGCAGTGGCGATTAAAATCATAAAGCTGACTTTCAATTGGGTTCAAGACCAATTGAAAGTTAATCGTTAGCGCCTAATTGAGCTTTTTTCGATCATTCAGGTAGATCTTGCTAAACATCAAACAATGAGAAACGTAGGGCATGATTTTTAATACACCAATATCAATTCTGGTTATCAAAGAAGCGGAAGATGTGGCCTTGGCATCTTTTTATTCTTATCTCAGTTCCATACCGCACATTCGGCTCTCGGAGATGCCGCAGCTGCCCCGGGAGCTGAGTGCTTTTGATGTGGTTGTCACCGATAACACCCGGAATACGGGCACCACGCTTGATCGTCTCAGCCAATTTGTTCGCGCTGGTGGTGGGTGGCACCTGTTTGTTAATTTATCTGATCACCAATTGCCACACCTATTTGGGGTTCAGCCGGATCGCATTGGACCGGCGACTGAATTGCGTGTACTTTTTGAAAATGCCGAGCATCCCCTGGCAGCGCGATTACCGGATGCTACTTACCTGAAGGGTCGTTATCATGCTCTCAATAAAACAGCCGAGGATGCCGAAACGATTCTGTATGCCGACTGGCAATACAGCCACAAACCTGTTCTGACGTATCGGCGGATAGGCCAAGGCCATGTTGCCTGCACCTCCCTGCAGGCCTATTCGCATCCTGTCTTGCAACGGATTTTATCCCGACTGTTGTATCAACTCGCGGGCCGCCGGATGACGGAGAACCCGCTGGGAATTGGGATATTGGGCTATGCCCCCTCCGTCGGCCGTATTCATGGTTTAGGCGCCCAAATGACGCCCGGGTTGGCCTTACGCGCTGTTTGTGATCTGAATCCAAATCAGCTCGATCGGGCACAAAGCGATTTCCCCGGCGTAAAGACCTATGAATCTGCCGAGGTATTTGCCGAAGCTGCCGACGTAGATCTAGTCATCGTGGCGACCCCGCCCGATTCCCACGCGCGCTTATGTCTGCAAATAATGAGCGTCGGCAAGCACGTCGTCTGCGAAAAACCTTTGGCTTTAAACGGTCGGGAAACTGATGCCTTGAAGGAGATGGCCGCCAAAAAAGGGGTTCATTTGAGCTGTCATCAGAACCGCCGCTGGGACTCCGATTATTTGGCGATTAAGCAGAGTTTGACTGATGGATTGATCGGGGATTTATTCTACTTGGAATCATTTGTGGGTGGATTTCATCATCCCTGTGGATATTGGCATTCGGACGCACCGGTATCGGGAGGAACGTCTTATGACTGGGGAGCCCACTATATAGACTGGATTGTAAGTTTGATACCGGAGCGGGTGGAGACCGTCGTTGCAACCCGTCACAAGCGCGTCTGGCAAGATGTAACCAATGCGGATCAGGAACGAATCCAGGTTCGGTTTTACGGCGGAAAAGAAGCCGAGTTCATGCACTCCGATATCGCAGCTGCACGCAAACCCAAATGGTTTCTGCTCGGCACCGAAGGCGCCATTGTCGGAAATTGGCGTGATGTGACTTCCTATGAATTTGATCCCGATCATTATTATCAACGCAATGACATTCCCGCAACGGAAATGGTGCCCGATTTAACGGTATTCCGTCGCCATCACAGCGGTAACGTCATCCGAATAAACCCCGCAATTCCTGATCGAGATCACTACCAATTTCACAGTAATTTGGCCGATCACCTGTTGCTGGGTGAACCGATTGCGGCCCCACTGAGCGACTCGGTCAAAGTGGTGGCAATTCTGGAGGCTGCCGCCCGATCGATGGTACGTGGGGGTACAGTGGAGGGAGTAAATGACAGACCGGATTAGATGGGGCATTTTGGGCAATGCAACGATTGCACGTAAGTGTGTCATTGGGGCCATTCAAAAATCCCGCAATGGAAGGGTCCATGCCCTCGCCACGAGGTCGCCGGCTGACGCAGCAGAGATCGTAGCAAAAACCGGCATAAGAAACCTATATGATGGCTATGATGCGGTGCTGGCAGATCCGGCCGTTGACGCCGTCTACGTGCCGCTGCCGAACCACTTGCATCTTCCCTGGACCTTAAAAGCGCTGTCCGCCGGTAAACATGTATTGTGCGAAAAACCGCTGGCCTGTAATGTCGGGGAAGCCCGTAAGATGGCCGCTCGAGCAAAAGAGACCGGTATGCTGCTAATGGAAGCCTTCATGTACCGTTTTCATCCGCGTAGCCGACGAATAAAGCAGAAAATTGATCAAGGCGTTGTCGGTAATCCCTGCCTATTAAGGTCGGCATTTTGCTATCATATGGACGACGAGATTTTTCAAAGCGGCGGTAATGCGCGTTTAAAACCGGATATGGGTGGCGGCGCCCTGCTGGATGTCGGCTGTTACAGTGTGAGTGTGACGCGATGGTTCTTCGATGCCGAGCCGACGGCGGTTCAAGCACAGGCGGTTTATCATCCCGCCGGTGTCGACATCCATTTGGTCGGCTCGCTGAGCTTTGAAAATAATCAACTGGCGGTGTTGGAAGCCAGTTTTATTTCGGCGCTGCAGCAAACCTATACCGTCGTTGGCAGCGACGGCGCCATAGATCTGCCCCATGATGCCTTCATACCCTGGGAAAAGGATGCTGTTTATAAGCTGCGCAAAACAGATGACGAGGTGGGCGCCGAACAGGTGATTCCGGGAGCCGACGAATACCAGTTGATGGTCGAACATTTCTCGGATGCGGTGCTCGGGCGGACAGAGCTGGATGTCACCTTGAATGACAGTATCGCCAATATGCGCGCACTGGATGCGCTCTCAAAAGCTGCCAAAACCGGAAAAACGGTGTATTTATAACCCTATCAAAAGTTGTGACGGTCAACATGGTCAGGAATAAGGAACATGAAATCAAAATTCTTTTAAAAAATGCTAAGAATCGAAACCATAATATCCCTGAACCCTGAATTTCTGAATTTGTGAACGCTTACGAAAAATCATACGAGGTTGAACCTGAGAATTTGGACAATGTTTTTGCGCATTGGCAGCAGGCCGATAGCTTCTTGCCATGGAATTGTCTTTTTGTGTTGCCTGTCTGGTTAAAGACATGGTGGGAGAACTTTGGTCGAAATGCGGCACTTTATCTATTGGCCGTTCGCCATGAGGGTCGCACCATCGGCATTGCACCGCTTCAAAGAAGTGATGATACGGTCCGGTTCATTGGCGATAAGAACGTCTGTGACAACCTGGATTTTATCGTTGCCCCGTATAATGCTGCCGAATTTTACCACCGCCTGATAGCTTATTTAAAGCAAGATGGCGTTAAACGGCTGGAATTGGAGCCGGTACGCCGCGATTCGTCGGTCATGACGCACTTATTAGCGGTGGCAGAAAAGACCGGCTGCAAGATTTCATACGCAGACGGAGACCTCTCCTATGCGCTTAATTTGCCCGGCAGTTGGGACGACTACCTCAGTATGTTAAGGGGCAAGGAACGGCATGAAATCAGACGCAAGCTCAGACGTCTGAATGAGGCCGGCCAAATAAACTTCCGGACGGTCGAAAACGCTGAGTCGGTGAGAGAAGAAATGGAGATATTTCTGGATTTGTTCAGATCCAATCGATCCGATAAAGCCGAATTTATGAACGATCAAATGGTTTCGTTTTTCAAGGAGTTGGCGGCGGCACTCAATGAGGTCCGTATTTTAAGGCTTTTCTTTATCGATCTTGACCAGATACCGGTCGCTGCGACCATTTGTTTTAGCTACCGCTCGACCATGTATCTTTATAATAACGGTTATGATAAAGGTTTCGGTTCATTGAGCGTGGGGTTGCTCGGTAAAGTGTTGAGCATTAAAGAAAGCATTCAGTCCGGCCTACAAACCTATGATTTTCTGAAAGGCGCGGAAGGATATAAGCAACGTTTGGGGGGGCAACCGTACCAGCTATATCGATGTTTGATCGAGTTACCGTAAATTCTATTTGACGTTCGTCATGATTGTTGAATCAAAACAGTGAGGACATAAAGGTGGGTAATAAACAGTTAAGAATAGCCATGCTCAGCATCCATTCCAATCCCATCGGAGAATTGGGAACAAATGACACCGGCGGCATGAGCGTTTACATTCGGGAGCTTGCCCGTGAGCTTGGAAAACGGGGTCATCGGATCGATGTTTTCACCCGCCTGCAAAATGGCAGGCATCAGCCGGTCGTTGATCTTTTTGAGAACGTGCGTTTGATTCATCTCGGCATTCCCAATAACGGCCAGCTCTCCAGGCTGGCGCTTTATCCATATTTACCTGATTTTTTTAAATCTATGGAGAATTTTAGATCCCGCGAGGGGATTGTCTACGATCTTATCCACAGTCATTACTGGCTCTCAGGCCGATTGGGGAATTGGGCCCAGGAACGCTGGAATCAGCCGCATCTTGCCATGCTGCATACGCTCGGTGAAGTCAAAAACCGGACGGGTGTGGGCCGGCCGGAGCCTGAACTTCGCATTGCTGCCGAAAAACAGCTCGTAAAAAACTGCCATCGTATTTTGGCCCCAACCGACCGGGAAAAAGACAATCTGATACGCTACTATGGCGTATGTGGGGAAAAAATCGGCGTCGTCCCCTGCGGTGTTAACATGGATCTTTTCAACCCACAGGATAAACAGGCAACCCGCAAGCAGTTGGGCTTTGACCCAGATGATAGTATCCTGCTTTATGTCGGCCGATTTGAACCCCTAAAGGGTATCGAAGGGCTTCTGGAGGCAATCTCCCATCTCAAGCGTTATCGGCGACTTCGATTGGTCCTCGTCGGCGGTGACGGTAGTGAGGCGCCTGAATCCCGGCGCCTGAAACGAAAGGTCGCAAACTTGGGCATCGAAGATAAGGTGTTATTTGCGGGACGAGTCGATCAAAGGGACTTACCACCCTATTACAGCTCGGCGGACGCTTTGGTAATATCGTCCCACTATGAAAGCTTCGGTCTGGTCGGATTGGAAGCCTTGGCATGCGGCCGGCCGGTGGTCTCCACCCCTGTCGGTGCGATGGAAACTCTGATAGATCAAAGCCAGACAGGGTATGTCGTCAGCGATACCCGATCCCGGTCCCTGGCCACGGGGATTCAGTCAATCATCGCCAATCCCAATCTGACCCGGGCAGATGAAATTCGTAAGTCCGTCCTCAAATACAGCTGGTCGAATGTGGCAGCAGCGATACTTATGGAATACGAAACAGCAATAAGGCAACAGGTTTTTGAAGATGACCACCTGATGCTGGCCCGAGCATCGTGCGGATGATCGTGATCTGGGGTGGTGAAAATCGGGCAATGCATGGCACTTGATTTTCATCCCTCTATTTTTGGCTTAATTTAGATCTTGGGAGCAATTTTGGATTGCAGATTGTGAATCGTCAATTATTGGGCGAATCCGGGTTGGAATTACGTGGTCCGCATACCGGGCAATTCTGCATTTGCAGAGGTTTTTTTACAAACCACTCTTTTCGAGGAGTACCTCATCCCGCAGCAGGTCCAGAGTTGGCCCGTCAGCCGTAACACCACCCTGGTGAATCACAATGGTTCTTTCGCAAACATCCACCGCCATGTCCAAATCATGGCTGGCAATAATTTTGGTATGTTTAAAGGTTTTAAGCTGCTCGATCAGACGACGCCGGGCTCTGGGATCAAGACTAGAGGTGGGCTCGTCCATTACCAATATGTCGGGCGACATGGAAAGCACCGATGCAATGGCCACCGATCTTTTTTCGCCTCCGGAAAGTTTATACGGCGGTCTGTTCTTGAGATGAGAAACTCCCATGGTTTCTAGCGCTCGCAGGACGACCGCCTCTACCTCCGCGACCGGCAGACCGAGATTTAGCGGCCCAAAGACGACATCACCATAGACAGTGGGCATAAACAACTGGTCATCCGCGTCTTGAAAAACCATGCCGGCCGTCCGCCGAACTGCTTTTAAATTTTTCTTTGCCAATGGATAGTCGCCAATCCTTAAAGTCCCCTGAGTCGGCAGAAGATAGCCATTTAGATGCAGTAAAAGCGTTGCTTTGCCGGCTCCGTTTTCACCAACAATGGCGACGGACTCGCCATGGGTGATACGAAAAGATATACCTTTGACACCTGGCCTGCCGTCGGCGCAAACGTAATGCAAATCCCGAGCTTCAACTATATGATGGCTCATATGATAAACTCCACGATGACGCTGCCCATGCAGGCGGGAACATTGTAAATCCGCATGGAAAACCCTGGGCGTACCCAGTTTATCCAGCGCCATGCAAACAGCGTTGAAACCGGTCACTGCAATCAAGGACAGTGCAACTCCCACCGTCAGGGCAAACCGAATCAGAACGGATACAAATGAGACCCAACCGCCGGATAGGCCGATCTCCCCCCGGCTGATAAGGATCTCACGGTCAATCAGCAGATTGAAGATACCGATCATCACGGCAAAAGGAGATACCAGCAGTAATTTTTTTTAGCAGATAACCCGGCGGAACATTGCCCATGGCAATCAAAAACACCGGATATACAAAATATGGGAGCAGCGCCGAAATGTTATATTTGCCGAAAGATACCGCCGTCGTGATAAAGACAAGGCTGTTTATCAGCTTGGCGCGGGGGTCCAGTTGATGAATCGGCGTCTGCTGAGCAGACAGCGTGTCCAAGTAAGCGATGTCAAAAAAATGCTTATCAAGCTTGGCCATGTCAACCGCAATTCGATCTGGGCAGTCGTAACCGTTTAATCCGTGAACGCATACCATAAAACGTCGGGGTTATTTTTCAGCCCCACTGTTTTTCTTACGGTGCTTGAGCGCAGATCCGAGCAGAGCGGCCAGGAGCAGGGTCAGCGCGCCACCGACCAGTCCGGAAACTGTCTTGCCGGTATCCACCACCGATTCGGATATAGGTGCCTCTGCCGGTAGCTCGGTATTATTAGATTTAAAGCCATAATCCGGCAGCAAGGCAATTTTTTCCTGAGCATTGCTCAGATCGGTGCGCCCACCTTTGTGGGAGGTTTCCAGCTCATCCGTCCCCGCGGTTTTAAAAATCGACCACTCCAATCCATCCGGATTTGAGGAAGCAAACCAACTCAATACGCCGCCGGTGACCACTGCCGCCGCAATAAATCCAATGAACACCTTCCGCATGGATAGGTTTCCAACCGGCGCTGGCGAATTACCGGCGTTGATAATTTCCGGATGCGCCTTCCAGACAAAAAGCACCACAGCCGAGGTTGCCAGCCCATCGACAATGCCGATTGCCAGATGTATCGGTTGCATCAGAAGGACAAATGTGCCAAAGGGTAGTTCCGTTACCCCGGAAAAAAGGGTCTGAAGCACAACGCTGAAAGCCCCCAGTTGGAGGACGACAACACCACTAATGCTGGCCGCCGCAAACAAACGCTTCTCGCTCAGGATGGTGCCGGCAACATTTTTATAGATAAATGGATAGGCAATAAAGAATGGAAAAAATCCGAGATTGAAGATGTTGCACCCCAGTGCCACAGGCCGCCATCAGCGAAAAACAGTGATTGAACGACGAGTACTGAAGCCATCGTCAGAAGCTTTTTAAGAATAATTGCCATTGTTTGTCAAGAAAACTCCCCGATTTTATTATCATATCTTCGCCTTAATCTTCCGAGCGCCCATCTTTTCCGTTTACCAGAGTTCTCCCCGGTCGGTGGGAAAAATACCGCTGTATCGATTAAATGATAACCATTGGATTGACTCAATTTGAAAAACTTGCAATAAGAGCGTTTCTTTGTTTAATATTGGTTTTCACTTTGGCTAAAATGAGCGTTTCAATTTAGAAAGGAATAACCCTATGAAGAAAGGTACTGAAATCCAGCCGGCTGAAGGAAAGTTAGGCGTGTTGACGCCGGGAATGGGGGCAGTCGCGACGACCTTGGTCGCCGGTGTTTTCGCGGTTCGCAATGGGTTGGCAAAACCGATTGGCTCTTTGACACAAATGGGAACGATCAGACTTGGCAAACGAACGGAAAAGCGAATTCCCATGATCAGGAATTTTGTGCCGCTGTCCGAATTAGAAGATCTCGTATTCGGAGGCTGGGATATATTCGAAGATGATATGTATGCAGCGGCGATCACTGCCGCTGTTTTAGAAAGACAAACCCTGGACAGCATCAGGGCCGAGTTGGAAAGCGTGAAGCCGATGCCGGCCGTTTTCGATCAGAGCTACGTGAAACGTCTGAATGGGACTCACGTTAAACAAGGCAAGACCAAAATGGATCTTGCAGATCAGCTTCGCAAAGATCTACAAGATTTTAAGACGAATCACGGGTTAAGCCGTCTGGTCATGATTTGGTGTGGCAGCACTGAGGTTTACATCAAACCGGGATCTGTGCACCGCTCAGTTGAAAGATTTGAAAAAGGGTTGCAGGAAAACGACCCCGGCATTTCACCGAGCATGATATATGCTTACGCTGCGCTCAGCGAGGGTGTCCCTTTCGGCAATGGGGCCCCCAATTTAACGGTTGATATCCCAGCCTTGATTGAGCTCGCAAAAAATAATAAGGTGCCTGTCAGCGGGAAAGATTTTAAAACTGGTCAAACCTTGATGAAGACGGTTCTGGCACCGGCATTCAAAGCAAGAATGTTGGGTGTTGCCGGATGGTTTTCCACCAATATACTCGGCAACCGCGATGGCGAGGTTTTAGATGAGCCCATGTCCTTTAAATCGAAGGAAGTCAGTAAACTGGGCGCCCTGGAATACATTCTACAGCCGGAGTTATATCCGGAACTATATAGAGATTTTTACCATAAAGTCAGGATAAATTACTATCCGCCCCGAGGGGATAACAAGGAAGGCTGGGATAACATCGATATTTTTGGCTGGTTGGGCTATCCGATGCAGGTAAAATTAGACTTTCTTTGCCGGGACAGCATTCTGGCAGCGCCTCTCGTACTGGATCTTGCTCTGTTTATGGATTTGGCGTCACGTGCCGGCATGAGCGGCATTCAGGAATGGCTTTCATTCTATTACAAAAGCCCGATGGTTGCCGAAGGACTGTATCCCGAGCATGATCTCTTCATCCAGCTTAAAAAGCTAAAAAATACGCTGCGACACCTGGAAGGAGAAGACTTGATTACGCATTTGGGGCTCGAGTATTACGATTGAGATGAATATCATCCTGTTTTAATCTCCTCTATGCGTCAAATTCACGCCCGGCTTCCCTTCCGCCGTGAGGAATATAGCCCCAGCAACTCTCAGAGCTGACACATCGACGGGTCAAATTTGAGGCAAACCTCAAATACGTAAACGCGTACAAGAATCCCAATCTATCCCTTTACCGTAGTCTTGACGGGCACCGTAAACTGAAAGTTGGCTCCTTGGCCTTCGCCTTCGCTTTCTACCCATATTTTACCACCATGAGCCTCAACGGCCATTTTACAGAAGGCCAGCCCCAATCCACCTGAACCAAGCGTAACACCTTCCTGATTGAGACCCACCTGTTCAAATTTATCAAATACTTTTTTATGATGCTCAGGTGCCAATCCATTTCCTGTATCCACTACCTGGATCCTAATACTTTCATCAGTAGTATTCAAATCCGTCTTGATTTTCACATTGCCCCCGATGGGCGTATGTCTGATGGCATTGCTCAGAAGATTTAAAATGACCCGTTTGATTAGGCCTCTATCAATCGCGGCGGTGTGTGGCGCGTTTGAATCGTTAGCGGATAATCGCACCTGACTTTTGATTGCCTTAAATTCAGATTGTTGCATTGCTTCCATAATTAGTTCGGTGATGTCGGATCCTTCTATATTCAGCTCAAGTTTGCCTTCCTCCATTCTATGAATGCCCAGCAGACTTAGAATCATGTTCTTTAGATCATGACAGTAGTCCAAACAAGCATTCATGCTCCCCCGAGTTTTTTGAGAAAGAGCCGATTCCTTTAATAAAATCAAGTCAAGCGCTCCGATAATAGATGACAGAGGATTGTTTAAGTCATGGATAATCATATGGGTTAAACCCTCTTTAATTTTCTGCAATTCGCGCAGCTTTTCATTTTGTTCGGCAATTTCACTGTTACGCGCTCGTATTTCATCATGATAGGTTTTAATTCGCAGCAGTGATTTAGCTCGAACCAACAGTTCGCTGTGATCCACCGGTTTGCTCAAAAAATCGTCGGCGCCGGCTTCAAGGGCTTCTAACCGATGTGCCTTTTCGCTAAGGGCGGTTATCATCACTATCGGAATTACCTTGGTTTCGTCCGCAAGTTTAAGCTTCCGGCAGACATCAAACCCATTGATCCCGGGCATTATCACGTCCAAGAGGATCAGATCCGGATTAACGCCGGATATCATTTCTAGGGCTTGTTCTCCGCTGAAGGCTTCAAACGTTTGGTAACTCCCCGATATAAGCATGGCCTTAAAAAGCCTAATATTTTTAATCTCATCGTCGACGATCAGTATTTTTGATTTATTTAAAGTAGGCATTTCTTTTTATCCAGCTATGACGGGATTACGAACGTGAATGTACTGCCTTTGCCTTCGCCGTCACTTTCAGCCCAGATTCGGCCGCCGTGGAGTTCGACGTATCTTTTACTTAAGGACAGTCCAAGGCCAGTACCCTGAAATTTTTTGCGAGAGGAACCATCTGCTTGCTCAAATCGCTTAAAAATACGCTCCAGATCGGCAGTTTTTATTCCGATACCATTGTCGACGACCATAAATTCGACACATGTCCTATATTCGAACTGAGCAGATATTTCCGGTTGTTTCGGGTCCTTGATAGTCCATACAATTTGAGGGCCATCATTGAGATACACGCGGCGGCAATATAGTTCGACCCTCCGAGCAATTATAGTTACCATGCCACTATAAGGCGTAAATTTGGCGGCATTCGAAAGCAGATTGTAGATGACCTGTTGAAGTTTCGGCGCGTCTGCTCTGAAAACAGTTGGGGCATTGTCAATATTAATAGAGATCTCTATGCCGTGGTTCAAAGCCCTTTCCCTGATCATTGTGAGGCATTTTTCAATAAACGTTTTAGTATCAATTTCTGAAATTGATACTTCTAGCTTTCCAGTCTCCAACCTTTTGAGATCGAGGATATCATTGATCAACGCAAACAAATATTTACTGCTGTTAAGGGCGTCGTTAAGGAACTCTTTCTGAGTTTGGTTTAGTTTTCCATACTTTTGATCAACTACCAATTCTGTAAAGCCGATCATATGATTCAGAGGCGTTCGAAGTTCGTGACTCATATTTGCCAAAAATTGGTTTTTAGCTCTAATGATAGATATGTTCGACTTTTCTGCCTCTATCACTTTTTTTCGCTCTTGTGTCAGTAGCAGTTTAGTTTTCTCAAAATCCTGTTGGTATCTGTATTTGGTGCTCTCAAATACGAAGGAAACCAAGCCAATGATAAAAAATGTAGAGAGAAAAATTAATTTAAATTCGTCATCATGTTGGTAAACCGAAGGAAAGTGTTCTTGAAATAAGAGGAATGTCAAAGCTACTAAAAAAAAAATTCCTGTAAACAACGAGGCTAGGTTTCGCTCAATCAAATAAAATGCAGCAGGTGGATATATAAAAAGCCAAAAGACTTTATATCCATAAGGCCCGCTGATTACCAACAAATAAATAAAAAAACATCCCAACAACATTATCAGAGCTTTGCCAAATAAATTCTGATTGTCATTCTTTCTAATAGCAATAGTGTACATGGAGTTATTTTGAACCGAATTAAAGAGACCAGTTAGCCCTTAAATATTCTGATAAAATATCGAGAAAGTTACGAGTATCAATGGGTTTGGCGACGTATCGATTGAATCCTGCGGATAACGCTTTTTCCTTGTCACCCTGCCTCGCATAGGGAGTCAGGGCAACAACGGGGATATGTTTTAAAACAGGGTCATCCTTGATTATTTTAGTAGCGTCTAATCCATCAATACCGGGTATTTGTATGTCCATTAGAATCAGGTCCGGAAGCTGTTCTCGAACCAGCAAAATACCATCTTCGGCATCAATCGCCTCTAATACCTGGTAGTGTGCAAGCTTGAGCATACTTCCGACATCCTTCATGCTTAGTTGGTTGTCTTCAATAATGAATACGGATATTTTTTCTATGATTGTCCTGTAAATAACTCCTACAATAAATATCTTGAACGAAGGAGGTGCGGTAGTTTTTATTAAGAATTCTAAAATCTCAATCGGAATAAGTTGAGGTGTAAAATGCAGCTAGACAGTGTTTTTCGTTAACTATTATTTGGAAGTGTGGCCACATCAAGTAGAAAATCAATTTGGCATTATGGGATTAGAGTATACACATACCCGATTTTTTCCTTCATGTTTGGCTCGATAAAGCGCCCTATCGGCGTTGCTAAGTAGATCTTGCAAAGAAGTTGAATCCGACGGATACAAAGCAATCCCAATACTAACGGTTGTGGGGCGCTTCGTAACATCAAAATTGTATTGATTTATTGCTTTTCTAAGTCTTTCGGCAATGTCAGCCGCTTCTTCAAAACCCGTATTTGACATCACAATAGAAAATTCTTCTCCGCCATATCGCGCTGCTAAATCTGTCTCTCTAATTATTGATTTAATAATTTCTCCAAGCTTATTTAGAATTTTGTCGCCGAATAAATGACCTAAGGTATCGTTAATAAGTTTGAAATTATCAATATCCATCATCAACAATGCCAAAGAAGCTTTTTGACGGGAAGCCCTTTTTATCTCAAAATCAAGAAAATGGTCAAAATATCGTCGATTGTACAGTCCTGTAAGCTTATCTGTGATGGCTGAATGGACTGCCATTTCATATTTATCACAGAGTCGATCAAGTAAGGCCTTTTTCTTGACAAGAGATTTTACTCTCGTTCTGAGAATATGCATATTGACGGGTTTAATCAAGTAGTCATCTACTCCCAGCTCAATGCCCTTCAACTTGCTTTCTAAATCGCTAAGACCTGTAATTGCAACAATCTGAATATTTTGAGTGTTTTCTTTTTCTTTTAAGGCACTGCAGACTTCAAAGCCGCTTTTACCTGGTAGAAGGAGGTCTAACAAAATAACATCGATTCTTTCCTGTTGAGAACGTGATATGGCGTTTTCGCCATCGCTGGCAAACTTAATCTGGTAAGGCTCACCATGAAGGTATCGTTGCAAAAGCTTTGCGTCAATTTTATTATCTTCGACGATTAATATTGTTGGCAAATTAAGTTCGGCATTGTCTATACAATTTTTCTCATCAATATTACTTGTAACCGAGTTAATGCTGCAGGTGCGCGACTTTATTTGCTCCTTGTATTGTCTTAATCGAATTAATGATTTTGCCCTTGTTAATAGCTCGGTCTTATTTACCGGTTTATTAAGAAACTCATCAGCACCTGCTTCCAAACCTTTTATTTCATATTCTGATCCTCTAAAAGCTGTAATTAAGACGATAGGGATATCACAACTTTCAGTGTTACTTTTCAGTATTCGGGTTAAGTCATATCCATTAAGTCCTGGCATCATAATATCTAATAGAATCAAATCAGGACGAAAATCACGAACTATTTTCAGTGCTTCATCTCCACTAAAAGCACTGGCTGTTTCATATTGTTCCGAAGGTATCATTGCTGCAAGCAATTTTACGTTCAAAGGCTCATCGTCAACAACCAGTATCTTTGATTTTGAATTTGTTTTAACCATTCCGAATCACATTTATTTTAGATTGCGGTTATGTAGCGTTGTCTGTGATTTATTGATTTTCACTCACAATTCCGATCTATTTTTCGACAACCAATTCATCTAGCGTTTCTTTTTTAACTTCTTGTCTGACTATTTCAATAGCCCTTTGCAAAGGTAATCCTTCACGATAGACCCTGTCAGTGACCAAGGCGTCGTAGATATCAACGACTGACATAATTCGCAAGGCGATGGAAATATCTTCATTTTTCAAACCGTCTGGATACCCGGAACGATCTAGTTTTTCGTGGTGCTGTCTAATTACATCCAGTGACTGACCTAAATTTTTCTTTAAAGGGAGACATAAATTATATCAGGCAACAGGGTGGCTTTTCATCACCTCCGTCTCTTCAGAACTGAGAGGGCCCAGTTTATTTAAAATATATTCAGGGATTGCTATTTTACCAATATCGTTTAGTATACCCCAAAATCTTAAGGCTTCCATTTCAGACTCTGTGAACCTATATTTCCTCTCAAGATTAAGGCCATTTTGGATACAGGTTCAACGTGATCTTTAGTATATTGATCCTTGACTTCAACCGTTCTAGCAATAGAGCAAAGTACATATTCTACGCTAACTAAATTATCATTAAGTCTTTTTAGTTTTATTAAGGATTTTGATCAAGCGAGTAGTTCCGTTTTATTGGGCGGTTTTGTGATAAAATCGTCAGCCCCTGCATGGTACCAAATCGTTTGTGATGATGTTTTTTCATTTAAGATTCATTTTTTTGTACTGAAATGCTAGTATAATCGATATCCTTAATATATATTTCTTTAGATCTTCATTTTATGATGCAATCAGCTGCTCATTATTTTCAGATTCAATAAAGGCTTTTTCATTGCTAAAGCTTTTCTCAATCAAGCTTAAGTCGGTGGGATTTTCTTTTGGATCGATTGGAATGACAAAGCTAAATGTGCTTCCTTTACCTTCACCGTCACTATCTACCCAAATTTTACCACCATGCAGCTGAACCAACCTTTTTGTCAATGATAGCCCTAACCCGGTTCCCTGATAACGTCTGCTCGGCGACCCATCGACTTGTTCAAAAGGTCTGAAGACGCGTTCTCGATCTTCATAATTTAAACCAATTCCGGTGTCCGAAACTGAAATTTTAACACACTTTATTGGTGGTTTATCCTCATGGGCTTTACCTTGGACACCTTCTTTTAAAATCTTGAGATATTCTGGATCATCCCACCTCAATCCAGGTTTTATGACACAATTAACTTTGTGTACATTTAACCAAATTGAGCCGCCTGAGTTTGTGAATTTAACCGCATTGGAAAGTAAATTGTATATGATTTGTTTCAGTTTTCGTTTGTCAGCCTGGATTGTTAGTGGACTAGCATCAGCATTTGTAATGAGATTAATCCCGTTTTTCATTGCTTTTTCTTTTATCATTACCAAACTATTTTTCAATACCGACATCAACTCGACATAGTCAAATTCAAGATCTAGTTTACCTGCTTCGACCTTTGATAAATCTAAAATATCATTGATCAACGAAAGTAAATGCTTGCTGCTTTGGTGGATATCGTTAAGATATTCATCTTGTTGTTCGTTTAGTTCCCCAAAATGTTTGTCTAACAATAATTCGGCAAAACCTATAATATGATTTAAAGGTGTTCGAAGCTCATGACTCATATTAGCCAAAAATTCGCTTTTTGAGCGATTAGCGGCCTCAGCAGCCTCCTTTTTAAGTTGGGTTGTTTCTATCAGTTGCTGTACATTTTTTCGTAACTCCGCTTCCATGAAAACAAAGGATTCTGTCAACCGTCCTACCTCATCATTCTGCTTCATTGGAAGCAAATCAATGGACTTGTCCCGTGCTTCGGGTTTGGTAAAATCTATCGAGGCAACATCCTTTGCTTGATAAGCTAATTGTTTTAAAGGCTTGACAAGTTTTGAGACCAAAAAATAAGATGAAATGAGACAGCAAAGAAATATCATTGATATAATGATACTTTGTCGGGTCACAATTCTTTTTGCGGGTTCTCTAATTTCTTCAACAGGTACGGCGACACCAAAATACCAGTCAAAAGCCTTAAAATATCTGATATGAGCTTCCAACTCTTTATAACCATTGAACGTATATTCCTTATAGCGTATCGAATTATTTCTTTGATGGGCAGTATATTTTAGATCCCCCAGTAATTTATTTCCTGTTTGGTGATTCATTATATCATTATAATTAATATCCCGTCTGCGATGCGGGTGGATAAGAAGATTTCCGTCACCGTTAAACAAAAAAGCGTATCCGTTTTCACCGATTTCGATTTTGTCAAATGTCTTTTTCAGTACCTTTATTATTTTCTCCATTTTCTTTTGGTTTTCTGTCTCTATTTGCTCAAAATCAATTTCAGCGCATAATGTCCATTCCCACCTGGGAAAGTGTAGAAAATATCCTAGCTTTTTTTCATTTATACTATGCTCCACATGAGCCCAATGAAATACAGCCGATTCGCCGTCGTATTTCAATTTTTTTTTATCTAATATTTTTGCAATTTGTCGACCTTCTATATCTTTTAAGGATTCAATCGATATCCCTTCCATTTTTAAATTTGGGTGTGCGACGATACGATAGTTATCATTAAATACGAATACGTCTCCTTTTTGAATCCGTATTGATTTTACCCATCGAAGAGAATTAATTTTTGCTTGTTGTTTGCTGAAAGTTCCTTGGCGATATAACCTTTCATTCATTTCAAAAACTGAGATGCAAAGATCTGCGATACCTTTTAAGCGTTCCTTCAGTACCCTGATCATATCAAATTTATCATAAAGAAGTTTATTGTATCCGGCCTGAATATCTAAATCCACCAATTGTAAAACATTCTGAGCTAATGACTTTTCAGCCTGCAATATCGTTTTTTCGACATCTCTACTCGTATAAAACACAATAACCAGTCCGGTAATGGTCATGATGAGGGTTATGAAAAAGAACATTTTTGTCTTTAGCGATGAGAACATGAACAATTATTCTTTCTTATCAATTCGGACCGTTAATTTTGCATTTATATAGGGATGAAAACCCACCGTAATCTAGATCCTAATATCGGTTAACCAAAATATATCTTTATTTTTTTATTTTTACAGAGATGCAATTTTTTCGGCCTTAGTGGATAGGCTTTAGGACAAAGAAATGTCAAATTCAGAACTCCAGACATTTGGCAAATAATTTATTGAATTTACGTGACAGAGGCGCAAAAATAACGTTAATTGAAGTGATCCAAACATCGATAAACTCAGCGACTGGACAAACAAAAAAGATATTATTGACTGGCTCGACAGCCTCTAAGCCCCAGGGGTCTCGATTCGTCATTGAAATTTCTTACAGTAAATAAAAATGACACTCAGTGAGGAGTAAAAAAATGGAGAAAAATACGGAAGTCAACATCGCATTTAGAATATGGAATCAATTAAATCAACTCGAGTCAATCTTGTGGGATCGCTACCGCGCTGAGTTTTTAAACCTAACCATAGACCAAGATGATATGGATCCCTTACAAGATGATAGTCAAGACGTGGACGATCCATTTTAAACAATCGATATCGCAAATGTTGGAAATTATTTGTTCTGCCGCTAATGGCTAAAACCATATTGGCCTTACAGCCTCTTTATCTAATATCATATTACTTGAAACAAGCATCATCCATTATCGCAATTTGTCTCATAGGAGTTGGATCTTTTACATCCATTATTATGTTAGCAACTTAATTGAAGCTTGAGAATGATTTGTTCGCATCTAATCGGTAGTATAAATAAAACTGGGCTTTTTAAAAAAATGATAGATTTATCAATATCCCCAATATGTTAGAAAAACTCACAACAAAATTGCCGCAATCTTCAACTTTTAGGTAATCAAATAATTTCAGGTTGGCATGGCTATACAAAATGATTCCGATTTTATACACCATACATTTCATGTAGTAATCGATAATTCATCGAAAGTTTTATTTACATTCCATAGTCGCCTGCTTCTTTTAAAAAAGACTCCTTCACATATTCAAGTAGCCTCCGCTAGTCACAGCAAGTGGCTTAAAGATGTTAATGGGGTCTGCAGCGCTGTCCTCAGGGGTTTGGTCCACCTGCGAGAGCAATCTGTAAAATCAGTTCGATATAATTGTATAGCCTGAATTCCCATAGATACAATTCATGCAAACAAAAAGCTTTATGCAAACACTGCTTTTGTTGCTTCCCGATCCCCTATGTGTTAAAATCATCGTCCCTTTTCAAAAACGTGCTCATAACCCCTTTCTCATTGCTTCCGGCTTTGACCAAACTGATATAACAATTCCCTGGTTAGGCAGAAAAAATCTCCAATTCATATTCGGTTAACGGCACGTGGTGTTAACTCAAAAAACTAACTTGGAAATCCCGGATAGTCAATAAACTAAAAGGTTCTCTGTCAGGCCGCCGGGATGTTTTTATTCTATCCTATCCGTCAATGTACGCTAGGTCTTTGACTATATGCGCTTGACTGAAAATTCATGTACTGGGGCCTTGTTGTAACTATAACAAATTTATTATGGTCAGATCGCCAAAAAAGATTGATAATTTTGTAAAAGAACGGTATGCATCGATGATGTTTGCCATTAAAGGAGATGCAACCATTGCATACCGATACGTTATCTGCCTGCTCATTTTCCTAAGCTACGTTCTGGTATTTTTTCATCGTTTGTGTCCTGCTGTCATCGCCCTTGATATCCAATCCTCATTTGGCATATCCGGGACTTTGCTAGGCTTACTGGGTTCGGCCTATTTCTACTCTTACGCCATCATGCAGTTGCCTACAGGTCTCATGGCGGATTCATGGGGTCCTCGAAAAACCGTATCCGTTTTCTTACTTCTGGCCGGGGTCGGATCAATCGTAATGGGTATTGCACCGAATTTGGCGGTGGCTGTCACAGGTCGGATTCTTGTCGGCATCGGCGTCTCGACCGTCTTCGTCTGCAACTTCAAACTGCTTTCGGAATGGTTCACCCCGCGCCAATTTATCATCATGGGCAGTGCCTTCATGTCCATGGGCGGCATCGGTGCGCTGTCTTCCAGCACTCCTCTGGCCTGGGTCAGCAACGCCATTGGTTGGAGAATGACGTTTCTGCTCGTAGGGATAATTACGCTACTGATGGCTGCCCTCGTGTATGTATTTGTTCGCAACCGGCCATCCGAGATGGGGTTAGCGCCAATCACTCCCAATCGGGGGGAAACGCAAAAAGGCATTGGCCTGCTCAGCGGCATGAAGATGGTCGTCGCTTCAGGACGTTTCTGGCCACCGGCTATCTGGTCGTTTTGTGTCATCGGCATATCTTTTTCCATCGGCGGACTATGGGGCGGGCCCTATCTGATGCAAATATATGGCCATAGTAAAACCTCAGCCGGTGGGGTGTTATCCACCTTCGCCTTGGCCTTGATCATCGGAAGCCCGATATCGGGCTGGTTTGCCAACCGAATTGGCAGAAAATCGGTTCTTGTCGGCGCCAGTGTGATATTAATGATGGTCAGTGGCATCATGGGCTTATACGTAGACTCAATGACCCTGCCTGCGCTTTACGTTCTATTTTTCTTTCTTTTTTTCTCCGGCGGCGCCATTGGACCAGTAATTGCGACAATAGCCAAAGAGCTATTTCCCATTGCCATTTCGGGGACGGCGGTCGGTGCAATTAATCTTTTCCCATTCGCGGGTGCAGCGCTCTTTCAAGTATTGATCGGCGCTGTGCTGACTGCCCGGAGCCTGGGCCAGGCGCAATATACGGCGGTCGGATTTCGATACATGTTTTTGATTTGCCTGGCCGGGGGCATCGTCTCGCTTGTGGCTGCCTTTCTGATCAAAGAAACCCTTCAAAATAGGGAAGGTCCTAATGGATAAAATCCTGGAAATTACCATCGAAACACTTATTGACCGTTATGAGGTGCTGCTGCTGGATGCCTTCGGCGTCCTGGTTCATTCGTCCGGGACACTTGCAGGAGCCGCCGAGCTGATCACGGAGCTTAATCGGTCTGCAAAACCCTACTACATATTGACCAATGACGCCTCCAGATTACCGGCCACTGCCGCTAAGCGGTTCCAACGCATGGGACTGGCAATTGAAACCGACCGGATTATCACCTCGGGTTCTTTGTTAAAAGGTTACTTCGCCCAAAACCGGCTGATAGGTTCACCCTGCGTTGTGCTGGGACCTGAAGACAGCATCCGTTACGTGGAATTGGCCGGGGGGCTGGTGGTAACCCCGGATGACAAATTTGAAGTCGTGGTAATCGGAGATGAATCCGGCTTCCCCTTCCTCGATACCGTGGATTCTGTTTTGAGCGGGCTGATTCGCAAACTCGATCACGGTGAAAAAGTTCACCTGGTGTTGCCTAATCCTGATTTGATCTATCCTAAATCCGATTGGGAATTTGGCATTACCGGCGGAGGTATCGCCCTGATCCTCGAAGCAGCGCTGCACCAGCGCTATCCCGGACAAACTAATTTGCACTTTGACAGGCTGGGAAAGCCCCATGATACCATCTTTAAGGAGGCTTTGCGACGCAGCGGCACCAGAAATATGGTGATGATCGGTGACCAGCTCGCAACGGATATTCGCGGCGCTCGCGCCTTCGGCCTCGACTCCGTGCTGATTGCCAGTGGCATCACGAATATGCATACCATCACAGTTGATGATAATCATTTGCTGCCGACCTACGCGATGCAGTCCATCATTCTATGAGTGAAGACCTTGTCGGACTTCTCATAATTACTATTCCCCGATAAAGCGGGATCTTTGCTGCGCTTCGACCGGCTAAGCTCGCCCGGGTAAGGATGTAAAAAATGCAGAACCAAATGATCCTGACGATGTTTTTTCTGGATGAACCGCTCCCGGAGCTTGAAGTTCTGGCAGCACCAGACTGGATTATCAACAAACCGCTTTTACCCGATGGAGAAAAGCAGCAGCGCCTGTCCGCCCTGCACAAGCCCTTGGCTGATTTCACACAGCAGATCGTTTTAAACGGGAAACTACCAGTCAGCATTGCAGGAGATTGTTGTACCACTCTTGGTATGCTGACCGGGTTGCAACGCGCCGGACGTGATCCGGCCCTCATATGGTTTGATGCCCATGGCGACTTTAACACCTGGGAAACGACCCCCAGCGGCTTTCTGGGTGGAATGCCACTGGCCATGATGGTCGGCAGAGAAGAACAAACCATGCCAAAGGCTCAAGCGCTATCGCCGCTGGCTGAAAATCGTGTGATTTTAACAGATGCCCGTGATCTCGATCCCGGGGAAAAGCAATTGATTGAGGAGTCAGATGTAATACATTTACCGGATGTCAAAAATTTATTGAACGCAATGCTGCCAAACGGCCCCTTATACATTCATATAGATATGGATATAATAAATCCGGCGAATGCCCCTGCAATGAATTACCTGGCTGCCGGAGGTCCGTCAGCCTAAGAAGGGATAGCGGTTGTTTAATATGGATAATTTATTTGAACAGATTCGCAAGACTTGCAGGGACGTTGCCGAAAGCGCATCCTGGGTCCACATCGATTCCGATCGTATCCCGGCCTATGCTGCCTCCCTTCCGGTGCAAACGGCAATATCAACTGAGCTTGATCCTAAGTGCCACTACCTCGGCCAAGAAGAAAAAACAGTTGCATTTTTGTTGACCCTGGACACGATCAATTTCGGCTCCGGTTATTTTCCTCACTTGCACAAACGCCCGGGAATGTCCGGATATTTTTCAATTGCATCTTCTTTGAATGACGTGTACAACAACCAGGGTTATCTTTCAGCCAAAGAATTAGACAACATCACAGTTAAAAAATGCACCTGCATTTTTGGTCAAGACCCTGCCAATAATATCATTCAGGAGCTGATGCAACATTTTAGAATAGCCCTAAGGGATCTCGGTCGATATCTGCTCGACTGCTTCGACGGAGAGTTCACTGCCCTGGTGGAGGCCGCCCAATCTTCTGCCGGGCGCTTGGTGCAGCTTCTCAAAAAAATGCCCTATTTCAATGACGTCGGAAGTTACAATGGGGCCGAAGTCCCGTTTTATAAACGAGCACAGATTACCGTCACGGATCTGAATATCGCCTTTAAGGGCCGACGTTGGGGGCAGTTCAATGATTTGGATCATCTGACCATCTTTGCCGATAATCTGGTGCCCCACGTATTGCGAATGGATGGTGTGTTGATATATGAAAAATCATTGATTGATCGGATTGACGGTGGCACCTTAATTCCAGCAGGGTCGGCTGAAGAAGTGGAAATACGGGCCTGCGCCCTTCATGCGGTTGAGCTCCTTAAAAAAGAAATTCTTAAATCGGAACAAACTGTTAACTCACCGCAACTCGACTACTTGCTCTGGAATCGTGGCCAGCAGCCCCATTACAAGGCTGTTCCACGACACCGGACCCGTTGTGTTTTCTATTAACAGCGGTTGAAAAATGATCGGAATGCTCACATTCCGAACCTTAATGCCGATTTGCTAAGAACAACGAATCATAAGCAACTGCCAATCGTCAAACAGGAGTGTTCAATGACAGCCGTGTCCGATATCAGTCCCAAGCATATCGCCTTTTATGATCCTGAGAGAAAAGGCATATTCATTCACAACGACCAATTGAAAGAAAGTCCTTTTGAAATCGGCGACAGATTCTCGGTTCGCAAAGGCAAACGGGAACTTTTTGCCATGACCCTCATCAGAGACGATACTGGTGAGATCTTTTATGGCAAAAAGGGAATTTTCATTGAACGAACCCGTAAAATAGATATTCTACTTGGCGGCATTTTCGATGAATATGTAATTTATATTGAACCCGAAATCCAGCAAACCATCAAGATAAAGGCACTTGAAATTGTAAGGGACAACAGCCAGAAGTGGTATTAAACTTGGAGGAAACATGAACTCTAATTTTCGTAAAAGACTGAAAAACGGCAATGTGTTGATTGGAACACTTATTACGATGCCGGTACCGGAAGTTGCCGAAATCATGATCGAGGTTGGCTTTGACTGGCTATTTGTCGATACCGAGCACGCCCCTTTCAATGCAAAAGACGCCCTAAAAATTCTGCAGACCGCCGGCAATCGGTGCCCCTGTGCCGTTCGAATC
>JARFPZ010000231.1 GCA_029288035.1 Desulfosarcina sp.
AGGCAGTCTGCGAATCAAGATCTTTGAAAATGCTAAGGTCAATATTGGGAACCTTGGGAATCTGGTCGTGATCCAGGGCCGAAATAAACTTTAACCCCCGCTCATCAATAAGGCTGAGAACATCTTCGGCAACCAAACCCCAATGATCTCTAATCCGAGGGTTACCGATGTTTATGATGGAATGTTTCCGTTGTCAGTGTTGGTGGCTTTGCGAGGGTCTGATAAATGACACAGTAGCGCTCTGTAAGATCAATCATTTTGTACCAGCTTTTGACTATAGTCTACACCAACGACAGCTCCGCTTTCAGCCGACGACCATCGGGTCCAAACAAAGTTATCCAGTCCAGGGGGCATTCCACCCAGACCTCATTCTCGATTTGGCGGCCCAAGACCGGATCGACTTTGACCTTGATAATCTTGTCACCCAACTCCACGCTGACCAGATAATGGCCGCCGACCGCAATGAATTTGCGCCGGACGTTGCCGGCAACCGCCAAATCCGACGGCTTGCACGCGAGCGTGACATGCTCGGGTCGAATGCCGATGGTAATGCGATCCTGTCCGTTTAACCCCGAGATTTTCAAGTCTCGCGGAAACAGGGGCGATTTCAGAAGCGAATCGCTGTCCAATGTTTCAACCCGGTATTCGAAGAAATTCATGCCGGGATTTCCCAGGAACCAACCGCCAAAAACATCGTTTGGCAGATTGTAAAGGGTGCGCGGCGAATCCAGTTGAACGATTTCGCCCGCTTTCATCAACGCGATCTGATCGGCCAGGGTCATGGCCTCCGTCTGGTCGTGGGTGACATAGATGATGGTCTGGCGCAGCTGCCGGGTGAGTTCTTTGAGAGCACGCTTAAGTTGCACCTTGGCTTCGGCATCGACGCTGGTAATGGGCTCGTCAAATAGAATGACCGCCGGCTGCCGGGCGACCGTGCGGGCGATGGCCACTTTTTGACGGGTGCCGCCGTCCAATTGCGATATTTCTTTATCGACGCTGTCCTCCAAACCCAGGATGTCAATCACCTGCTGGATACGCTTTTTGCGCTCCGCTGCAGACAGTTTTTCTTCCAGCAGCGGCAGTTCGATGTTGCGATAAACGCTGATGCCGCGATAAACTACCGGATACTGAAAGACCATGCCAATCCTACGCTTGCGCGTCGGCAGTTCGGTGATACGGTCATCGTCGAAAAAAACGTCTCCGGCGGTTGGCGTCTCCAACCCGGCAATTATCCGCATCATGGTTGTTTTGCCGCAGCCGGACGGACCCAACAGGCAGGTGACGGTGGCAGTGGTAAACGTGATGCTGACGTTTTTCACCGCGATGACACCCGGATATTCTTTGTGTAAGTCTATCAGGCGAACTTCAGGCATATTAACTTGCTCCCTAACCTAACTCGGACGAGCTGGAATCAAAAATGAGAAAATAATTAAAATTACTAAGCAACTAAATGATCGCAAACAAATTTCGCTCAATTAGGATCCGATTCTTTGGCCGGTTTCAGAGTTGAAAAGCACGACCTTGGAAGGGTGCACACCGATCGTGACCCTGTCCTTGCTGATCAAATGGTCTTCGGCGTGGCTGATGACCGTCACCAGCGGTATTTCGTTTACTTCCAGGTAAACAATGACTTCGCCACCCAGATCTTCCCGTAGTACGACCTGAGCCTGGCATTGCAGCAGGCCATCCTGATTCGGGTTCAGATGGATGTCTTCGGGTCGGATCACCACCCGGACATCACCGATTTCGGCAGGCCGGCCGGCAGACGGCGCCATGTTTACCGGCAGTTCAAACAATCCCGTGCTGCACCATAACCGGTCTGCCCGGATTAATAATTCGCCGCCAATCTGATTGGATGGTGGAAAACCGAGAAGGGTCATGGTGCTGATATGGGTCGGTCGGCGGTAAAGCGACTCCAGGTTGCCGGCTTCAACGATACGGCCCCCATCCAGGACGGCCACCTTATCAGCCAGCGCCAGTGCCTCCAACGGATCAGACGTGGTATAAAGAAAAGTGGCAGCCAGCGATTGCTGCATTGATTTCAGATCATCAAACATTTGCTCGCGCAGCTTAAAGTCTAAGCCCACCAGCGGATCGTCGAGGATATAAATGTCGGTGTGTTTGACGACCCCGCGAGCCAGTGCCACCCGCTGTTTTTCACCCCCGCTGAGCTGATCCGGATACTTGCCCAATAGGTGATCGATTTTGAGCTGCCCGGCGATTTGTTTGACGGCATCTTCTATTCGGGACTTGGGGGATTTAATCAGATCCAGGGGGTATGAGATATTGTTATAGACACTGAAATGCGGGTACAAGGCGAAGGACTGCGGCACATACCCGATGTTGCGTCCGCCGGAATCAACCTTGGTCGCTTTGTTGCCTCGCAGCAGAATATGGCCGGCACTGGGTCGTTCAAGACCGGTCAGCAGACGTACCAGGACTGATTTGCCGCAGGCCGGCAAGCCGAACACAACGGTAAACGTGCCGGCCTCAACGTCCAGGTCAAAATCTCGTAGAACTTCGACCCGACCATATTTTTTCGCAATAGAACGAAGCTCAATCGCTAACATCAGATTACCTGCGCCCAAGATTGACCAAATGAGGGGCCAGTAAAATACCCAGCCCAAAAACAATTGCGATGATGCCGAACACAATCGCCGTAAATTTAAGAGACTGTTTGAAATTGGCTTCCGGTGGAAGATTGCCGAATACGATTTGCACAAACGTCGAAGCGACCAGCAGCAAAAATCCGATGCGGTATATCGTTTCACTGAACTGCTGGGTGATCATCGCAAAGCTGACGACCAAAAGAACAACCAGAATACCCTGCACCATTGCCGCAAAGGGCTGTTTGAAGAATCGTTGAATCATACTTCACCCCTGACGGTTCCAAAGGTCATGCCGACCAAAAGATATTTCTGAAAGAAGTAAATTGCCAGAAACGGCGGTATCAAGTACACGGTTGCCAACGCTGCCACAAAGCTCCAATCGACGCCGCCCTGTGATATGGACCCGGTGACCAGGCTGACCGGAATCATGGTCGTTTTTTTGCCACCGATAATGAAGTTGAACAAAAATTCGTTCCACACAAATATCAGATTGAAAATGAAAGCAGCGATCAATCCGGGTCGCACCTGAGGTAGTATCACCCTGAACAGGACATGCATGCGTGATCCACCGTTGACAATACCTGTTTCATCAAAGCGGGGCGAGACACCGTCAATAAAACCTTTGAGGATCCAGACCGAAAAGGGGATGCTAAACATGGCATAAAAAAGCATGACGCCCCAAAAATCGTCTTTCCAGCCGAATGCCGTATACATCAAAAAAATGGGTACCACCACCGCGGCGGCAGGCACCATGCGAACCGTCAACAACACAAACATCAGAAAATCAGTACCGCGGGGTTTGAAGCGAGAGAAACTATAGGCCGCCAGGAAGGCAACCACGATGGCCACGATGACAGCACAGGCTGATATCAAGAAACTGTTGCTTAACGATGAAAAAAAGTCATGTCGTGAGAATAAGTCAATAAAATTGGCCAAGGTAGGTGAAAAGATGATTTTCGGTGGTATGGCCAACAGGTCGTCTTTGGTTTTGAAGGCGCCCGTAATAATCCAGACCACCGGCAGGAAAAAAATGATGGAGACCAGCCATAGCACCAGATGATAAATTTTTTGTCGCCAGTTTGTTCGCATCAGCTTTGTGCACCTCTCCTGCGAAGATTTAATATGTAAAGGAATATGGAAGTAAAGGCAATGGCAATCAGCAGCGTGATCACCGCCAGGGCCGAGGACCAACCCATGGTAAATCCTTCAAAAGCTTTGCGAAAAAGGGTGATGCCGACCACCTCTGTGGCATTGCCCGGCCCCCCGCGGGTAAGCTGGTAGATGAGATCCATGACTTTGAAAGCATCGATGGTCCGCAGCACGATTCCCAGCATCAGAATAAATTTGGCGTGGGGTAACACAACATACCAGAATCGTTTCAACCAGGGCAGGCGATCGACTTCCGCCGCTTCCAGCTCGGCACGCGGCACGGATCCGAGAGCGGCCAGGGTAATTAAAATCATAAAGGGGGTCCACATCCAGATATCTACAAGAAGTACGGCCGGCATGGCCCAGAATTTGTCACCGAGAAAATCGATTTTTGTCCCGAAGACGAGGGTGGTGAGATAATTCATAATCCCGAAGGTGGGCTCATAAATCAAACGAAAGAAGGTCCCGGTGGCCGCCGGCGTGAGCACCATCGGCGAAAAAAGCATCGTCAAGGCCAGGCGGCGGCCGGGCAGATGGGTGCTGCCCCAGAAAAGGATACCCAGAACCATTCCCAGGATCGTTTCAATCCCCACCGCAAAAAATACGAAGATAAATGTTTTGCCAAGCGCCCCCCAAACCGCATAACTGTCGTAGAGATCAAAAAAATTCCGCAACCCGATAAAGCGCGGCGGCATCCCGGTAATCAAGGAGTAGTTGTAAAAGCTCATTCCCACCATCCACAAAAGCGGGATGATGTTCCACAGTAAAAAGAAAATTAGCACTGGCAACAGCAGCATTAAGGGAAAATAGCGTGAATTGTCGATCCAATTCATCCGCCAGGCACGCAGGCCACCCCCGGTAACCTTGCCTGAACCGGGGGTGTTCTGAATTGTGGTTGTTTCATTTTGCATTTCGACTACCTAAAATTCAGAGCTACTGAGGTGTCATAGAATCTAATGCAACAGAAATGTCTATGATTGACTCAACAAAACTGTATTTGTGCGAATAGTTCTGAATTTTACTTCAATCTCACGCCGCGGCATGATTTGGGAGGCTTAATTTCGCTTCGACCGGATTCATAGAGAATTTTCTGCTGCTCGCAGGCAGCCCATTCAAGCCCCAGCTTGGGATCCGATATCTGACCGGTTGCAAAGGCTGTGAAGGCTTCCTGCTGGGCGGCCAGCATTTCGGAGTACTTGGGTTCATGCCAGAAGTCCCGTGATCGATCCGTGCGCAGCATGTATTTATAGGCCCGGAACCATGGCTGAATGTCTTCAAAACCCGGGGATTCAAGTACGGCTTTGACACAAGGGTTTCCGCCGCGTTTGGCGAATTCAAGCTGGGTTTCCGGCAGATACCACCATTTTAGAAAATCGATGGCAACCGTCATATGGGCTTCATCATTGAAGGCATTGATCACCCAGGGTTGACCTCCGATGGAATACAGGCGCTTCAAGGAGCCGTCTTTTTGCTTGAAGCCCGGCGGCGGCACCACCATTACGCGGTCCCGGTTTTTATCGGTCAGCATGGCCAGGCCGACGGCAGCCCACTGGAATGCGGTGGCGACTTTATCCTGGGTAAACGCATCGATTTCTTCGGCGATACCGTAATTGACAGCTCCCGGGGGTTGATATTTAAGCATGCGCTTGTTCCACACCATGGCTTCGGCATTGATATCGCTGTTGAGGATGCCGTATACTTTTCGGGTTTTCGGGTCCCAGATATCGCCGCCCGTTGAGAACATGAAGGGATAGAGGTACATGGTCATAAAGTCATATTCTTTGGAGTACTGCATGGCCGTTCCCCACAAACCATCATCAGGGCGGGTAAAAAACTCGGCAATCTTTTCAAAATCCGTCATGGAAAGATTTTCGAAATCCTCGAAGGTCTGAGGCAATTCCATGCCGTTTTTATCCTTGAAGGCTTTTCTTTCATCGGGATTCTGAAACAGGTCGGTGCGGACGAACAGCGCAATGGTATCGCCTTCCTCGGGCAACCCCCAGAAGGTATTGGATCCCTCGGGGTATTCCATGTAGGTTTGCCAGACGACCGGATCATACCACTCGATGTCCAGCTCCGGATGTTGTTCAATCAGCCTGCTGATGTTGACGATCCAGCCGGGCGAGGCAAACGCGCCCAGCCACTGGCTGTCGCTGATGATGATGTTATATTCCTGTGAGCGGGTTGCCAAAGTGGACGCCGCCTTTTGGAATAAGGCCGAAAAGGGCGCCTCGGCAAAGGAGAAGCTGACGTCATAGCCAAAGTTCTTTTTGGCGTACTCGGCAAACATGGGTGACATGTCGACCCCCAGACGACTCGGCAACCAACCGCCGATACCCAGTATCGCCATATCGATTTTCTGGCCCCTAAGCGGATGATCCGCTGCCAGTGATGGTGTGATTAATAGCGAGGCGGACAGCACCGTGACCAAGATCAATGTGATTGCCAGACTAAGATTTTTGATCCTCATAATTACCTCCTTTTCGTCCGATAGAAATTCGAGTTGGTCGGGACGCTTGTCTTTGTCAATTTTTAAAATAGTCTTGTTTTCACCTCCTTTCCGATCAGCCGTCCCCTATCTAAGATTGCTCTATATTATCCCGGGCAGTCTTTCTGAGTACTACCTTTATAGGAAATCCCTTTTCATTGTCAACTGTTCCCAGAGAGGAGATATTCCGTCATCAAACTTAG
>JARFPZ010000232.1 GCA_029288035.1 Desulfosarcina sp.
GAGTAGGAACTCAGCATTCGGTTCCAGATGAGATCAACAGAGCAAATCAGGCGACGTTCAGCGTTTCGCTTCCGGTCAAAACGAAGTGGTTTAGGATGATTCGATTCATGTTTACCTGATTTTACCATCGTTTGTCAAGGAAAAAAAAGTCTACATTGCAGTAATAAAATGGCGAATTCATAGGGAGCAAGAGCGTAAATTTTCTTGCTTTGATCATTAATTCGGCATTTATCGAAATTAATTATGATAAGTTTTGGAAGTCGTAAAAATTCGGGCGCTTACAGAGTTAAAATAATAGCAGTAACATGAAATTTGACACTATAGCCGACGAGCAAAGATATCTTAAATCTCTTTAGTCGCTGATAATTCAATTTTTGTTGGAGATATATTGATTAACGTCAAATTCACTGGCGTGGTACTGGTACGGTAGAATGTGTTGTTGGCTGCGGTATTTGTTATTTTATCGTTTCTGCTGAACACGAAAAACCAACCGGCGTTTTTCGACCTTAATAAACAGTCTAATTTTGGGGGTCATCGATAACAATTTCAACGGCACTCGTTGGGCAGATCGTATAGCAATCGCCGCACACATCGCATTTGTTATGGTCAATAATAAACTGCTCATCATGTTGGTAAATTGCCTTGAAAGAGCACCTTTCCTCGCATTCTCCGCAGGCAATGCATTCTTCTGTAATGCGGACACCTCTAAACGGTACGTGTTTACCGCCGTAGCAAAAGCCAGTGCGTAGCAATTTATGGGAGCGGTGCTCCATTTCAAAATCGAAATCATAGACTTCCCCCCAGGCGCTGTACAGGCAAAAAGTGGTCATAGCTGGATACTTTTCAATGTCTTTTACGCCAAGCATAAACATTTCATTGACCCCAGCTTTTTCTTTAAGTGCCTCAAAAGAGATTTCTTTAATATCCCCGGTTGCGCGGATGGTATAGCCCGGCGCAAAATAGGGCATTCCGTGTTCATCATGGCTGACAGCGGTTTTGGGAAACATACCACAGATGGATACCTTTTCCGTCTTTTTAAGTTGATCATAAAAGGGCTTGGTGATCATAGTTCGAAAATATAATCCTTCATGATCGTGGGCAAATAGGTGAGCAATGCGTGTTTGGGGAATATCCTTGTCAATAGTGGCAAAGGTGAGGCAGCCAATTTGGTCAAATTTTGCATAAATTTCTGCAATATCCATAATTATTTCTTCCCTTTTACTTTTTCATGGTTCAAAAAACATTATAATGATCAGGAACTCATTACATTTGTAATGTTATCGATCCGAATGCACGAGTTCAATTGGGTTAAAGTTATATTGAGATAGTCTATACCCCGCCTAAATTGAAGATATGCTCTAAATTTGCCTCAAAATTGAAAGATTCCTGGCGGTAGATTTCTTGCCTCAATCAAATTTTTACAAAAACTTGAAATTATTATATATTTTTTTATCTAATCTTAAATCAAACAATTTACAATCAAGCTGATTTTACAAAATTCTCGCGACCTTTGAAGCGACCAACGACCCGGCGATATATGGACTGCGGTGTCAGTATGATCAGATTGCCAGCCAGCACCAGGGCAACCCCAAACAAAGCATTGCCTGTCCAGCGATACCCTTCAAACAGGGTTGAGATGACCAGTGCGATGACCGGCATCAGCAGAGTGACGTAAGCGGCATATTCAGCACCGATGCGGCCGATCAGCAGCATGTAGCAGCCGAAAGCCACAATCGAACCGAATATGGTCAAGTAGATCATTGGACCTAAATATCCGATGGACCAGTCTATGGTAAGCGTGCCACCCATAGCGAAATGAATAAACATTGTCAATAGCCCGCCGTAACCCATCCCGAAAGCATTGGCCTGAGTGACGGGCATCCCTTTTTTGGCGTTGCGTGAGCCGACGACATTGCCGACGGATGCAAAATATGCACCGGCCATGGCAATCAATAATCCTTTCAATCCACGTGTAGCTGTGAAGGCGGATAGGTCCTGCCAAAAGACAATGCAGATGCCGGAGAGCCCCAGGCAACCACCCCAAAAGGCCCGCCAGGCAACCGGTTGGCCCATGAAGATTCGCAAATTAAAAATATTCCACATCAGGATGGTTGAAAAGACCACTGCCACCAAACCACTTGTCATGTATGCGGTGGCAAAATAGCTCCCATAGTAACAGAGTCCGTAAAGGGTGATTCCCTGCAGCGCCATAAACAGATGATCGCGCAGGGGATAATTCAGCCGTTTTCGTGCAATGTAGCAATAAGCCAGCAGGATTAATGCTGCCAGGCAAAACCGGTAGGCGACCGACAGAATCGGCGGTACCTGAGTCAATTGTAGTTTGATCGCCAGCCAGGTGGATCCCCAAATTAGTGATGCGCTGACATATAGAAAAAAATTTAGCATTTCAAGGTATAAGCCTTCTTATTGCAGTTACAGACTTGTAAAATATAGAGATTTGCACTGAATATCAGATTTCGAACCAATCTGTCGATCGTCAACGGATAAATAAATACATCTATGTCCAATACGGAAAACCGGGCCGCCATTTTGGGCACCCCGATTCAAGCAATATATCGGTATTCCTCAGTTTTCAGAAATTCAGGAGTATTATTATTGAAAAATGGTCGTAGTGCTCTAATTTAACTTCGTAAGTCACCAACGGCAAAAAGCAGAATGAGGACCAAGCATCACTTTTAGCACTCCTATTGCAATTGCCCTGTTATAATGCACGTTCTACAGCCTTTTCAGCATGGATTTCTGTAGTATTCAACAGCCTTATCTCAGTATCTTCTTGGTTCACCAACATTCCAATTTCGGTGCAGCCGAGGATGACGGCCTCAGCGCCTTGATTGGATAGAAAATCAATAATGCGCAAGTATTCTGCTTTTGAATTGGATTCAATTTTACCTAAACAGAGTTCTTGGTAAATAATTCTGTGAACCACTTTCCTATCTTCACTTTCCGGAACGAGTACATTAAGCCCATAATTTTCGCTTAACCGACCTTTATAGAAATCTTGTTCCATTGTGAAAGCCGTGCCCAGCAGACCAACTGTTTTGATGCCTTCTTGCACAATAACTTCAGCCGTTGCATCAGCTATATGAAGCAAAGGAATATTGATGGATTTTTCGATTTGTGGGGCGACTTTATGCATAGTGTTTGTACAGATGAGGAGAAAATCTGCGCCTGCAGACTCTACGCTTTGGGCAGCCTCTGAAAGTATTCTTGCTGTTTCTTCCCAATCGCCTTCGTGTTGTAGTTTTTCTATGGAATCGAAATCGACACTGTACAAGGCGATCTTCGCTGAATGCAAACCGCCAAGGCTATTTTTAACACCCTCGTTTATCGCTCGATAGTAACCAACCGTGCTTTCCCAACTCATTCCACCTAATAATCCAATTACCTTCATTTGGTTTCTCCTCCATACTTTAATTGGCCGTAGAATTCCACGTCCTCTGTGCGTGGTCAGAGGCAATCGGCTCTACCAGATTGCCTGCTCATGGTAACTCCCAATGGTTGAGTTGTCCTCACAACTTAATCAAAGGAGCAACTACCACGGTGAAAAAAGAATATACTGGTTCTAGCCCTTGTATAATAGATATATTCCTGCGGTGCCCCCGCTGATTATCCTATGTTTGTCTATTAACATTTCGTTCTCGACTATCAATGGAGGCATGCCTCTCTTGGTCATGAAATCTCGATAATTATTAAAATGCTCCCGACCTGCCAGAACCTCAAAGAAAATGGACACGATCCTATAAAACCAACCCTTAGGAAATTGAATCGGTCCAGAATGGTAATCGATTATTAAAAACCGCCCGGTTTTGCGCATCACACGTTTTGCCTCATTTATGACCAATGATCGGATCGGAGCTGGCATTTCATGAAGCACAAACATTGCCAGAATCAAATCAAACGATTCATCAAGAAAGATCATTTGGGAGGCATCGCCAAGGCACAGCTCCGCATACTCATCGAGCTTTGCATGGGCGACATCCAACATCGCTGGTGATGAGTCTATACCGAATACTTTGCATCCAAACTTTTGATAAATGCCCAGATGCGTACCAGTCCCACAACCCACGTCGAGGACAGACATGCCATCATGTGGGGGAAACATATCCATGCCAATCATTCTTAGCTTTCTGACGAACGGCTCCACGAGAGAATCATACCACATCGCTGACTTTGTGTAAGGATCTCCAGTCAAGATCGAGCCTCCCAAATAATCTTCGATTCAAACCAAACACGATACCCATTTAAGATCTTGGTTGCATTTATCGATTTCGACAAGTTTTTTTAGATTGGTAATCTGATGTTTCCTAGCGAGATGCGACGCTGGATCATTTAGGAATCAAAGGCCTTTACCTTTCAGCGCGCAAGCTTCCCGCCGTCACCTCCTCTCGATTGTTAATAATAGCAAATATCTGGAAATTGCAGATGTTATTATTTTGTAACTTGAAGGCTTATGAGCCGTATCTCGCTTTAATGACTTTAACTGGACCTTGATCCGGAATGGGGTATATGTATAAATCCCCGTACTGGTAAGGGCCATCTCCTGTACCACCCAGCCGGTGATGAAGCGATCGCAGGTTGCCTGATCCATTACCGACCAATAAAACCACTTCGCCCGTGTGCTTAGTGAGAATTTCACTGACAATCTTATCTACCATCGGCTTACTAATTCTTGGCGTTAAGGTAATGTCTATTCCTAAATGATTCGCCAGGGGTGTTACCGTATCCAAGTTACGTTCAAGGTCCGGGCTGTAGATTGCCGTAATGCCCATATCTCTTATGGCGTCTACTAACGCTTTCGCACGCACACGGCCTTGGGCGGTTATGTTAAAGAAATTATCCCTTTCTGCATGGCGGATAAGGATTACAGTGGTGGTTGTCCCAGGTATAGAGGGTGCTTCAGACCCAGCGCTACCAAACAAACTGCCTAAAATCAAAAAGATGAAAGCCAATATGAGTAAACGGTTTTTTTGTTGCATTGTGATGGCTCTCATTGTTTGAACAGGTTTTTGAATGTGTTGGTATAATGATATTGCCAAAGCCTGAGTAAAAACCTGTGATGAAATCAGATCAAAATTTGGCGTATTAAAAACCTGTTATATTGCTTTAATGTGAAAGTTTTATTGTTCACCGATTCCAGCGATCTTTTTTTCATAATCTACTCCAAAATTCAAGAGATTTGAAAAAGATTACACGACAATATGTTGTGTTCAGCCGTGTTTGGGGCTAGATTGTAGATTGGTCAGACTAATCTAAAACGCCAGGGAATTGTGAGTTTCCCCTGGCAAATCTACAAAAAGAGGCCCGTGTGGGTTGCGTGCCCATATCGAATCCGAACAACATTTTACTTCTATTGTGTATTTGTTCAGTTAATCGAACAGAAAACCGCGCACAAAATATGGTATACAGCTTTTTAAATAATTTACAGAGATTTATATTATCGAGAGTCGGTTCGGTGCGGTATTTGTAGTCATTGAACGTAACCCATTTTTTGTACGTTTCATCTAAGGGCGGCTTGGGATGCGGAGCAGTTCTGAAAACGAAAATTATTCCTCCCTAAAAAAAAACTGAGAAAAATCTTCAAATACCGCAAGCCACCCTTGTTGCCGGCAAAGGCGGGGGTCGGGGGCTTATAAAGGGCGTAATAATTGCTTCAGATCCCGTAATGCTTGCTCGATAGGAAGTACCGTAAGTGCCCGGCCGGTCAGCAAATTTATCCCCTTTTGTCGTAGTTTTCTTGCATTGGAACCCGTGAGGATAAAAATGTGTTTCTGGGATTCAATGAGGTCGTGAACCTCGTTCAGCATTTCCGGGATGCGTTGTATCTCATCGATAATAATCCAGTCCGAGTAATGCGGTGGGATCATCTCCCGGATGAGTCCGGGATTTGCTGACAGCCGATTGTAAGGCTCTGACTGAAGCAGATTAAAAAAGAGCGCCTCTGGTAGATGTTGCCGGAGCCAGGTCGTTTTCCCGGTGCCTCTGGGTCCGAAAAGAAAAAGCTTTTTCTGGTTTTCAGGGGTATGTGAATAATGCGCTTAAACGTGGTTAATGTTGATCCTCCAATTACAGGTAAGATATCCAAAAAGAAGGAAAAATTAAGTTTTACATACAAAATCACTGGTACAGGATTTTACTTCCAAGAACAGCCAGGCCCGTAAAGGAAACTGAGTGTTAGATGGATTCGATTTGTAGTTTTTTGTTTTTTAAATTAGAATCCATTCCTCAAATTTTACGTTACTGTATTTATGAAACGATGAATTTAGTCTTAAACGAAATTTCTTATACACGAACAAATCAAATTTGAAGCAAGATAGGACCGTCCATGTTTCTTGTTGTTTTTAAGCTGAACAAATGACTGCCGCCTGTCGGCGATGGGAATTAATACTCTTGTCAACACTGTAGCGAAACTTATTCCAAAAATAATAATTTCTTTTTGGGAACGGCTTTCAGCCGCTAATATCGCAGTTACACCGTGCTGCTGTTGTTTATCGCGCCTGGAAGCCACTCTCAAAACGGTAAATAACTAAGTTAAACCAAAGACTTCCTTGCAGTGTTATTAAGCTTCTGGTATACGTTCTAGTCGGACGTTTAGGCCAAAGAAACATTTTTGACCTTGCATCAAACCAATAAAAGGATATTTGATTATGAAATCGGATCCCGTTCTGGTAACGGGGGCAACCGGATACGTCGGTGGACGACTGATCCCGGCCTTGCTTGCCGCAGGCTACTGGGTGCGTGCCATGGGGAGAAACCTGGCGAAGATAGGTTGTCGACCCTGGGCCGGGCACCGTCGGGTCGAGCTGGTTCAGGGGGACGTTCTGAATCTTGAATCTCTCAAAAAAGCAGCCTCCGGTTGTTGGGCGGCTTATTACCTCGTTCACTCGATGATCGCCCAAAAAGAAAAGTTTGTGGAGGCTGACCGCCGCGCAGCCCAAAATATGGTCGCTGCGGCAAGCGCCGCAAGATTGGAAAAAATCATCTATCTCGGCGGTCTGGCGGAAGCTGCCAAAGGTCCTCTAAGCAAGCATCTAAAATCCCGTATTGAGGTAGCGGATATCCTTCAATCCGGACCGGTTCCCACGACCGATTTAAGAACACCGATGATCTTGGGTTCCGGCAGTGCGTCTTTCGAGATTTTGCGCTATTTGGTAGAACGTCTGCCTGCCATGACGACGCCTCGCTGGGTACGCTCTTTGAATCAGCCCATCGCCATTCGCAACGTGATCACCTATTTGGTTGGTTGCCTTGAGCATGCGGAAACCACCGGTCAAACCTACGATATCGGTGGCCCGGATATTTTGACCTATCGTGATTTGCTGGATATCTATGCCGAGGAAGCCCGTCTCCCCAAACGGTTGATCGTTCCGGTGCCGGTGCTTACGCCCACGCTGAGTGCGTTGTGGATTCACCTGATCAGTCCGGTTCCCACATCGATTGCCCTACCGCTTACCGAGGGGTTGACCAGCGATGCGGTTTGCACCGAGAACCGGATTCAATCAATCATTCCCCAAAAACTGCTAAGCTGTCGCGAAGCGATTCGTCTGGCATTGGATCGCCTCAAACAGGAACAAGTGGACACCTGCTGGATGGATGCGGGTGATTTGCTTCAACCCGAGTGGGCCCATTGCGGCGATGCGGACTGGGCCGGCGGGACCATTATGACTTGCGGCTATCGTACCCAAATAGAGGCATCGGCTGAGGAAGTTTGGCAACCCGTCAGCCAAATCGGCGGAAAGAAAGGCTGGTATTTCGGCAATTATCTCTGGCGCTTGCGTGGAATCATGGATCGGCTGGCGGGCGGGGTCGGCCTGCGTCGGGGACGGCGGCATCCATCCGAAATCGGCGTTGGTGATG
>JARFPZ010000239.1 GCA_029288035.1 Desulfosarcina sp.
TGATTTTATTTCAATTGTATTTGGATTGTGGGAGCGGTTTTTAACCGCGATTGCCCATATAAATCGCGGCTGGAAGCCGCTCCCACCAATCATTAATTATCGCCTAATGGACATTGAATTAAATGTAGTTTCATATAAGCGTTCAGGGATTCAGTGCAGGGGAGAATCGTTGTTCCTGAACTCTGAACACTGAACACTCTAAGATCAAATTGCACTAAATTTCTACTACGACCAGACTGGCCGTCTTTTTGGCCAGCGATGGTGCTGAACTTTAAACCGCATAACCCAGAATCATATTTTATGGTCCAAAAATAGTTGATGCCCTTTTTGCCAGAACCGTGTGTTCCTGTTGGAAAAGGGCATCAAACTAAACGATTATCTAAATTTTACACCGGAATTGAAGTTGCGTTTACTCTTTTTCGAAGGCATCCTTGCCTGCACCGCACACCGGGCACTCCCAGTCGTCGGGCACGTCTTCCCATTTGGTACCAGCTGCCACACCATTATCCGGATCGCCTTGTTCCGGATCGTACACATACCCGCAAATCTCGCATACGTATCTGTCCATCCTTTTCCTCCTTATAGGTTGATTGTTTTGCCTGCTCGATCTAAATAGCTAAAGTTGCTTGTGATCGTTCGGCTACAAAGGCACTAAGGCACCTCGTAAATTAAGAAATATTTATGAAAAAAATCGTAATCGGATTTTTTCAGGTAATCTCACTGATTAAGTTTTGGACTCTTTTCTCTATTTCATCGCGAACTTCCCGCATAAATTCGATCGGCTTACCGGCAGGATCCGGCAGGTCCCAATCCAATTTCCGTGCACCTGCTACAGCGGGGCACTGTTCGGCACAACCCATGGTAACGATTATTTCAGGCGTATCCTGTGAGATTACATCATCTAACTTCTGCGGCGTCCGAAATCCCATGTCGATACCCTTTTCATGCATGACCGCCACCATATCCGGCTGGATTTGTTCGACGGGTTGGCTTCCGGCATTGAGAACATCCAGTTTATCGCCGGCCAGAGATTGAGCAAAGGCACTGGCCATTTGGCTGCGACAAGCATTTTCGCGACAGGCAAACAACACTTTTTTCCTGTTGCCAAACGGCTGCAAAATGCCCTGCACCGCTTTTGCGACATCGTCCTGAACGGTCGGGTGCCCGGCCATATCCTTGGGGCCTTCAATTCCCCGATATGTCAGGCTGCCTTCAAATTTGGCGCCAATGGCATCGAAAAAGTACTGGGTTGTCAGGTTAAGACCTTCAAACAAATTCTTTCCCCTGGTTGCCGCCACCGATAGCAGAAACCCGCGTCGCATATTCGCGCCGGGATCTTTCAGTTTGAGCAGGTATTTTCTTGCCCAGAATGTTTGACAACGATCAACGACAGCCTTCAGCTGGGCCGTCATGTTATAGAAAAATATGGGGGTGGCAAGGACCACGACCTCCGCTTGCCGCAACAATGGATATATTTCATCTCTGACGTCATCCTCAATCGGACAATATCCTTTTTTTTCACAAACGACGTATTCCTTGCAGGGAATAATATTTTTTCGGGTAACATCGACGATGTGGGTGCGCGCACCCATATTTTCCGCCGTTTTCATAAACCTTTCCAGCAGAAATTTTGAATTGCCTTTCTTTCTGGGACTGCCTTGTAAACCGAGAACCAACATGGTTATCCTTATCCGGTCATATAGATTGGTTTAAAATCGATAGCGCTTAAGATTTACCCTTGATGTGGCATTTTGCACATGTCGTGGGGCCGGTCTTCTTGCCGGCCTTTTTTGTCTCTTTGTGGCACTTGGTGCACAGTTTATTCATAACATGTTTCTTTTTTAACTTGCCCTGCGACTTGAGCTCTTCGATGCTTCCCGCTTTTTGTGGAAATACGGAATGACAGGTCTGACAGTCAACGAGTCTTTCCTGGTGCTGACGATGGGGGAACGGAACTTTGCCCCTCTTACCGCCCTCCATCTCAATGTTCTCAGCGCCTTTGTTTTGGTCGTTAGAAGAAAACGCGACCGATGAAGCGATGACGATTGCCGCAATTGATATCAACACCACCCTAAGAAATACTCTCATAAACTCCAGTCCATTTGGCCTTCGTATGTAACGGTCAATTTTCAACCCGGATGCAGTCGGTCGCAGCGGGGATCCCTTTCGTGATTCTGTAACGAGGCCTAAATCCCGATTTATCGCCGAATTGAAAATTCAATATTCAATCACCGCTAGATCCTGTTTTTATCTGAGCGGTCATTTCTGCCCGCCTATAAGAAACCATGGCTTGATGATGGCCCTCATAGGATAGATTTCAGAACACTAGCACTAGCGCGGCGCAATACTTTTGCCTTCACCCTCAACGGTGCAGGTGGTAAAGTCAATAGGTTCACTGCATCCGCTGCAGATGTGCTCCCGATCAAATTCGTCGGAAAATATCTCTTTTTCTTTACCGCATTTGGCACATTTGCACGTGACTACCTTGAGATTTTTAAAATCTGCATACCCGGGACAATGCTGAGGCGTTGAAACATTATCAGCCATAATACCCTCCTCTTTTTATCCATTAAATTTTTTAGCGATTTCTCGCCCGTAATCCTGGGCCATTTGTTGACCGCCCCCGAGAGAACTTGACTTTAATCGCAATGTGTCGCCTATCATGTTCATTTTTAAGATATGCTTCATGGTATCGAAAATGCGGTCGTTGGCCTCGCCGCTCCAGCCAAAGGATCCGAATGCCCCACCGACCTTCCCCTCGAGATTTGCCTTTTCAGCCAGAAACAGAAAGGTTTTCATGCCTTGCAGCATTTCCCCATGGTAGGTGGACGATCCGAAAACATACCCGTCATAGCCGTCAAGGTCGCTTTCGTTTTTAACTTCCTTGACACCGACAACATCCGCTTCATGACCGGAAAAGCGAACTCCTTCCGCAATGAGTTCGCCGATGTTTTGAGTCTCACCGGTTCTGGTAGCATAAACAATTAGCGCTTTGGCCATATTTTTTTTCTCCCACGCTGTTGCATAGTCATTATCCAAAATTTAATCGGTCGGTCAATTTATGTCCGACGTCAATATCAGGCTTTCGGTTTACCGATTCTGTTATCGGTACCTTCATAGGCACAATCCGGGGTATAGCAGGTGTTATCGAGAAATTCACATTTTTCTTTGCACGATGGACACTCGTTGGGGTGAGCATCAGATTCGAGGGTGTACCCGCAATTTGAGCATTTCCAGCTTGGCATTAAATCACCTCCTTAAAAATTCAGAAGTAAAAGAATAGATGCCGGAAGATAACAAATGGATTTGAAACGACATCTATTCCAATGGCTCAACGAAAGGACCGGAGCGTTCACGTTTTCATACATCACCATGCCTCTCCTGGTCAAGGACGTTTTGCTAACTTATGTTTCTATTATTCAGACGTTCCGGACGCATCTCCCGGGCTTCTTTTGGCCAGCTCTCGGTCGATCATGAAAAGACCGCCCTTGGCCTCACCCATCAGTTTTAGCTGCTCCAGAACACCGGTGACACTCTCTTCTTCTTCCACTTGTTCCGATACAAACCACTGAAGAAATATATTGGTGGCATGATCATGCTCGGCAAGTGCCAGTTCCACGAGATCATTAATCAGGCCGGTGACCTTCTGCTCATGTTCGAGGGTCGCCTCAAAGACTGCCTGGGGAGAATTCCACTGGGTCGGCGGCGATTCGATTTGCAGCAGGTTGACCCGTCCGCCCCGCTGATTGATGAAGTCATAAAACTTCATGGCATGGGTCAATTCTTCCTGAGCCTGATAATACATCCAGTTGGCGAAGCCATCAAGATTAATGGATTTAAAATAGGCGTTCATCGAAAGATAAAGGTAGGAAGAGTAAAGTTCCGCATTTAACTGACCGTTGATTGCATCCTGCATTTTTTCTGACAACATGGTGCTTATCCTTTCCAAAGACCGTGAAGATTACAATATCCACGGGCGGTTAAATTTTGTGCATCCGTTTTGAAAACCGCTTCAGGTGCTTCTCCGATACAAAAAAATTGTCGGTCCGCTCTGCCGTCTGCAATAATTTCAACCCATTCGATATAGTGTTTCTCCTCCATCGGATGTGCGACTTCACCAACTTTTACCTTTACACCGCCTTCTACTTTTTCGATCACGGGAACGTGTTTTTCTTTGGCCGCATCCACGGTATTTTCGACCATTAACTGCATGGCTTCTCCGCAACAAACGAGCTCTCCGCCACCGCCGTGTACGACCTCAACGATATTGCCACAAGCCTCACATTTGTAAATTTCCAAGTTTTTCGCCATCTGCTTTCTCCTTTCTTTTTAATCGAACAGGTTTTATGTCTCTCTACCAGTTTTCACCCAGCAACTCAAAATGAGCCTGGGGATGGTCACATGCCGGGCAAACTGCAAGCGCTTCTTCGCCTTCATGAAGGTATCCGCAGTTGCGGCATCGCCAAACCACCGGCGCCTCCCTTTTGAATACCCGTCCGGCATCGATATTGGCTGCCAGATCCAAATACCGTTTCTCATGTTGCTTTTCGGCAACAGCAATGGAATTAAAGACCACCGCGATATTGTTAAACCCCTCTCCTTCAGCTATTTTTGCAAAACCTGGATACATTTCGGTGTGCTCGTAGTTTTCTCCTGCCGCGGCTTCTTTCAAATTCTCCGATGTCGTAGCGATCGTACCGGCCGGAAATGCGCCGACAATCTCAACTTCTCCACCTTGAAGAAACTTGAACAATCTTTTGGCGTGTTCTTTTTCCTGGTTTGCAGTTTCGGTGAAGATATCCGATATCTGGACAAAACCTTCTTTTTTGGCCTGGCTGGCAAAATAGGTGTAACGGTTGCGTGCTTGAGACTCACCTGCAAATGCGGTTAAGAGGTTCTTTTCGGTTTGGGTTCCTTTTAGTTCTGCCATCTGTTTAGTCTCCCATCTTGTTTGATTTAATTCGTAGTATAGTAAACCCTTTCGTAAATATCATGCCCTAATTCATTCTTCAATATTCATTCCATCTTTATTCATTTCATCCGCCGGCCACCAGCCTTTTTTGATATGATTTTCCTTCTCTGCTTCAGCCAATTTTTTCAGTTTGTAAGCAGAATCTCGTAAGATGCCGTAAAGAATACCACATCCGTTGTCTTCCCGATCGGTGTCCCCGTGATCCGCCAGGTCGATCATATCTTCAACGAGTTCTAACGTTTTCGCAATGTGCAGGTTGCAAGGTTTCACGCGTTTTCACTCTCCGATTGGTGTCAGTTCCGGGCCATGATGGCAGGGTCGTACTTGTCGTATTGGAGTCGTTTTATGCCACCTGTAATTCAAAATTTGTGCCAGAAGTGACTACGTCATCGGGGTATGCTTGAAGTTGGCTTAATTTGGAATGTTACGGCCCGATCCCCCTATTTAGAACATGGCGAAAAAGATATCAACCATTTAAAACGCGATACATGCAAATCCAACAATCTAAAGGAAAATTCAACTCTAAATTTGGTAATCTTTGAATATCATAATAAAAAAATCATTGCAAGACAGTCTCAGATTAATTATTGGCACAATTGTGTCTCATAGGACGGGTGACAGAGGACAGAGAACAGATAGCAGAGGACAGATGACAGAAGAGGGATGACGGATGACAGAGAACAGATAACAGAGGACAGAGAACAGATGACAAAGGACAGAAAACTGAGGACATAGGTCGGAGGCTTTTGAATGCGGGAGGGGGAATGTAATCTAAGGCGCAAGGCATAAGGTGCAGGGCGCAAGGCTGACAATAATTTTATCCTCTTTTGCCTTGAGCCTTCAGCCTTGTACCCTGCGCCTAATATTCTATTTACGCAGCCTGAAGCGGACGACGCTCCAGGACCTTACCCCTTGTGCTGATGACGACCTCCTCCATGGGTATTGTGGCACCGGAAAGCTGCATACCTTTTTTGACAATCATGGGAAGCGCCGAGCAGCATGGAACTTCCATGACCACGTTGGTGATGCTTTTAATGCCGGATACTTTGCAAATCTCAGAAAATTTCTCTATATAATGCTGCGCATCATCAAATTTCGGACAGCCCATCATGACGGCCTTGCCTTTCAGAAAATCTCTGTGAAAATCTGGGTAAGTTACCGGGACACAGTCCGCTACGACCAATAAATCCGCATTTTTCAAAAACGGAGCCGTCGGCGGCACCAGCATGATCTGGACCGGCCAGTGGGCGAGAGCTGACTCGGATTGCTCGAGCGCAGCAGGCTGGGACGTCTGGGCAGTGTTAGATGCCGTTGCCGCTTCATCAGGTGCAAATGTTTGCAGTCTTGCAGACGGACATCCACCTGAAACCATGGGCATCGCCCGAGGCTTCTCGGCTGGTTGTTTTGCAAGATGTTCTTCCACGGCTTCCTCGTCGAATTCATCCGCTTCGCGTTCAACGATACTCAGCGCACCGGTGGGGCATTCACCAAGACAGGCTCCCAGACCATCACAATAAAAATCGGCAATCACCCGGGCTTTACCATCTACAATTTCCAATGCGCCTTCAGCGCAGGAGGGGATGCAATTGCCGCAGCCATCACATAACTCGTCATCAATCTTTATGATTTTTCGCAAAACTTTCATAGTTTCTCCCTATTTTACAGTTTTTTCACTCAGCAGAACTTCTTTGGCAACCTCGCTGCCGCCGGGTGTCAGAAATGATTTTTCAATCCTCTCGGCCAGCTGTTCGGGTTTTAGCGGATTTTCTTTCTGTTTTTCGTCAATGTTTTCGATAAGGTCGGCATCGTATACGACTTTAAAATTAATAGTTTCGTCGGATCTCGGGTGATGGTGATGCCCGACGATATCACAAACTTCCTCGACAAGGGCCTCCTTGGCTCCCAATTTAATCAGGATCGAGGCGGCAATGGGCGGCCCCTCCAATTCCTGATATTTTGCGGTCGTACTCTGGTGCTTTTTTTCGGCTTCAACAATTCCGATGTCGTGCAGATACGCCGCCGACAAAATCACAGCCAGGTTGCCGCCCTCAATTTTTCCGATCCGTTCCGCATATCGTGCGACGCGGGTGGCGTGACCGATTCTTTTAAAATCGCTCTTAAAATAGCGCTTCATTTCGATGGCCACACGATCTTTCAGCAAATCCTCCTTCTGTGCCAGAAGTTCAGGCGGCAAATCACCAATGCACTGCTCGGCATACTGGCAATACGATGCACAGCCAAAATCCATATTCGGATTGATAAACCGGTGGCCGCAGCTGCCGCATTTGCGGGAGGTATCGTCCTTGAAAAATTCTACAGAGTGATCGCATTTCGGGCACTTTACATCAAAAATTGCACCGGCCTGCCAATACTGGGTGTCTTGCCCTGGGCATTTCATGGGAGTTGTCCTTTCGTTCAGATTCTCAAACTCATCGGTTACCGTTTTTTATGCAAGTCTATCCGATGTATTGATTTATTGCCTTGACTTAAATCAAAAATTAAATAAAAAGAGAGCATTATGGATAAAATTCTAAATATCATTTCGACCATTCCACTCTTTAACGGACTTCCTGAAGATCAGCTGGTCGCCATTAGAAAAATCGCTCTTGAAAAAGAATTCAACAAGGGTGAAATTATTTTTTCGGAGGGAGACGAGGGCAACGGCTTTTTTGTCATTGCTGAAGGCCGCGTAAAAGTCTTTAAACTTTCCACAGAAGGCAAAGAGCAGATTCTGCATATTTTCGGTTCCGGCCAGCCGTTCGGTGAAGTACCGGTGTTCGCCGGCCAAAAGTTTCCGGCCAATGCCCAGGCGATTGAAAAAACCCGCGTGTTGTTTTTCCTCAGAGTTTCAATTGTTAATTTGATCTCGGCCAACCCCTCGCTGGCCCTGAACATGCTGGCAGTGATGTCTACAAAGCTTCGCCAGTTTGCCGTTCAAATCGAAAA
>JARFPZ010000242.1 GCA_029288035.1 Desulfosarcina sp.
ACGTTTCACATCAGCCTGCCGACCAAAGAAAGGTCGGAGGAACGCAGATAGCGTAATTCATGCGATTTGCGTCATCGACTGACGCGCAACATCCCGACCCCAAGCATCGTGAGCATCGTGGCAATCAATTTTACCAAATCAAGACGCTCCTTAAGCACAAAAACACCCAGTAGCAAAGCAAATATGATGCTTGTTTCTCTCAAAGCCGTAACCAGGGCGATGGGCGCTAAAGTAAAGGCCCATATAACCAGCGCGTAGGCTGTAAATGAAGCGCAGCCCCCACTAAAAGCCAGCCGCCAATTTTGAGAAACCACTTTTTTTATAAGACCCGGACGGATAAACCTCATGAATGCAGCAAAAATTATGGCGTTGAGAATTGACAGGCTACCGTAAAACCCAAGTGCAGTGCCTGCTTCCCGTGCCCCTATACCGTCGACTATCGAATAAGCGGCAATAAATCCCCCCGTAATAATCGCCAGTGATGTCGCCCGACCATTTCGTAAACCGTCACTTCGCCGTACCAATGTCAAACTCATAATACCTGTCCCAATGATGACAATCGCGACCATTTCAAACTGGGAAAGATTGACGCCCAGCAACAGAACCGAGACACCAGCTACAAAAAGCGGGGCAACCCCACGTGCCAAAGGGTATACCTGGCTTAAATCGCCGATTCGATACGAGTATAGAAGGAATAACTGATAACCTGTATGCAAAATGGCCCCTGCAATCACGTAGGGTAATGAATTAAGCTCCGGCAAGGGGGTGCATAAAATTGCAGCTATCGCAAAAGGCGTGTGACCAATCACAACGGCGCTCATGCTGATATGTTTATCTTCTGTTTGTTTAACCAGATAGTTCCAGGATGCATGCAGCAGCGCTGCTATCAGGACAATTGTCATTACAGTTAGGGACATTATTTATTTGTACTGCTGATATCCATCATATTTAAATTCTAATTTTATGCCGGCTTTCTTAAACATTCTTTCCGATTCCTCTCCGGCATGGTATTTTCGTTCACAAGTCACTCTTTTAATACCACAATTGATAATCAGCATTGCACATGTCCGGCAGGGTGTCATGCGTGTATAAATGGTAGCACCTTCAATTGATATCCCCCGCCGGGCGGCCTGACAAATAGCATTTTGTTCAGCGTGAATCGTTCGCATGCAGTGCTCTGTGATCTGACCATCCTCATGCGTAAGTCGTTTCATTTGGTGCCCGACATCGTCGCAGTGCGCAAATCCTACGGGTGACCCTACAAACCCTGTTACAAGAATTTGCTTATCCTTGACGATGACACAACCGCTTTTTCCACGATCACATGTAGCCCGTTTTGAAACAGAATCGGCAATTTCGAGAAAGTAATCATCCCAGGAAGGTCTTCGAATGTTTTTATCATTATCTGCCAATTTATTCTCCGTTTTTATTATTTCTTTCTTTTGTCTTTTAAATAAATTGCCTTTGAAGGTCCATCGCCGACAGCCCTTTCTTCGATTTGGAAGAGCTTTGTCGCGGATGCGAGTTCCCCCAATTTTTTGTAACCATAGTTTCGCGGATCAAATTCTGGTGCCTGCTTGGCAATGTTACTACCTACAGATGCAAGATGAGCCCAACCAGAATCGTCCGAAGACGCTTCAACAGCGTTCCTTAATAAATTAACGAGTTTCGTGTCTTTCTTAAGTTCGCTGGTGGTTTCGCGTTTTATTTTCTCACTATAATCATCTTTGGAGCGCAGTACTTCAGTGAAAATAAACTTATCGCAGGCAGAGACAAATGCTTTAGGGGTCTTTTTCTCCCCGAATCCATACACAAAAAGACCGGCTTCCCTTATCCTTGACGCTAGCTTAGTGAAATCGCTATCGCTGGATACAATACAAAAACCGTCAAATTTACCTGTGTAAAGTAAATCCATTGCGTCAATTATCAGTGCACTGTCGGTTGCATTTTTACCTGAAGTGTACCCAAATTGTTGTATAGGTTGGATTGAATACTGTAAAAGAACTTCCTTCCATCCTTTAAGGCCAGGCAGCGTCCAGTCACCGTAAATCCTCTTTACATTAGCTGTCCCATACTTTGCGATTTCCAATAGTAGCCCGTCAACAATAGCAGGTTGGGCGTTGTCTGCATCTATTAATACAGCCAATTTTTCAATTTTTCCTTCTGACATATTTTCCTCTTTTTTGTTTAAGCTGTTATTCCAAATGATAGACTTCTCCTGTTTGCAAGGCCGCAACTTTAATATCAGATTTTTTCTCAACTTGCTTCCTAAATTCCTGGGGGTCGCATTCAAAACGATGCATGGGAATAGCAACAAGAGGCTTAATCATAATGGCTGCCTGAACGGCTTCGGTTAAATTCATCGTGAAATCTCGTCCTCCGATGGGAAGTAATGCAACATCAATTTTGCCATGCTTGTTCATCTCTGGAATGAAACCCGTGTATATTATTTTTTTGCCCATTTTTATCTGGAACCACGCCGGAGGGACCCACTTTATGTATAGTGACATCATTCTTCTAGCGAGGCTATCTTCTATTTCAGTATGCCTTGGGATAGGTTGGCTTTTTTCTGAGTGAGGATTCTTATACCAGTCATGATTACCACCATGGCGTACAAATACACAACCGTTTGACTTAATTGTTTTAATCAATTTTTTTCTTTTCAAATTGCCACTTCCAATAGCTGAAAAGGTTCTGCATCAGGCACCAAACCCTTATTAATATCATAAATGCCTCCTTAACTTATCTTTAATTCTATATGTCTAACGAAAAGGTCAGTGGCAGCCAGAGGCTACTAATGAATTTAATAAAAACGGAAAATGACTAGCCTACCGATACTATACAAAACGGCACGGCCCTGGCTGTCCACTGCACCGCCTTGTTCGCTGAAAAGCGATTTATTGCATAACTTCAGCTATTTTTATATCACTTTTTAGTAGCTGATTGACGACGGTTTGAATATCAATATTCTTCTTTCATGCTTTTAATCCTTATTATAGTATATCATTTTGTATCTTTCACAATATATGTAAATGTTCAGTTTTGGTCAGCTTTTGTTCGGCGAAATTATTAATGGACGTCGTCATTCTCACCGCTGTTCCTTATTAATTCCAAGTCAATGCCTTAATCTTCATTCATCTGTCTCAATGTTTCTTCCAATACTATCAGTCGTTGTTTGTCTTTAGGATCTCTTGATGCTTTCTTGAGCTCAACCAATGTTTTAAGGTTAAGAACCCGAATAATATGGCTCCTAAACTCAATTTCCACTGTATGTTCAAGGAGATCTTCGTAAGCTTTTCCCTGTTCAATAAAGGCCAAAACATCAAGTGGTCCAAATCGTGTCGTAAAGAGAAAATGGCCCATCCCCGAAATATCCTCCTCATTTAGCCCGATCACCTTGTTGTCTGGTCGGCGGTATGTTGCGTCGATCGATTTGAGAAACGCAAACAGCTTGGATATATTTTCGGAAGATCGGTTATGGACAATGTCAACATCCATTGTGGTGACGGGGGATCCTTGCACGACGGCAGCAAGGCCACCAACCAAAATAAATTTTATGTCCGCCTTTAAAAGCCCTTCAAGTATTGCGCTCAGATCTAATACGGTTGGTATTTCGCTGCTTGTAGGCATTTCTAAGCTCCACAATTGTACGTACCATGTTATCATTGGCAAGAAGCCGCTCATCAGGTGACATCCTGAGAAACATTGCAACCAACCCCTTATCAACACTCGATGATTCTTTTTGTTCGGTTTCCTTAATCATTTGAATCTTTCATTATGGCAATTTGCGTCCCACTCGGTGTGTCAACCGCCAAGGTTCTGATTTTCACCGGATGGCGGATGGCTGCCCATCTATCGATAAACCCGCCTAACGACGCACCGACCAAATGCACTGGCCCCGTTCCCACGTCGCTAATGACCGCTGCGGCATCATCGGCTAGATCTTTGAGTGTATATGGACTGATCTTCTCTTCTGGGACAGTTGGCACCGAAAATCCGCTGTCGCGATTCTCCATTCTGACAATTTGAAATCCGCGTTTCGCAAGTACCCGACATTGTTCGATTGGGAACTCAACAGAGCCAATTTGCTCGCCGATGCCAGGCACCAAGAGGAGTGTTGGTCCTTCCGCGCGGCACGTTACTTCATAGCTAATCTGAAATTCTTCGGAATGCACGTATGGCATCGGCTTGCTCCTTGTTCGAGGCATTCAGGTCTATGCTTCTATCGCCGAACGCTCCGCTTCACTTGACGGCGGTGCAAACCAGCGGCCTGTTTAATGGTGCATTATTTCGCATACCGGATACCTTTTAAAGCCGCACGATCCCGCCGATCAGAGTGCAAACGGTTGTTCGGTATTCCTATTCATCATTTAATTGCAGGGCAATTTTTAGTGCTCTTTCAAGAAGATTCAACTTCTCAGATGGGAGATTGCCAACGTAATCTGTCAACATATATTTCGGCAGGCTGATGAGTTCATCGCAGTGAATGCTACTATCATGTTTCAGACCTTCATCGATTCCTATTGCAACTTGGGTTGAAAGGCCTTTGTAGGTCGTGTAAACGGGGGCACAAATAACTGTCGAGAATCGGGAATCAATTAAGATTTGGCGGCTGACAATAACAAATACTCGAAATTTTTTCGGATCACGCGACGATGGTCGTTTGACTCTATACAACTCACCACGTCTCATAGCGGGACCTGATAAGTGAGCACATCTTCTGCTTCAGCATTGAGAGAATCTGAATGCCTATTTATTAGTTCAAGATCCTTCCGTTCGGCCTCTTTTCGTGCCAACTGGGCAATAAATTTCCGTGCCGCAGTTTCAATGAATTCAGATCGGCTTCTGTACTCACCGATATACAGATCGATAGCTTTAAGAACATCGTTTGATAGTGTTATAGATGTCATGATTTTCATACCACCAAAATACAACCTGAATACGCCCTTGTCAATATCTAATTATCTGAACAGCAGCACCGACGTTGGGCATGAGTGGTTTTGAAAAGCGTCAGCTTTTCAAAATCCATCTCAATGCCATTGTTAAATTCCATAGCAACCAAAAGCACCCTAAAGA
>JARFPZ010000243.1 GCA_029288035.1 Desulfosarcina sp.
CGCTTCCGGATCGTCTTTGGTAATTTTTTCACGGAACAAGGCGCGACCCTCAAGTATCAGCGTCTCGAGCATTTCCGGCAGTGCCACCATTTTGTGAACACCGGGCGTAAACCGCAGGGCCAATTCCAGAAGCTTTTGCCGATCTTCAGCGGGCATTTCATGCAGCTTCTTTTTACTCAGATGGGCCACGAGAATTTTATATTCTTCCAGCTCGTCTGCGTCAATCGGGCTTTGTTCGAAAAACATAGCGTCCGGTGGCAAATTTCCCAGAATATCCACGGTCTGTCGGCACAGATTAGCCCCTATACTTAATAGGGGCCTGGTCAAATCCGCTGTGTTCAGAAAATTGAGAAAATATTCATTCCGCGACAGATTCGTATCTGAAAATTCATTTTTGTCGGCGGCACCGAATATCAGATTTTCAGAGATACTGGAGTAGTATAGATATTCGTTTTCATCAAAAAATTCGACGTAATCCGCCAGCTCCTGACCGAAATCCTGCTGGAAGTTCTTGCGAACCCGAATGATCATTTCTACCAATTCTTCATTTTGATCGTGAGTTAAAATCGCATTCAGACCAAAACGCAATACGTCTGCGAAAATACCGGTTTGGTGAAGGACGGCGATAATATCATCGAGGGTCGGCATTTCACCATTTCCTCCCTTACCGTTGTCGTCGATCCGTGCCATGGTAGAATAGAGAATATTTTCCTCGATAGTGCCGTCGAAAATAAAGGGACTCTGAGCCACGAAGCCGATATTGTTTGTCATATCTTTCTTGGTAAGCTTGGAAACTTCGCGGTCTCCGATCATGATAGTGCCACCGGTGTATTTATACAGCTGGGCGATACACAGTGCCAATGTGCTTTTGCCGCTGCCGGAAAAACCCACCAGAGCCAGATGCTCACCCGGTTTTAAGGACACATTGATCCCATCCAACAGATTAATACCGGTGTCGGTTGTGAAGGACAAATCCTTTACTTCCACGCTGTTTTGCAGTTGCAGGGGTTCGCGGTCCTTGGGCTCAATCTCATGCTCGGACTCAATATCAAAATATTGCATGGTTTTATCGTAATTGGTGCGACCGTCCTGATAGACCTGATAAAATTCTATGAGATCTTTCCATGGGTCAAACAGCTTTTCCTGGGCCGACAGAAAAGCAACCAGGGCACCCAGTTCCAGCCGGCCTTTGATGGCCAAATAGCCGCCCAAAAGAAACACCAAAAAAGGGCCTAAACTGGTAAAAAAACCATTAGATGTTTTAACAGCGAATCGGTATAGACTCCAAACAATCCTTATTTTCAACAATCTGTCCACCAGGGCATCAAATTTACGGTTCTCTATGCGGTAAGCGCCGTTGCCGTGGATTTCATGGATGCCGGAAATAGATTCCGCGATCCTGTCGGAGAATTTCCTGGCAGCATCTACCCGCTTCTTATTGGCCTTGTTAACGCCTTTTTGAAGCAGGGGCACCAAAAAAACCACAATAGGGTAAATGCTCAATGACACGGCTGCCAACAGCGGATTCAGCCAGAACAGATATCCGGCAAAGGCCAGCAGGGTCAAAATGTTGGTTACCGGTGACGCCACCGCCATGCCGATAAAATTACCCGGCAGCGTTAATTCCGTGCTCAGCGCATTGACCACCGTTCCGGGCTGGGTTTTTCTAAAAAAATTGAGTGGCAAGGTTATTATGTGATGATACAGGTCTTTGCGCATGCGGGCGGTGGTGCGCTGAGTAATGAGGGTCTCGATGATATTGGTCAAATATTTGAGGACACTGGAAAAAAACACTGCAGCCAGATAAAAGCCGCTGTAAACCAGCAGTTTATCGATATTTCTTAAATTGATGGCCTCGTTAATGATCCGTTTTTGCATTTCAAGCGGCAACACCCTGGCGGCAACCATGACGATAATGATAAATAAAAGCAGGAGTTGAAGCTTGATGTTGTCGGCAAATATCCAGGAAAACAGCGATCGTTTGACAATAGGGATTTTCGCTTTTGACATAGCAAGCCCCTTTACCCTTAAAGGTAGTATTTGAGTGTCCTAAGAAAACTAAAGACGACCATATATTTTAGGAAGTCGTGATTATAGCTATTAATGAGTGACAATGACAAGGATAATTTCAGGTCTCTTGACCTCTGACGGTAAAGCTTCTCGGGAGGCACTGATATCAAAGGCACCTACAAAAAATTAAAGGTGCTAATCCTGCAAATAAGCGTTCGCATATAGAACGATAATGTCAATTTAAGCATAAATTCATTCATATACAAGGAATAGGTATGCGATCATTTTACTTTGACAAATCCCAGTACAAAGGATAATATTTTCAGCTTTAAAGTTAGGGGTTTCGCCTTAATTGGTCTTCGGCCCTAAGGGCCTGCGCCCCGGAGGGAATTTTGGAGTTATGGAAAGGATATGAAATTTTTTCTGTGCGTCCTTGGATTGGTTATGATTGTTGAGGGATTACCTTATTTTGCGTTTCCGGAAAAAATGAAGATATGGATAGAAAAACTTGTTACCACCCCTGAGAGCTCGTTGCGCAGGTTCGGATTCGTGCTGATGGCGCTCGGGATGTGCCTAATCTATTTTGGAAGAAACTGAGAAAAAAATGATGAATGACAAATGACAAAAGACTGATGATTTCAGGTGTCAGTGTTCAGGTTTCAGGATTTAGCAACTCGCTTTCCTGACACCCGAAACCTGACACCTGTACTATTAACTCATTAGCACAATTGTTGCGTTAACCAGAACCACTTCTTAAAATCACAATCTTTGAGAAAACTTAAGGTCTTAGTGGCCAAACTATAACCCTTTAGGCAATTTAGGTCTTTTTAATTGTAGGCACTTCCATCATATGTACTCTTTAAACGACTATCACTATGATTTGCCCCCGGATTTGATTGCACAGAAACCGGCGGAACAACGGGACAGTTCGAACCTTTTGCAACTGAATCGCCAGACCGGTGCTTTATCTCACCACCATTTCAAAGAAATTGGTGCTTTTTTTAAACCGGGTGATGTTCTGGTTGTCAATGATACGGCGGTTATCCCCGTGCGTCTGAAGGGTAAAAAAGCGACTGGTGGTAAGGTCGAAGTGCTTATAGCCGATTATGCCGAAAGTGTTAAAACGGTTGATCAATTCGGCAATTTTATGTGCAAGTGTCTGTTGAAAGCCTCAAAACGTCCCGTACCCGGTACCTGGCTCTATTTTCCAAGCGGTTTGAAAGCCAAGGTGTTGGATGTTTGCAACGGATCCCATCATCTTAAATTTTATGTCAATGGCGATTTTGAAACACTGCTGGAGAAGATTGGACAAGTGCCGCTTCCGCCTTATATTAAGAGAAATAACAGTGCGGTAGCCCCTTGCGATGATAAAGCTTCCTACCAGACGGTATACGCCGGACCCAGGGGCGCAATTGCGGCGCCAACCGCAGGTCTGCATTTTACCGTAGAACTTCTTGACAAACTGAGTGCCGATGGGATCAAGATCGTACCGCTGACCCTGCATGTGGGTTACGGCACCTTCCTGCCGGTAAGGGTCGCTGATATTCGCAGGCATCACATGCACGCGGAGCCGTTTACGATTTGTACCAAAACAGCGGAGACGATAAATAATGCAAAAAATGCCGGCAAACGGGTGGTGGCGGTCGGCACGACCTGCGTGCGAACTCTCGAATATGCAGTGAATTCAAATGGATATGTGGCATCCGGAAGCGGCAAATGTGATTTGTTTATTATTCCCGGACATTTGTTCAAGATCGTTGATGCGATGATCACCAATTTCCATTTGCCGCAATCGACACTGCTCATGTTGGTATCGGCCTTTGCCGGCCGGGAGAAGGTATTGAATGCCTACCAGGAAGCCATCCGCAGGAATTACCGGTTTTACAGTTATGGGGATTCGATGTTGATTCTTTGATATCGGTTGTAAGTGGCCAGTTGTCCGTGGTGGGTTTGCAATTGAAAATTATTGATGCAATAGAATTGAATGGGGATAGTATTTGAGAACGCTAAAAAATATAGTAGCGAAATTTTGTTACAAAAAACAACAGACCATAAACCACCTACACGACCATGTTCTCATTTGAATTAATTGCCCAGTCAACCGAATCCCGTGCCAGGGCTGGGGTGGTCCGAACCGAACATGGTGTTGTTGAAACGCCGGTGTTTATGCCGGTGGGGACCAGGGGATCGGTTAAATCCTTATCCCCTGAGGAACTGATGGCCGCCGGCACACAGATTATCTTGGGTAATACATACCATTTATATCTTAGACCGGGATGTGAGGTTATCCGCCGCTTTGCGGGGCTTCATCGGTTTATGCACTGGGATGGACCCATATTGACGGATAGCGGTGGATTCCAGGTGTTTTCCCTGGCTAAGCTGGCAACGATTTCTGATGAAGGCGTCACTTTCCAATCACATCTTGACGGATCCAGTCATTTGTTGACACCGGAAAAAGTCATCGATATACAAAATTGTCTGGGCGCCGACATTATCATGTGCCTGGACGATTGTATTCAATATCCGGCCACCAGAGAGGACAGCCTGGCTGCCCTTGAAATTACCAAAAAATGGGCACAAAGATGCAAGCAGGCCTGGCAGGAAACCAAAAATGGTCGCAGTGGTCTGTTCGGCGTTGTTCAAGGAGGTATGTACAAGGACCTGCGGAAACAATCCGCAGAGGCGTTGATGAAAATCGATTTTCCCGGTTATGCCGTCGGCGGGTTGAGTGTGGGCGAACCTGCAGAGCTCATGCTGGAAATGGCTGACAGCACACTGCCGAATTTACCGCAAACCAAACCCAGGTATATTATGGGGGTCGGGACGCCTGAAAATATAGTTGAACTTGTGGCACTGGGCGCCGACATGTTCGACTGTGTCTTGCCTACCCGCAATGCTAGAAACGGACAGATGTTTACGCAATATGGCACCATCAACATCAGCAATGCACAATACAAGAACGACACCGAACCGCCGGCGCCCGGCTGCGAATGTTACACCTGTCGATATTATTCCAGAGCGTATCTGCGTCACCTATACATGGCCAGAGAACTGCTGGCCTATCGTTTAAACACGATCCATAATATTCATTATTTTACCAATTTTATGAAACAGATGCGGGTAGCGATCGTGGCGAATGAATTTGAGTCATTTAGAAAGCGATTTTACCGGAAGCTGGAAAATTGACAGAAAACCATAAACATTACTCTAAATGAACATAAAGGCTCTATTAACCAATAACTAATAACGAATAACTCAATTCATAAGCCACCGGCTCAGCCGGTGAGAATTGAAAAGGTTCTACCGTTACCGGGAGCGCACAGATCATTGATCTAAACTTCGACGATGCCGGTGGCTTATGAATTGAGAAAAAAAGAATTTTAGCTGACT
>JARFPZ010000258.1 GCA_029288035.1 Desulfosarcina sp.
TTGGTCAGCATTTTCATCCTGGATGCGTTTCGCGTCTCGTACAAAGAGAAGGTCTATGATCACCTTGACGTACTGACAAGAAAGCACAAACGCAGCATCGACATATTCCTGGAAGAAAAATTGATGGATATCCGCCTTTTGGCAAAGACAAATCGGTTCGAAGAATTAACTGATGAAGTTATCCTCAATCAGAAATTTAATGAACTACAACGAGCCTTTGATCGGTCATTTGTTGACCTGGGCGTTGTGGACCATCAGGGCCGTCAAATCGCCTATGCCGGGCCGTTCGAACTAACCGGCGTGGACTATTCCAGTGCGCAATGGTTTCAGCAGGCTATCAACAACCCGTTTTTTATCAGTGACGTGTTCAAAGGGATGCGTGGTGCGCCCCATTTCATCGTATCGGTACGACAAGACAGCGGTGGCAAGCAGTGGATTCTCAGGGCGACGATCGATTTCGGAGAATTTAACAACTTGGTCGAATTCTTACGTATCGGTGAGACCGGTTTCGCTTTCATACTGAATTCTGCGGGCCAGTTTCAGACCAAACCCATCGCCAATGTCAATACAGATGAACTTATTGCGCTTTTTAGTAAAAAAAGCGGATTAGCTGAGCGGTCATATCTGCTAACGAGAAAAAGCTCACCTGATGAGGTCGAAGTGATATCCGCCATGGCACCGCTAAAAGGTGGTGATTGGATAATGATTATTCAACAGGATGCTGCTGACGCCTTTTCAGACTTGAAGCAAACCCAGAGAATCGTGTTGTTTTTCATTCTGATTGGTGGTCTTGGCATTATCGTAGCGAGTCTGGTTGTCTCGAATCGCCTCGTGAACCGCATCTCGCAGGCAGATACGGAAAAAGAACTGGCTGTCAGGAAGGAGGAGATGATGTCACAGCAGGTCATTGAGACCGGCAAACTGGCCTCAGTTGGAGAATTGGCGGCTGGCATCGCACATGAGATCAATAATCCAGTTGCCATCATGATCGAAGAGGCAGGCTGGATCGAAGATCTGCTGGAGGAAGAGGATCTCACTGGAAGCGAAAACGAAAAAGAATTATACAGGGCATTAGCTCAGATTAGAACCCAGGGCAGACGGTGCAAGGAAATTACACACAAACTGCTGAGTTTCGCTCGTAAAACCGACACGCGGATCGTTGAAATATCGATAACCGATCTGCTTAAAGAAATTGCCTATCTTTCATCTCAGCGTGCGAAGTATAGCAATGTCGAAATCAGGACCCGTTTCGAAGAAAATCTGCCGCTTATTCCCGCCTCCGAAACCGAAATGCAGCAAGTTTTCCTGAATCTAGTGAATAATGCGCTGGATGCTATGGAAAAAACTGGCGGCATCATCACACTGGGCGCCAAACGCACAGGCAACGATATCATCGTAACGGTGAGCGATAATGGGCCGGGTATTGCGGACGCCAATCTGGCGCGCATATTCGATCCCTTTTATACAACCAAACCCGTTGGCAAGGGGACTGGTTTAGGACTTTCCATCTGTTACGGGATCATCAAGAAAATAGGAGGCGACATTAACGTTCGTAGCACAAAAGGAGAGGGCGCAGCATTTGAGTTGCGTTTTCCTGTTACACAAGCGCCAGAGTCGTCCGAGGTAGATATGGGCAATAATAAAAGTCAATAATTATTAGTTAATTCGGATGCTCAGCAGCTTTAAGAGCAACCATCACCAATCGGTGGTTCGTCCACCAATGACGCCGGCTATTTGCGGTAGACATGGAGGAAGGTATTATGAGCGTTGTAAAGATACTGTTGGTTGACGATGAAAAACCGTTTGTCGAAACCATGATGAAACGTCTGAAAAAGCGAGAAATTGAGGTTATCCCAGCCTATGACGGTTTGGAGGCGCAGGATTGTTTAGAAAAAAACAGCGGCATCGAAGTGGTCATTTTGGACATCAAAATGCCGAACATGGACGGAATGACGGCGCTTAAAGAAATTAAAAGCAAATTTCCTTTAGTTGAAGTGATTATGCTCACAGGACATGCCACTGTTGAGACCGGCATCGAAGGAATGAAAATGGGCGCTTTCGATTATCTCATGAAACCCTGCGATATGGACCAGTTGATAGTAAAAGTAAATGAGGCGGCTAAGCGAAAACGTGACCAGGAAGAGAAAATCATGGAAGCCCGAATGCAAGCGATCACCTTGCGGCGGCCTTAGGTAAATGAAAAAATCAGGGGGTTTGGGATGCCGACAGTGAAAGATTCCCGCAATTTGCCCGTAAGCGTACTGCTTATCGATGACGAACGTGACTACGTAAACGTATTGTCTAATCGGCTGTCCAAGCGTGGATTCGACGTTGGTAAGGCCAATAGTGGTTCTGAAGCTTTTCAGATTCTGCGGCAGCGTGGTTTCGATGTCGCTATTTTAGATCTTAAAATGACGGACATAGACGGTATCGAAGTCCTCAAGATCCTCAAAAAGATGGCTCCTGAGCTGGTTGTGATCATGCTCACCGGACACGGCTCTGCGGAGGCAGCCCATGAAGGGATTCGTCAAGGTGCTTACGACTACCTGACGAAGCCGTGCGAGTTAGATGAGTTGATCCAGAAAATCATGGAAGCGTACGATAAACGACCGGCGCTATGACGTGTGGTACAGTTGAGACCAACAAAACATCGATTTTGGTTCCACGTTTTGTACTCCTTCCGTCATGACGACAATCGAGCGGAGATGAATAGATGACTATGATCCTTAAGTATAGAGGGTTCCAGCTGTGCATGGCGTTTTTGCTGGGAGCTGTTGTCTTGGCACTACCAAGACCCGACGGGTCGACTTTCAAAATCATCGGTGATAATGATCGCTCTTTTTACCAAACGGTCAGCGACCGTTTCACTATCATACCCGATGCTGATTCTGATCCAGGTGTTTATGTCGTTCATGCCAAGGCGGACAAACAAGCGCAGCCGCTGGGTGCCTATCTGCGACAGCAGGCGTCCGTGCATCCAAGCAAGGGCGTCGAAGTGGTAGATCAGGATGGGCTCTCACCCAAGGCACAACGATTTCTGGCCGTATTGGCGGTGTTGATTTTCTTGTTTATGTTGGAACCGATTCCGTTGGAGATCACTGCCATACTGATTGGGGTCCTCCTGGTGGTGATGCAGATCGTAGACGTCAAAACTGCGTGGGCACCGTACATGCATCCGGTCGTTGTCTTCATCATGTGTTGCCTAATATTTGCCATTGCGCTGGACAAGGCTGGAATCACCAAGCGGCTGGGGCATTTCATCGTGGCCAAAGCAGGCACCAGCGTGACGAAGTTCACCTTCATTATCAGCGTTGGGCTGGGGCTGGCCTCATCTTTCATGCATGACGCGGCGGCGGTATCCATCGGCATTGTCACGATGCTGCCACTCATGCGCAGTGCCGGTATCGAGCCTCACTCTCGAACAGCGAAATTTATGCTGATTTCACTGGCGTTCGCCTGCTCATGCGGTGGCATGGGAACGCTGGTCGGTGGGGGTCGAACGATGGTTTCGGCAGCTTTTTTGAAGGAGTTCACGGGCATTGAGATATCCTTCATGGATTGGATCAAATACGCAATGCCGATGGCCATCGTTACCGTACCGGCTGCAGTGGGAGTGGTCTATCTGGTCTTTCGTCCAGATCCCGCGATAAAACTACCAAAATTTGATGACGAGGTCCCCCCATGGTCCCAAAAAGAGATCGTGACGCTTCTCATCATTGTGATCTGCTTTATATTATGGTTGACCAAGGAAATTCATGGTCTGCACTATTCGGTGACCGGTATGGTGGGGGTCGCCGCTCTGGTACTTGCCGGAATCTTGAAATGGGATGACGTCCACGAAAACTTAGAATGGGGGACCGCGCTGTTCATTTTTGGTGGCGGCATTTCATTAGGATTAGCGATGGGGGAATCGGGAGCAGCAACCTATTTCGCCAACCTATTTTTTCCCCTCATTGAGGGTGGCGGGTGGCTTTTGCTCTTCGGTGGTGTGGCCGTTTTCGGGGCACTGGTGACCAACGCCATGGCCAATGTGGCGGCGGCGGCTCTGATTTTACCCATCGTCATACCGATGGCACAACTGGAGGGAGTGGATCCCAGAGTGTTGGCCCTGTGCATGGGGACTGCAACTTCCTTTGCCATGCTGCTGGTCATTGGTTGTCCGCCCAATGCGATCGCATACAGCTTCAAGGAGTTCAAGGCCGCCGACATCACCCGTGCCGGCCTGGTGGCCACACCCGTTCTGCTAATCCTTTTGGTCATCGTTGCAGCCGTATGGTGGAAAATTATAGGACTCGTATAGGAGAATTAAACCGTTTTCGAGGATACCGCTGTGGATACTGACACTTTAAAACAGATCCAGTTGCTCCTGGTTGATGACGAAACCGAGTTTCGGCGTACATTGGCCAAAAGACTGCTGAAGAGAGGAATCCATTCACTTCAAGCCGCTGATGGAGAGACATGCCTTACAATGTTGTCAAAAAATCCGGTGGATGTCGTCGTGATGGATGTCATGATGCCTGGAATAAACGGCATCGATGCATTGTTTCGTATCAAAAAGCACCATCTTGAAACCGAAGTCATCCTGCTGACGGGCAACGCCAACACACAAGATGGCGTCGCCGGAATTAAATCCGGTGCGTTTGATTACCTAACCAAACCGGTGGAATTTGACCATCTATTGGGGAAAATCGCTCAAGCATACGATAAAATCATTTCGGACAGAGAGCAGAAAGCGGCTAAGGAATACAAGGCCCGCATCGAACAACAGATGATAGCAACCGAAAGACTTGCAGCCCTTGGGACACTTGCGGCGGGTGTGGCCCATGAGATCAACAATCCGTTGGCCATCATCAACGAGTCGGCCGGGTACTTGAAAACCGTGTTGCAGAAAAAAGAGATGGCTGAGATACCACACAAGGTGGCCTTCGAAAATGCGCTTCAAAAAATCGAGAACAGTGTTAGGCGGGCCCGGACGATCACGCACCAATTACTTGCCGATATTGGTAAAAAAGAACAGGTGTTGACGGAGATCGACATGGCGGCGCTGGTCACAGAGACCATCCGACTAATTCGTCGGGATGCTGAAAGAAAGGGGATTCGGGTGAACCTCGCAGCGGACCGAGATATGCGCACCCTGTGGTCAGATCCCAATCAAATCCGGCAGGTCCTCATCAACTTGTTGAATAATGCCATTCATGCTACCGACGAAGACGGTGAAATTACAGTCCGCCTGGCGGCGAGAGGCACCGGAGCGGCCCTCGACATCATCGATTCAGGGTCCGGGATACCCAAAGAAAACCAGGACAGAATATTCGAGCCTTTCTTCAGCACCAAATCACCGGGGGAAGGCACCGGTCTGGGCCTGTTTGTCACCCGCGATATCGTCGAAAAATTTGGCGGGACATTAACGGTCGAAAGTGAATTGGGAAAAGGGTCTCGGTTTAGTGTTTACATCCCGAATCAAGATCGTTTTGACGATGGTGGAACCGGTCTGCAGTCATAAATCGTTTAATAAGGAGAATGCGATAATGATTCATGTTCCCATCAACATCTTACTGGTTGACGATGAAAAAGACTTCGTGGAGATGCTGTCGATGCGGCTCGAGGATGCGGGTGACAAGGTGACACCGGCCTATGACGGCAACATGTGCCTCGAAAAGCTCAAAGCGACGCCCATCGATGTGGTCATTCTCGATATAAAAATGCCGGGAATGGACGGAATTCAGACATTAAGGGAGATTAAGTCCCGATATCCGCTGGTTGAAGTCATTCTGCTAACAGGGCACGGGACCACAGAAACCGCCATAGAGGGGATGAAACTAGGCGCTTTCGACTACCTCCTGAAACCGGCCGATTTTGAGGAATTGAAAAGCATCCTGGACCGGGCCAAGCGAAGGAAGGCCGAACACGATGAACGGATCAGAAAAGCTGAAGCCAGGCAACTGCTTCGTAAAGGCGGCAACATATAATCGGAGTGATCTATGAAGACAGTCTCAATCAAAGAATTAATGGTCCCGCTAAACGAGTATGCAACGGTCTCAGAAAATGCGACCCTCGCAGACGCCATCCAGGCGCTGGATCACGCCCAGGAA
>JARFPZ010000265.1 GCA_029288035.1 Desulfosarcina sp.
CATTGTCGCGCAAACCGGAAAGGCGGAAATCAACCAAACCCAGTGGATCAAGGGGCAAAACATGGTTGTTCAGCGTATTCCCATCTGGCAGGATGGTAAAGTCATCGCGGTTTTCGGCCAGGTTATGTTCAAGGATATAAAAGATGTCAGCAAACTCGCCAATAAACTTTCAATGCTGGAATCAAAAGTCAAACTTTACGAGGAAGAGCTGATCACCCTACGTTCCACCCGCTACACATTTGACAGTATTATCGGTACCAGCCAGGCCATTACGATATTAAAAAAAGAAGCACTGAATGCCGCTACCAATCAATTCCCGGTTTTAATAACCGGTGACAGTGGCACTGGTAAGGAGCTTTTTGCCCAAGCCATCCATCACGCCAGCCCTCGAAAACTGTATCCTTTCGTGCGAATTAATTGCTCAGCGATCCCCAAGGATTTACTTGAATCGGAGCTTTTTGGATATGATAAAGGTGCATTTACCGGTGCGAAAGCGGAAGGTAAACCCGGAAAATTTGAGATTGCAAATCATGGGACCGTATTTTTAGATGAAATTGGAGACCTACCCCTGGAAATGCAGCCTAAATTGCTGCGAGTCGTGGAAGAGAAAGAATTTGAACGCGTTGGCGGAACTAGAATGATTCGATCCGATTTTCGGGTGATTGCCGCCACCAATCAGAACCTAGAAAAAATGTTGTCTGACGGCCGGTTCCGCAAAGATCTCTATTATCGTCTGAATGTTATACCGCTGCAAATCCCACCGCTACGGGAACGCAGAAACGATATAATTCCTCTGGCCCGGCACTTCATGCATCAAATGGCCCAGGAAGCCGTACTTCCGGAGATTAATATAGGTGCGGAGGCCAAGAAGGCCCTCATGCGTCATGACTGGCCCGGCAATGTGAGGGAACTTTTAAACGTACTGGAAAGAACCCTATCGTCTATTGAGACCGACACTATACGATTGGTGGATCTTCCCTTTTATTTGCATCGTACTCAAAAAAAGCCCCCCCAAAAAAATCAAACCTCAATCAGAGAGGTACAGGCCATGGCGGAAAAAGAAGCGATCCGCTATGCCCTGAAGGAAGCCAACCACAACAAGGTCCGGGCGGCCAAAATACTGGGCATCCACCGGACACTTTTGTATAAAAAGATGAAAAAATATAAAATTTCCCTTGAACCCGAGGCGTAAGGAATGGATGAATTGGTGATATATTGCAGAACCGCAGACTTGGATAAACCGATCACCCCATGCTTACTGGCCGAATATAATGGGCTGCAACTATAACCAGTCAACCCTGCCCCTGAGGAGTTATTAACAATAGCTCCACTACCTTGTTTAAGCATCTGTCTAATCTGGTATTTCATGCAGAGCCAAGTGCCTTTGAGATTGATATCAACTACACGATCCCAATCCTCTTCTGTAGATTCATGTAATGGTCCACCAACACCGATACCAGCATTGTTGAAGGCATAGCATTTTCTAAAGCCACCCCAACAGGTTCCACCATAGATAATTTAGTGGTAACAATAACAGGATAGAAATTACGGCTAAATATAAACACACCTTTATTGGTTCAATTAATTTTACTTGCGCCAACTGCATACCAATAAGTAAAGGAGGCGCTTGATAAGGAAAAATTGGTGTTGAAATCCCAATCACTTGAGTCATAAAAACTGATCTAACAGAAAATCCCGAAGCGAGCGATAAATCATTTGTTAACGGCGTCAGAACTGCCGGAACACCCGGTAGGGTTGTAACAATACCAGTGAACATTGAGGAAAGACTAAGAGACACATAGTTTACAAATGGTGTGTTTGGATTCAATGGCAAATATGAGACAAAATATTTTGCCACTGAACTTCCCAAGCCAGAATAATTTATCATGCTACCCAAACTCAATATTCCAGCAATAAAGATTAAGGACCCATAATTCATTTTTTCAGCAAATTGCTGTTTGCTGACTATTTCTATCTTTGGGAGTAGTAAAAAAACTGCCCCAGCCAACGCAATCCATGCAGGTGAAATATGGTGAATAAAGTCAATCATCCATAAAACTATAAGTATCGTTAAAACAACGGACAGCGCTGTTTCCTTTTCAGACATAGCTCCTGAGTGTCCCACGGAGTTACTTTTATCCATGATCGGTTTATCTGGATACAACCATACTATTAATGCTGTAATTATTATTGCTTTTAAAAATCCGAGAATAGGAAAGTGTAGTAGTAAATATTCACCATACAAGGGTGAGTACTGATATAGTGATTCTGTCATGCCTACCAGTATCATATTTGGAACATTTGCAGGTAGTATAGAAAAGGCCGGAATAAATGAACCTAAGACGACAGCTAAAACTACACCATCAAATCCATTTGAGCCTTTTTTAAATCCAAAGTGCTTTGATATTGAAAGGGCAATGGGTACTAATAGTACTACGCGCCCCATCGCAGAAGGCATCAAAAACCCAAATGCTAACCCGGCAAAAACTATACCACCGATCAATTTCAAGTAACTACCATTAAGGTGTGTAGCTACTTTTTCAGCAACTCGTTTTCCAAGTCCTGTTCCATTGATACCGATACCAACTACAAGACCTGCAAAGACAAGCCAAAAAGCAGCTGAATGAAATCCTGAAAATACGATTTTTGCTGGTGCAATTGAGAAAAGCATTGCTACAGTAAAGAGCAAAATGGCTGTTAGATGCTCCGGAATAATGCCTGTTACCCAGAAAGTTATTACTACAATAACCAATGCAGCAACAACACCTTCTGAGGAAGAAAGTATCTTTGGAGGTGAAATAACAATCATTACCCCAATTATGATTGATATTAAAGATATTATAGCTTTGAGTTTGCCCGCCTTCATTCTTTTGTTATTCCGATGGGACCTGATGTGGTTGATGATTGCTTCACCTAACGATCTGCATATACATCCTTCAAATTACACTAGATGAACGAATGGGTGAACGTATATTCCGGCCAGCCTAACATCTATCAGACAAACTTCTCATTAGTTCTAATTTAATAAAATATAAGCCTACCAGCCTAAGGCTACCCGCCATAGAGCACCTTCCGGAATCATCATATTTCAGGTATATTGACACTATATGCTAAATCGCTAAACTACAAATATGTAGATGGTATCACAGTAAAGGTAAAACTTTTAATATGCTCAAAATAGGTTTGAAATTTAGTTGATGTCCGATTTGATGTTTAAGCTCTAAACAAATTAAGTCAGATTAAATTCTGGCTACTGTAACTGAAAATAACCATCAACTTAATCAGCCGGTCAACTCAATCCCATGGGTTCCGGCTGGAAGATCCGCGCATCCATCAGGTGTGGCGAACCTTTGATCGTGGGTCTAAAATCCATTATTGATAAATCCGCCGGCACCGGCCAGTTTAGGCCCGAATTTACTGACATTTAAATTTCCCGCCTTATCGGCCTGGGCCAGTCCTAAAAATGCCATGTCCAGTCCACCACCGTCATAAAAATCAAACTGGTTGGGCTGATCGATGAGGGCCTCAGTGTTGGTGGCGGCACCGAAGTTCAGTCCTCCGGCCGGAACGCCGCCGATGACCCCGGGCTCGGCGGTGAGGGTAATGTAATCCAGGATCTTTTCCTCAGCGGCAATGGTGGCGATTCCCTCCGGCACACCAATTCCCAAATTCACGACACTGTTGGCCTTTAACTCAAATGCCGCCCGTCTGGCGATGACTTTTCGGGGTCCCATCGCCATCGGTTCAATAGAGTGCATGGGGACTTTCACCTCGCTGCTGAAGGAGGGGTTGTATGCTTCGGCAAATGTCTGCCAGTGGTTTTCAGGTCGGGAGACGACCACGCAATCCACCATGATACCCGGTATTTTCACCTGGCGCGCATTTAGCGTGCCTCGATCTGCGATTCGCTCAACTTGAACCACGACAAAACCGCCGGAATTTTTCGCTGCGGTCGCAATGGCGAGAGGCTCGAGCGTCAGGACTTCCTCTTCCATGGTGACATTGCCGTCCGTATGCTGCGGTGGTTCCCCGTAAAATGGCGACATTTATCGGAAGGGTTTTATGGGCCAGATACTCCTGACCATCAAAACTGATGAGCTCTGCGATATCTTCGGTGGTCTGTTCATTGATCTTTCCGCCGCCATTGCGCGGATCGACAAAGGTTCCCAAACCGACCGTTGTAATTGTTCTGGGTTTGTGGGCCGCAATGTCGCGGTACATGTGAGAGATCACACCTTGGGGCAGATTGTAGGCGATAATTTTATTTTCGATCGCCAGCCTCTGAAGCCTGGGAACCAGGCCCCAGTGACCCCCGATCACCCGTTCCTTTTTTTGCTCGCGCCGCCGGCAAACCGGAAAGCAATGGATGGTGATTTCTTCTTTCGGCTTCACTTCCTTTCTGATTCATGGGTGACCTCCAAAAATCTTCAATTTTCAATCTTCAATCATTTTTTGGCGCGCGCGGCGGGCTTACCAGAGCTTCACCATCGACAACAACGGTTTTCTCTTGATTGATACAGTAAGTTTTAAGACGAACTCTTTTTTTGTCGGCAATGATTTCCGCCACCTCGACAATCGCGGTGATGGTATCACCGAATTTGACCGGCGCCAGGAAATTGGCTTCCTGGCGCATATAAACCGATCCCGGGCCCGGCATCATCGTGCCGATGACGGTGGAGATAAAGCTGGCCGACAACATGCCGTGTGCGATGCGGGTTTTGAAAAAAGTATCTTTGGCAAACTCCTCACTGACATGGGCCGGATTGAGATCACCGGTAACCCCGGCAAATAAATAAACATCGGATTCAGAAACCGTTTTGGAAAATTTGGCCGTATCCCCCACTTTCATTTCTTCGATGGTTTTACCAATCATAGGTGATCCTCCTTATTTGATTTGTGTTCTGTTGAATGGCAATTGTAGACCGACTAGTTTACTGGTTGAAGGGTTGATTAGGCAAATTATGATTGGAATTTAAGAATGTTACGATTTTTATAACAAGAAGTGTCCAAGTATTTTGCAGATATGAGATAAATCCATTTTTATAGCCAATTAACCAATCAACGAATCAACCAATCAACGACAACTGAATTATATTTTCTTGTACTAATCCCCATCGATTGAGAACTGAGTCAAAAGAACAGCACGAATATTCATTCTTCATTTTCCTCAGAGGGTGGTTTCGATCTGGGGGATGGGTCAAAAAACGCCTGAAAAGGATTGAGCTGGCGCATCGATTTCTGTGTCATCTCCGAAAAATCCGCTCCCACTTCCAGCCAATTTTTAAACTGCTCATCCACCTTGCTTCTGTATGTCAGGTAGGCGTTGAACGTCTGTTCGAGATAGTTCTCAAAAAAATCATGCAGGACATTTTCGCCGTAGCGAATAATCGTGTGCAGCAGGCGCACCGGCAGTAGGGCGTTATTATTTTTGGCCTTCTCCAAAATGATTTGGGTCAGTACGAAGGCCGTGACGTCCTCCTTGGTTTTGGCGTCAATCGCTTTAATCGTCTGTCCCTGGCGGATGCTGTCGGCCACCTCGTTCAAGGTCACATAGGCGCTCTTTTGGGTGTCGTACAACCGCCGATTGGCATATTTTTTCAGTACTATCATGTTTTCATCCCACTCTTGATTTATCCCCCGTTGTGTCTTGCTGCAACATAATATATGAACTTTTTTCTATCAGCTAATATATTTTTTTTATTAATTATTTTAGAAGGTTAATAAGATCACAGGCCAGTCCTGGCCGTCGTTTTCCCCCATCGTTTTTTGTGCAATGCAAAAAAATTTTACTTGACAGGTCTTTGAAATCGATTATATTACGCTCAAGTTCGGAACCGGCCGGATTCACTTCAGATGCTATATTCATAGCATGTTCACAGAAACAATTGCAAAACAAATTAAAGGAGACAAAAAATGGACCCAAATTTTATGCTCAAACAAATGCTGGACTTTAATAAAACCGCCTATGACAACAGTTTTAGTGCTATGTTGACTATTCAGGAGCAAAATGAGAAAATGGTCAACACCTTTTTAGAGCAAGCTGCCTGGATGCCGGAAGAAGGCAAAAAGCTCATTCGGGACTGGGTCGGTGCCTATAAAAAAGGATGCGAAGACTTCAAAAAAACCGCTGATGAAAACTATAAAAAGGTGGATGAATTTTTTGCAAGCGCAAAATCCGAGTAATGCCACGCTGATGGCAACCAGAATGATGCAGGAGATGACTAATGAGCGCGCAAGAAGCTGATACGACGTATAAATTTTGGTACGACCTCCCGGAGTACAATCGCACGGCCCTGCAACTGGCTGCAGCGCAAATGCGCAGCGTTGTAGCTTACAGCAGTGTCCTTGCCAAGTATCACCAGGATTTCATGCAGCCTTTTTGGACCGCTCTGGAGGCCTTCTTATCCACGGAACAAGAGAAACTCCTGCGTCATCCCACGGCCGATAGTATGCGGGATTATTTTGAACTTTTGCAATTCAACCTGCAAGTGGGCGGAAAAGGTTTCCAAAGCGGTATGAATGCCATGCTCGAGTATCATGGCGCCAGGGCCAATGATGCCGTTCAGGCCTGGCTGAATACCGTCTACAAGCGTGACGGCGAGACAATTGTCGATTTTACCGAAAATGAGGCCCGGTTGCTGGAAACCCTTCTTTACGCATATCCGAAAGCCATTCGCGCCATAAAACCCGAATACGGCTTCCATTTCGATAAAGACGGTTACGTCAAAGCCGGTGAAACGGATCGCTACCTGATTTATCAGGTGTTGCCGAACAACACCGAGAGTGTCAGAGAAAACGGCAAGCCGGTTTTGATTCTGCCACCCTATGTTTTGGGGCCCAACATTCTGGCCTTTTTACCGGGTGAAGGTAAAAGCTACGTTCATGCCTACGCCAACCTGGGCATCCCAACCTACATTCGCATTCTCAAAGATATCGATGCGACCCCGGCCGTTCAGACCCTGACCGGGGAACAAGACGCACTGGATACCCGTACGTTTTGTGAAATCATTAAAAAGAGACACGGACGGCCCGTCACCCTGAACGGCTTCTGCCAGGGCGGATTCCTAGCAATAACCGCCCTGCTTTCCGGAAAACTGGACGGCCTGGTGGATACCTTGATCAACTGCGTGGCACCCATGGACGGCACCCGCAGCAAGGCACTGGTCGAGTATATGCAGCACCTGCCGCCACGCTTCAGAGACCTTGGCTATGCCGTCAAACCACTGCCCAACGGCAACCGCGTTGTGGACGGCAAGGTCATGAGCTGGGTATACAAGCTGAAAAGTATGGAAAATGAAGCGCCGCTGTATACGCTCTATCGCGATTTGAAAATTTTTGACAACGGTAACCGTAGCCCGGCAAAAATCAGCAAAACAGCCGCCGCCATCAACAATTGGTTAATTTACGATCGCAATGATCTGCCCGAAGCGATAACCAAAATGAGTTTTGATTCTTATACCGTACCGGTGGATGACCAGGGCAACCTGCCCTTCAAACTGTTTGATCGTAAGCTGAATTTCAAGCGTCTGCAGGAAAAAAAGATTTCGTTTCTGATGTGCTATGCGGAAAAAGACGACCTGGTGGACAAAGACGCAGCCCTGGCACCCCTGGATTATATTCCGGCGGAAGTCACCTGTTTTCCAAAGGGCCACGGCGCTATTGCAACCTCCTGGTCGCGCCCTGATTCCGCCTGTGCATTGCACACCCGATTTGGCGACAACTACCGCGGTCCGGTCCGCTTCCA
>JARFPZ010000489.1 GCA_029288035.1 Desulfosarcina sp.
TAATGGAAACCGCGCCGATGGCGCCCATGGATTATATTCAAATCCTCAAGCGCCGCAAGTGGAGCCTGCTGCTACCGGCTGTGATTGTTTTTCTGATTGCAGTTGTGGTTGCCCTGGCCCTGCCGTCTATCTACATGTCAACCTCCACTATTTTGATCGAGGAACAGGACATTCCGGCGGATTTTGTGATGACCATGGTAACCAGCTATGTCGAGCAACGCCTTCAATCCATCAACCAGCGGATGATGAGCTTTACCAAGCTTTCTGAAATTATCCAGCGCTTTGATCTTTACCCGGAATTGCGAGACAAGCTGACCTCCGAGGAAATCGTTGAAAAAATGAAAGAGGATACCGTCCTGGAACCGGTCAGCACGGAGGTGGTCGATCGCAGAACGGGGAGACCCTCGGCAGCCACCATCGCCTTCACCCTTTCATATCAGGGAAAAAATCCAAATACCGTTCAGCAGGTTGCCAATGTTCTGACCTCTTTGTTTTTATCGGAAAACCTCCAGGTCCGCGAAACACAAGCCAAAGAAACGGCAGCCTTTCTCGAATCCGAGATGGAAAAGATCAAAGACAAACTGGCCGATTTGGAAGCTCGGGTCGCCAAGTTTAAAAATGAGCATATCAATGAGCTTCCGGAACTGCTGCAGCTCAATTTGCAGAGTTTGGATAGAATTGAGAGAGAAGAGACGCTGGCAAAGGAACAGTTGCGTAACCTGAATGAAAGGAAAATATATTACCAGTCCCAGCTTGCGGGCATCGAACCATACCTCGAAACAGAAGAAGACATGGTCAGCCAGCGAAGGTTGGAGGAACTCAAAGTCGAGCTGGTGCACCTGACCAAGACGTTCTCCGATGAATACCCGGACGTAAGGAAAGCCCGCGCTGAAATTAAAGATCTTGAAAAACAGTTGACTGCGGCCGGAGCCACTCGCAAAGCCAACAAGAAACCGCCTGACAACCCGGCCTACATCAACCTGGCAGCCCAATTAACCAACGCCCAAGCGGACATTAAACTGATACAACATCAGATAAAAGAATTGGATCTTTCTGCCACGGAATTTCGCCGTCGTATCGCCGCAACGCCTGACGTCGAAGAAGCTTACAACGCCCTTTTAGCAGAACGCAACAATACCCAGGCCAAATTCGATGATTTGATGCGCAAACATATGGAAGCCGGGGTGGCCCAGGGGCTCGAAAAGGAACAAAAAGGCGAGCGCTTCACCCTGATCGACCCCGCCCGGCTGCCCCAAAAACCGTTCAAGCCCAACCGGCTGGCTATCATGTTGATCGGTCTGGTGCTGGGAATCGGTGCCGGTATCGGTTTTGCCGCGATAAGGGAATTCAGTGACGATGCCGTGCGCAACCCCGACCAATTGGAGCTGGCCACCAAGTTTCCGGTGCTGGCCGGCATTCCGCCGATCATCACCCAAAAAGACCTTGTCCGCAGGCGCTGGAAACGGCTTGCCCTGGCCACTGGAACCATCGGGATCATCGTGGCGGGCATTGCGGTATTTCACTTTATGGTGATGGATCTGAATATCTTCTGGGCCAAGCTGATGCGGCGGCTGCTTATTTAGAACGGAGTGATTCATGAAACTGAGGAAGGCACTGGATAGGGCCAAACTGGCCCGCGAAGGGCTGGTTCCAGCCAGTCTGGTTGAAAATAAAAAAATAAAAGAAATAAAACCCCCAAAAGAATGGCGTCCCCCCTTATACTCCAAATCCACGCGTATCGCCTTGAACAGAAACACCGTTTTAGACAACCGCTGCGTTTGCATCGAGCCGAATTCGCCTGAAATAGATTGTTACAAGGTATTACGGACCAAAATCCAGCTGATTACCAGGGAGGAGGGGTGGAACACGGTGATGATCACCAGCCCCCGGCCCGCCGAAGGCAAAACCCTGACCGCTATCAACCTTGCGCTGACGTTCTCAAAGGTCTACAATCAGACGGTTTTGCTGGTTGACTGTGATTTGCGTCATCAGAATGTCCACAAGCTTCTGGGATTTCAAAGCGATTCGGGCTTGATGAACTACCTATTGAAGGGCCAGCCCCTTGAAGAGCTCATAATCTGGCCGGGTGTTGATAAACTAACCCTTATCTCCGGTGGACAGACGCTGGACAACAGCTCCGAACTGATCGGCTCGCCCCAGATGAAGATCCTGATTCAGGAGATGAAATCCCGCTACGAGGACCGTTATGTAATTTTCGATACGGCGCCGCTTCTCATCGGCGATGATGCCATCGCACTGGCGCACTATATTGACAGCATCATTATGGTGGTCGAAGAAGGACGCACCTCAATCAAAGATGTCAAAAAAGCCCTCGAAATGCTGCCCCAGGAAAAATTCCTCGGCTTTGTATTGAACCGTCAGACGGGCGCTTTGGCGGATAGATACTACGGTTATTATAAAGGTCATCGATAAGCTTCTTCAATCCCCAAATCCCTCAATTCCTGAATTAAACCCCTTTCCTATTTTTTACACAATCCCTAATTCTGGATCCTTAACCCCCTGCCCCGAGCTCTGAACGATTAATTGCTGTCAGCCCTCCCAGCTTCTTTTACTTCACATTCCCCGCCTGCCCTGTTAAACGCGAAGCCTGTTTATCTGGGGTAGGTAGGAACTATCGTACCGGGGTGAAATATACGTTAAAATTATCCTTGGCTGGTAAAAGAATATATAATATATTTCGTATTAATGTTTAATTTAACATGAATCAGAAAAATAATTAAGGGTTATTACCTCTTCTCCGATTTAGACATCGATGAAGGCACGCTGCTGGCAATTGCGAATAAAATTTACAAGCCATCCTACATTTCCTTTGAGACCGCCTTGTCCTATTACCGGTTGATTCCGGAAAGCATCTACATGATAACCTCAGCATCGACCAGACGTACGTACCTGTTTGAAGCACCTATGGCAAGGTTTTCATACAGAACAATCAAATCGTCATTGTATTTTGGATATTTGGTGCTGGCCGGTGGTATAAAAATGGCTTTCGTGGAAAAGGCGATCCTGGATTATTTATACATAAACCCCGCGGTTCGAACCGCTGATGATTTTGCTTCCCTGCGGATAAACAGGGAAGGGATGCTGAGCCGCGTTAGTATGGAACGGTTCACAGGCTATGGGCCGCGACTTTTTCGATGTTGTTTTCCTGCTGGGAAAATCCGGAATTAATTTTGATTATTTGAATCGAAAAATGTCTGTCCGAAATAAAAAAGAGTTACGTGATAGATTGATTTTGCGGAATGCTCAACTGGATTTCAGTCGCTTGGCTAAAGATTTGGAGCCAGTTGTTTATTCTAAAAAGGAAGTGGACCGGGTGCGTATGTTCCCGGAGTTTATTCGGCAAGCAATTTGAGACGGCCCCAGTTTAATAGCATCCGGCTGTCTGAGGAGCGCTTCGTTTATGGTCATAGGTTTTAGGCAAATAGGCTCAAGGCTAATTGTCCGTATCCGTCGGTGTGAGTCTGTGACGAATTTCCTTTAGTTTCATATCTTTTCTCTGCTTTCTCCGCGATCTCAGTGGTAATTTTTTCTGCTTTGAGACTTGAGCTTAATCGTCCGGGTCGAACTGTGGCTAATTTCATAGAGGATTATCCCAACTTCCTCACTTCCCCGCTTTAAGTCTATCTGTCCGTGTGCGTCCGTGTGGGTCTGCCTGCCCAATGAAATGTTGATTCTTTTCTATTTCATCGGGGTGGCTAATCAGCCCCCTTACTCAAAACCTGAATCAGACAAATGGCCTGATTTCCCGTATTTTCAACCGTCACCATGCTTTTTCCCGTGATGACCTTCGACATTCCCTGGTCTAAATTGAGTGACGGTCCATCAGCGCTGACCCTGGCCGTGCCTCTTACTGCCACCAGGTGCATGACGGCAGAGGCATCCACTTCCGTCTGCAGGTTTGATGCTGGATAAATCATCAGCCTCGCAACCGTGAAATCCTCTTTTTGTTCGAGCCATGTTCGACTTCCCCAGGGATAATAGACGGTCCGGTGTTGATGATATTCTTTTCTGCCTGTCTCCTTCAGGCGGGTGACAATCGATTTAACATCGCGGCTGTGATCGAGGTCGGAGACAAATATGGAATCCGGCGTTTCGACCACCACCGCATCTTTAAGCTGATTGACCGCAATCAGACGATCGCTTCCCAGAATGAAACAGCCCCGGGTGTCATTGGCAATCACATCGCCGTCGATAACATTGAGATCGGCGTCTTTGGGCAAAAAATCATATAAAGATTTCCAGGATCCAATATCGCTCCACCCGAAATCGGAAGGCAGAACCACGCCCCGGGTGGTTTTTTCCATGACGGCATAATCGATGGAGATATCCGGCAGGCGGTCATATTCCGCTTTGGTGATGGGGTGATCCGGGTCGAAAATCGTATTCATTTTTTCGAGAAGGTCCGGTTGCCAGGTACGAAATTCATCCATAATGACGGATGCCTTGAATGCAAACATCCCGCTGTTCCAGAAAAAATTCCCGGCCTTGATGTATTGTTGGGCGGTCTTTTTGTCCGGTTTTTCAACAAATCGCTTGACGCGCAAGCCACCTCCGGAAACGGCAGTACCCCCTTCGACATAACCGTAACCGGTCTCGGCATAATGAGGCTGAATACCGAAGGTAACGATGAAGTCTTGATCCGCCAGGCGGATGGCGGCCGCCAAGCGCTCATGAAACTGCGCGATATTTCCGATGACGTGATCAGCCGGAAATACACATAGCACGGCATCTTCTTCCTCACTCAAAATATGTAATACCGCTAGTAGTATCGCCGGGGCCGTGTTGCGCCCGCTGGGCTCACAGATGATCTTACCATCGGCCTGCAGACCGATATCCTGCATATGTCGGGTCGTCTCATGAAAATGTTGCTCGCCGCATACGATTCTGACATGTTCCGTATCCAGCACCGGCGATAAGCGCTTGACGGTGCTCTGCACGAGGGAATCATCCCCGATGAATTTAACCAGCTGCTTTGGATAGAGCTGTCGGGAGACGGGCCACAATCGTGTTCCGGTTCCCCCGGCCAATAGAATTGCGTAAACCTTAGTTGCCGATGCCGCCATGAAATGCGTTCCTCTTTAGTTGAAACTTCGTTGAATGGTTTACTGCTTGAATGGTTATTTAGTTTCGAAATTTTCCGCGGCCGTTGCCCCCGTTCGGCACCACCGAGGCGGGCGCCGTACTGCAACGTGTTTCCACGGCATGATAACCCAGAAAGCCGTTTACTTCCCGCGTCAGAGCCCCCCCCGCTCTTAATTTGAACCCTTCCGGTAGGGCAATGACGGCGTCCGTATTATCCGGACTTCGTAAATGCAGAAATGCCGGGCACCGTCCGGAATGTCTTTTGAGTATGGCATGCAAATTTTCCAGCCCTTCCCGATCGGTGCGGCTTAATTCCAAATTAAAATGGACACTCGCGGTCCAGGTTTCCTCGGCCTTATCTATCGGAATTACCGTATCCGCCAGTATTTTAACAGATTTTTCATCCTTTTGTACCTGGCCTTGAACGAGCACAGGACGATCCTCCTGGAGCAAATCCCTCACATCGGAAAACACCCGGGAAAAGACGATAACCTCCACCGCTCCGTGCAGGTCCTCGATGGTCACAAATGCCATCAATTCCCCTTTTTTGGTTTTTATGTTTTTGGTGTTCCGCACAAGCCCGCCAATGCGTACGTTTCCCCCATCCTTGAGTTCCTTGATGGATATGGCATTGGCATTGGTGAATTTGTCCAATACTTCCTCATAGCGTGTCAAGGGATGACCGGACAAATAAAACCCAAGGGCCTCCTTTTCAAAAATTAAAAGCTGTTTTTCATCCCATTCACCTATTTCCGGCAACGCGGGGGCGTTGATGCTGGCTTGTTTGTCTCCCATATCAAACAGGCCCATTTGAGGATCGGTGCGTTCTTTCTGGACCCGCTGACCATATTCAAGCGCACTTTCAAGCGCAGCCATCATCTGGGATCGTTTGGCACCGGTACTGTCGAACGCGCCGCTTTTGATCAGGCTTTCAATAACCCGCTTGTTGACTTTTTTCAGATCGACCCGTTCGCAGAAATCAAACAACGATTCAAAGGGTTTATCCGCGCGACTGGCGATGATGGATTCAATGGCGCTTTCACCGACATTTTTTACGGCCACCAGCCCGAAGCGAATCCGGGAGCCGTCCACCACAAAATCAGTATCGCTTTTATTGATATCCGGCGGCAGGATCGGGATGTCGTGATGGCGGCATTCAGCGATAAATTTTACCACACCGTCGGTGGAATGCATTTCACTGGTCAGCAGGGATGCCATAATTTCTACCGGAAAATGGGCCTTTAAAAAAGCGGTCTGATAGGCAATCAAGGCGTAGGCGGCGCTGTGGGATTTGTTGAATCCGTACCCGCCGAATTTTTCAATCAGGTCGAAGAGCTTTTTGGCCTTTTTCTCAGATATTTTGTTGGCCACTGCCCCCTCCACAAAGCGCTGGCGATGCCGCGCCATGATTTCGACAATTTTCTTGCCCATGGCCTTGCGCAGGTCGTCGGCTTCTGCCATGGAATAGTTGGCCAGATCGGCGGCAATTTTCATGACCTGTTCCTGATATACGATCACCCCATAGGTTTCCCTGAGGATCGGTTCGAGTTCAGGTACCATATATTCCACCGCTTTTCTCCCGTGCTTGCGGGCCACATAGTCATCAATCATCCCGCTTTCCATAGGACCGGGGCGATAAAGGGCCACCCGCGCAATGATGTCATCGAAACACTCCGGCCGTAAGCGCACAAGCAGATCTTTCATACCCGAGCTTTCAAGCTGAAACACACCGGTGGTATCGCCGGCGGATAAAAGCCGGTAAGTGGCCGCGTCGGTCAACTCGATTTTTTCCAGATCCGGCACTGTCTTCCCCTGCCGGGCAATTAATTCAAGGGTTTTGGCGATGACTGTCAGGTTGCGCAGTCCGAGAAAATCAAATTTCACAAGTCCGATCTTTTCGACGACTTTCATATCGAACTGGGTCACTACCTCTCCTTTTTTGCCCTTGTAAAGGGGAAGATAATCGATCAACGGTTTGTCGGCAATGACCACCCCGGCAGCATGGGTGGACGCATGCCGCGGAAGACCTTCGAGTACTCGGCAGATCCGTATCAGTTCCGCCACCTTGGGGTCTTCCTCGACCCGTTCCATTAGCCGGGGTTCCTGCTTCAAGGCCCCGTCAAGGCTGATATTCAATTGGTCCGGCACCATTTTAGCGATGGCATCCACTTCTCGCAAGGGTATGTCCAGAGCCCGGCCCACATCGCGAATGACCGCCCGGGTTTTGAGTTTCCCGAAAGTGATGATCTGGGCCACATAATCGCCGCCGCCGTATTTATCGACCACGTATTTATAGATCTCTTCGCGACCGTCGATACAAAAATCCACATCGATATCCGGCATACTTTTGCGGGCCGGATTGAGAAATCGTTCAAAAATCAAGCCGTGGTAAATGGGATCCAGATCGGTGATTCCCAGACTATAGGCCACCAGGCTGCCGGCGGCCGATCCTCTGCCTGGCCCCACCGGCACACCGGAGGCCTTGGCATGCCGAATGAAATCGGCAACAATCAAAAAGTATCCCGAAAATCCCATTTCTTTAATGACCGAAATTTCGTATTCGATACGGTCGCGATAAACGGCTTCATCAAACTGCGGGTTGATGCTTTGAACCCGTTCGAGAATACTCACGAATCCTGCCTGCACGTTTTGTTCGAAGAGCTCGTCCGCTGTCTGCTCCGAACCGGTGTCAAATTTCGGAAAGTGATAGGTTTTAAAATCGAAATCCAAATTGCAGCGCCGGGCAATGTCCACGGTATTGCTGATGGCATCCGGGTAGGCATTAAATGAAGCAACCATTTCCTCTTTTGATTTAAAATACAGCTGATCGGTTCGAAATTGCAGGCGGTTGGTATCGTGGATGGTTTTACCGGTTTGAATGCACAACAATACATCATGAGCGCGCACATCTTCCCTGTCCAGGTAATGGCAGTCATTGCTGGCCACCAGGGGAATTGACAGCCGTTGGCTCATATCCAAAAGGGCTTCGTTGACACGATCCTGAATCTCGATACCGTTGTTTTGCACCTCCAGGTAAAAGCGGTTTTCTCCGAAAATTTCCTGATACTCCCGGGCCGCCGCATCTGCGACCTCCGTTTTGCTATCCTGGATCCGTCGCGGAATCTCGCCGTGCAGACAGGCGGTCATGGCAATCAATCCCTCGTGGTGCTCTCTGAGGATCTGCTTATCGATACGTGGTTTGTAATAAAAACCCTCAAGCTGAGCAACGGAGGCCAATTTACAAAGGTTGCGGTAACCTTCCTGATTTTCAGCCAAAAGGATCAAATGACAAAGATCCCGGTTGTCTATCGGTGTTTTGTCGAATCGTGTTCTGGGGGCGACATAAATTTCGATGCCGATAATGGGTTTGATGCCGGCCTTGGTCGCTTTTTCATAAAACTCAACGGCACCGAACATGGTTCCGTGATCAGTGGTAGCCACCGAGTGCATGCCGAATTGCTCAGCACGCTGCAACAGGTCGTCGATGCGAATGGCACCATCTAAAAGGCTGTATTGAGTATGCACATGGAGATGGACGAAATCAGGGACGGATTTTTGGTTCATGGGATAATATACCTTTTATTAAGTATGCAGCAATATGGATAAGTCTTAGTTCGGAGCTAATCGCATGGCGCAGAGAGCAGAGAGCAATGAACTTCATTTAAACCCGGGTGTTAAACGCTATGCGCTTTGCACGATGCCCTCTGCTATCCAAAGCCTGCAGTGATTTCACCCCAGGCAGCTTACCGGAAAAAAATCACTTATAAAGCGAAACTACTCTAGCCGATAATTCGGCGCCTCTTTGGTAATGATCACATCATGAACGTGGCTTTCGCGCATGCCGGCGGCACTGATCTTCACGAATCGCGCTTTCTCCCTCAGCTCGTCCAGCGTTCGGCAGCCGCAATATCCCATGCCGGCTTTGAGGCCGCCAATGAGTTGATAAATATTGGCCGAAAGGGAACCCCGGTAGGGCACCCGGCCGACGATACCTTCCGGCACCAGCTTGTCGTCTTCAGTTTGTTCACTTTGATAATAGCGGTCTTTGCTGCCTTTTTTCATCGCCTCAACCGAGCCCATGCCCCGATACATTTTGTAGCTGCGGCCTTGAAAGAAGACCACCTCCCCCGGGCTCTCTTCGGTACCGGCCAAAAGTCCTCCGACCATAATACAATGTGCACCGGCGCCGATGGCCTTGGTGATATCTCCGGAGAAACGAATACCGCCATCGGCGATTAACGGCACATCGGTTTTAGCGGCGATGGACCGGCAATTTGTGATGGCAGTCAACTGGGGCACGCCGATACCGGCAATAATTCGGGTGGTGCAAATCGAGCCTCCTCCGATACCGATTTTCACACCATCTACGCCAGCATTGACGAGGTCTTCGGCACCTTTCGCCGTACCCACATTGCCGGCGATCAGCTCAAAATCATCAAACGTGTTCTTTAAGGTCTTAACGGCATTGATGACATTGGCCGAATGGCCGTGAGATGTGTCGATCACAATAGCATCGGCGCCGGCACCTAAGAGCGCTTCAGCGCGCTCGAGGATATCCGGTCCGACACCAACCGCAGCGCCCACCCGCAGACGTCCCAGGGAATCCTTGCAGGCTTCTGGGTATTTTTTTATTTTTTCGATATCTTTGGTGGTGATCAATCCCGTCAAATGGCCCTCTTTATCCACCACCAGCAGTTTCTCAATGCGGTGCTTGTGCAGCAGCTTTTTAGAATCTTCCAGGGAGATCCCCTCGGAGACCGTGATGAGGTTGTCCTTGGTCATCACTTCCGAGACCTTTCTTTCCAGATCGGTCTCGAAGCGCAGATCCCGGTTTGTTACGATCCCAACGAGTTGATCACCACTGGTCACGGGAACACCGGAAATTCGATATTTTTCCATCAGACCAAGAACCTCGCCCACCTTCCGTTCGGGATGGATGGTAACCGGATCAACGATCATTCCGCTCTCGGATTTCTTGACTTTGTCTACCTCCATGGCCTGACTCTGGATACTCATGTTGCGATGGATAAATCCCATGCCGCCCACCCTGGCCATGGTAATGGCCGCATCCGCTTCGGTAACGGTGTCCATGGCAGCACTCACAAGGGGAATATTGAGGGTTATATTCTTGGTTAACCGAGTGCCGACATTAACGTCTTTGGGCAATACATCCGAATAGTTGGGAAGTAGCAGGACATCGTCAAACGAATAAGCTTCATCAAGCGGAATTTTTGGCATTGGAATCCTCTCTGTAATCTAAATTCAAACCTGGTTGAATGGTTTACTGGTTAAATGGTTGATTAGGTAAATTATAGTCATAATTTCAGAATATTAAGATTGTTGAAAGATGAAGTGTCCGATTATTTTGCAAATTTGGGATAAATCCATATTTACAACTACTTAACCAATCAACTAATCAACTAATCAACCAATCAACGATATCTGTAATTATCAATTCTTTTATTTGTGCCTTTGTGTCTTGGTGGCAGGACTTTTTCAGGAAATTATATCACGCCGTACTTCTGGCATCGAATAGCAAATGGTCGCATCTTTGGCAATCTTTAATTGTAATCTTGACAGCATGTATAGAGCCATAATAGAAAGGTTATTTGCATGGAAGCCCACTAAACAAATAACTCCCAATTGGCTTTATTTCAATTGGGGTCCAGTATTTTTGGCAATATATTTTTCGTACAAGTTGAAACAACTATCGATGCTGATCAACATTAATGCTCAGAATCCCCAGCCGCGATTCATCGAAAAAGTCGTCGGAATCCTAAAAAAGGGAGGTGTCGTCATCTATCCGACCGATACCAACTACGGCATCGGGTGCGATATTATGAACAAAAAAGCCATTGGAAGGATCTATAAGATAAAACAAAGAGATAAGAGCAAACCATTCAGCTTCATTTGTTCCGGACTCAAGAATATCAGCCATTATGCCAAGGTGTCCAACTACGCCTATAAAACCATGCGACGGCTTTTGCCAGGTCCGTATACCTTCGTTCTGGAAGGTTCAAAACTGGTGCCCAAGATTATGCTGACCCAACGCAAAACGGCCGGAATCCGGGTGCCAAAGAATTCCATTTGCCTGGCCATGGTAAACGAGTTGGGAAATCCCATAATAACCACCAGTGCAACCATGGCTGATGGCACGATCTTTCACGATGCATCTTTGATTCATGATTATTTCGGCAACCGCATCGATGCCGTCATTGACGGCAGCATCGTTCCCGGCAAACCGTCAAGTGTTATCTCTTTGATCGATGACATACCCGAAGTGATCCGCGAAGGATTGGGAGATGTAAGAATTTTTGAATGATCGCCGAGAGTCACAGATCCTTAATCGTTATTTTTATGCTCCTTGTGGCTAATCCGCCGGATCCATACTTACTGCCGTATTGACTCATTCCAAGAAGCTTCATACAAATTCTTAATAGATAGGGCAATGAATACCAGTTTGACTCCGCTTCGTCCGGGCTATGTATATAAAAATCTGCCCCGTCACGCGAATGCGAGACAGGGCAGATGGATACTTCCTATGATTGAAATATTTAATGTATGAATGCTTAATCGTGACGTTTTGGCCCTAATCCTCGTTTAATTTTTCCTGGAGGTTTTCCCGTAAAATTTCACCGAAGCTCGAGGTTGCCGGCCCCATCTTGTTGACATAATCGTTGAGCAGACTCTGTTCATCTTCCATTTCCATGCGCTTGATGGACAATCCGATGCGTCTCTCGTCGCTGTTGATATTCATCACCTTGGCGGTAATGACCTCACCGATGTTATATTGTCCAACCGGTGTCTTGATCTTTTCTTTACTGATCTCAGACACATGCACAAGCCCCTCAATGCCCTCCTCGAGTTCAATGAATATCCCGAAGTCGGTTAAATTGGTTATGGTACCCGTTATCTCTTTACCGACCTCGTAGCGTTCGGCCACAGTTTTCCACGGGTCGTCCTGAAGCTGTTTTATTCCAAGAGAAAAGCGTTCATTCTCCTTTTCGATATCCAATACGATGGCCTGAATGACATCTCCTTTTTTATAAAGTTCGGAGGGATGTTTAATCCGTTTGATCCAGGAAATGTCCGAAATGTGAACAAGACCGTCGATGCCCTCATCGATACCGATAAACAGGCCGAAATCGGTAATATTTTTTATTTTTCCCTCAATGGTTGTACCCACAGGGTATTTTTCAGCAATGACGTCCCACGGGTTTGGCACCACCTGCTTCATTCCCAGGGAAATTCTACGGCTTTCGGGCCTGATGTCAAGCACCACCGCTTCTACCTCTTCAGCGACAGAAACGACTTTGGAGGGGTGGCGAACTTTTCGGGTCCAGGACATCTCCGAGACATGGATCAATCCCTCAATGCCCTCTTCTAATTCGATAAAAGCACCGTAGTCGGTTAAGCTCACAACGACACCATTAACCCGGGCGCCCACCGGATATCTTTCCGCGGCAACCGACCATGGGTCAACTGTAAGTTGCTTCATTCCCAGAGACACGCGCTCCTTCTCTAAATCGAAACTTAACACTTTCACCCTGATCGTATCACCCACGGCAAACAGTTCCGATGGGTGTTTGACTCTTCCCCAGGAGATGTCGGTAATGTGCAGCAGTCCGTCTACCCCGCCCAGATCGATAAATACCCCATAATCAGTGATATTTTTAACAATGCCTTCGACAATCTGGCCTTCATGAATGGATGCAAGGGTCTCTGCTCTTTTGGATTCCCGTTCCTTTTCCAATATCGCCCGCCGCGACAGAACGATATTGCTGCGTTTTCGATGATATTTGAGAATTTTAAATTCAAAGGTCTGGCCGACCAGTTCGTCTAGATTGCGGATGGGCCGCAGGTCTGCTTGGGAGCCGGGCAGGAAGGCTTGGACGCCGATATCCACTGAAAATCCGCCTTTCACGCGATTTGAGATCACCCCTTCAACCATGCCATCCTCTTCGTAAGATTTTTTAATGGCATCCCAAATTTTAATGTTTGCGGCCTTTTCTTTGGAAAGAACAACACGCTCTTCCTCGTCGTCCCACCACTCGACCATCACTTCAACGCTGTCACCCAATTTGGCCGTAATCTCGCCTTCCTCATTTTTAAATTCATGAATCCGAATCTGCCCTTCGGATTTGTAACCGATATCAACAAGCACATGATCCTTATCGATAGAGATAATGCGGCCGGTGACGACTTCCCCTTCGGCAAATCGTTTGAAGCTTTCTTCATACAGATTCATCACGCTTTCCATGCTGTCGCCGGCTCCCTGGCCGGCCTCCCCAAGCGTGTCGCTCGAATCTGATACTTCTGTCGAATCCGATGCTGATGATGTCTCTTGCAGCGATTTCTCCTCATCTGACGGCGTTGAAGCACCCTCATCGGATAGATCGGTCTGGTCTGGTTTTTTATTTACATTGTTGTCGTCGCCATTTACCATTAAAAAAATTCCCCCCTTAGCCAATTTATTCTTTTCACCCTGTACGTAAGGTCAATCGGATACTTTTAACAGAATTATCGAAAAAAGCAATAATTAATTTTCTATTTTTGTAAATTCTGTGATTTTGGTTTTAATCTGCTTGACCCATTGTCGTTATTCAACAATATGGGATACCATCAATTCAACCACCTCTGCAACGCTCAAGTCGGTGGAATCGATCACGATGGCATCCTGCGCCGGTTTCAGGGGCGCCAGCTCACGGGTGCTGTCGTTGCGGTCCCGACGCTGAATATCCAGATCGACCTCCTCCAAGGTTTGGGTGGATTGGGATTTTACTTCATCATAACGTCTCAGCGCCCTCGTCCGGGTGGTTGCATCCAGAAAAAATTTCAGGTCGGCATCCGGAAACACAACGGTTCCCATGTCCCGTCCTTCAAACACGGCGGCCTTTTCTTTCCCCAGAGTTCTTTGCAAATCCAGCAGATATTCCCTCACAACCGGCCTGGCCGAAATAGTCGACGCCAGCATCGTGATTTCTGCTGTGCGAATGTGATCGGTGATATCCTCCCCATTTAAAAAAAGACGCAACTCCGCTTCTACTATGACAAATGCCAGCTCGAGTTCAGCACAAAGGCCTTTGAGTTCAGCATCATTTTTGGGATTGGTCCCCCGGGTTTTAGCCGCCAGCGCCACGGCCCGGTAGAGTGCACCGGTATCGATATATCGATATCCCAATCGATCTGCCAAGGCACGGCTCACCGTCGTTTTGCCGGCACCGGCGGGTCCATCGATCGTGATGAGCAGTTTTTTCATTTCAGCACAACTTTCAGCGCTTCCAACAGCCGCACATTTTCATGACGGCGACCAACATTTACCCGAATGCAGTCCGGATAACCGTATGAGGTCATCGATCGTACAATGACACCTTGCTTGAGGAGATCCTCGAAAACCTCATCGGCGTTCTTGGCGACGCGAATGAGACAGAAATTGGCCTGGGATTCCAGATACTCGACCGCGAGATCGTCCAGCCCCCTGTATAAAAACGCCAATTCATCATGAACCAGCGCAACCGTTTCGGTCAAAAAATTCTCATCTTCGAGGGCCGCAATGGCCCCCGCCAGGGCAAGTGAATTAACATTAAAAGGTTGCCGGACCCGGTTGAGAAGATCAGCCAAAAACGATGGCATCAGGCCGTATCCGACGCGAAGACCGGCTAAACCATACGCTTTGGAAAACGTCCGCAGTCCCACCACAATTTTGTCGGATTGCAGGTAATCGATACTGGCCGGGCAGCCGCGATCCTTGACAAATTCAAAATAGGCTTCATCAATGGCCAGAACGATATTGGTCGGCAGCGCTGCGATAAAGGTTTCGAGCGATTCCCTTGAAATCAGGGATCCCGTGGGATTATGGGGATTGTTGACGAAAATCAGGCGTGTTTTGGAGCTGATGCGCGCCAGCATCCCATCCAGGTCGGTCGAATGAGATTTCAAAGGCACCCCCACCGGTATTGCGCCGCAACCGCGGATCACGATATCGTAGAATAAGAATGAAGGCCGGGGCAGAATCGCCTCATCTCCGGCCTGCAGCAAGACCTGGGCCAGCAGGGCGATAATATCATCGGACCCATTGCCGAGAACGATGTTTTCGCGATTTAGTTTCAATCGATTTGAAAGACGTCCGATCAATTCATAACTTCCACCGTTGGGATACCGATGCATGGTTTCAAGGCTATCTTGGACAGCCTTCACCGCCATGGGTGAGGGGCCCAATGGATTCTCATTGGAAGCGAGTTTTACCGCATCGGTAATTCCATACTCCCGTTCAAGTTCCTCAAGCGGTTTTCCCGCGACATAGGGTTTGAGCGATCGGATGTGGTCGGGGACAGAAATTTTCATTTGGCAAGGGCCGCCTTTTGACCTGCCTCAAGTGCTTTCATATTGAGAGGAATGAGTTTTTCTTTTTGGGCGAATTTGGCCTTGACAGCTGATTGCAGCAAATCAAAATCGAGGACTTTGCTGCGGGTGACGAAGGCAGCCAGGGCAACAATGTTGGCGGCTTTGACATTACCCAATTCTTTGGCGATTTCGATGATGGGCACGCTGACGACATCCACATCATCGCGGCCGCAATTGATGGATATGATGGAGCTGTTGATAAATATGACACCACCGGATTTTACGGTCGGCGCAAATTTTTCCAGAGAAGGTCGATTCATGGCAACCAGGTGCTTGGGATTGCGAATAATGGGAGATCCAATCAGTCGGTCACTGATGACCACCGTGCAATAGGCGGTTCCCCCCCGCATCTCAGGTCCATAAGAAGGGATCCACACCACTTCAAATCCCCCGTCCATAGCGGCTTGGGCAAGAATCTGCCCCATTACCATGATCCCCTGACCGCCGAATCCGGCGAATTGTATTTCATTCTGCATGACGTCTCCTCTATCGCTCACCTCACATCAAGTCTGTTTATTAGATGGCTAGGATCGTTTAGTTCGTTAAGACCGAAAAAAAAAGGTAGACCGCTTCGCTAAGAAGAGGGACGACGGATGGCGGAGATCATCCTCCTCTCCCATCCTATGAGGTCCAGTATCTAGATCTTCAACCTTTGTCCTGGTCATCCGAGTTTCTTAACTTCTCAATTTGTCGTCCTTTTTCGTCCCTCGTCCTTCGTTCCTCGTCCGTCATCCATCTTCCTTCGTCCTTCTCATCCTCTCCTCTGATCTTACGCGCCTTCCCCAATCCGTCTTTCCACGTCCGACTTCAACTATCCTCCGGGGTTTTATAGTCTCCCAATTCATAATAGGGCATCATCGTCTCCTCAGCCCATTTCAATGCGTTAATCGGCGTCATCCCCCAGTTGGTGGGACAGGTGCTGAGAAGCTCCACCAGGCTGAAGCATCGATTTTCCATCTGATAGGTAAACGCTTTTTTAATCGCTTTTTTAGCCCGGTTAATGTACTTGGGGCGGGTCAATGCCTGACGGGTGATATAGGCGGGGGTCTGCAGGGATGCCAGCAATTCCGACACCTTCATCGGCATGCCCTCAGTGGCCGTTTTGCGCCCGAATGGGGAGGTGGTGGTCCGCTGATCGGGCATGGTGGTGGGCGCCATCTGACCGCCGGTCATTCCATACACGGCATTATTGATAAATATGGTGGTAAACTTCTCGCCCCGATTCGCTGAGTGCACAATTTCGCTCAATCCGATGCTCGCCAGGTCGCCATCTCCCTGGTAGGTAAAAACCATCAGATCCGGTCGAACCCGCTTAATTCCGGTGGCCATCGCAGGTGCACGACCATGGGCGGCCTCCTGAAAGTCGAACGTAAAATAGTTGTACATTAAAACGGCACATCCTACCGGAGCAATCCCCACGGTGCGATCTCGAATCCCGAGTTCGTCGATCACCTCGGCTACCAGCCGGTGGGCCACTCCGTGGGTACATCCCGGACAGTAATGGGTGATCGTGTCCGCCAGGGCTTCCGGTTTTTGAAATGTCTTTCCCATTCGTGACTCCTTTACAAATTCCTCAATCAACTAATTTTTTGACAGCCTCTATCACCTCTTCGGGGGTCGGCACATCACCGCCACACTTGCCATACCAGTGAACAGGAGACAAACCGGCAACGCTGCGTTCCACGTCTTCTACCATCTGTCCCATGCACATCTCGACACTGAGAACAGCCTGGCAGCTGTCTTTTGCGGCGGCCTCACGAATGGGCCCGGAAGGAAAGGGAAACAGATACTTTGGTCGCAGCATGGCAATTTCCAGCCCTTCTTCCTTGAGCATATCCACAGCCGTACGGCAAACCCGGCTCATGGTACCGTATGAAACAATCAGAAGCCGATACGCTCCGTCAAAATTGTAGGCTTCGTATTTAATCTCTTCGCGCGCCATCTGCTCGTACTTGGCTTTTAGTTTCAGATTATGCGCATTGAGCTCCACGGGATCCAGATAAAGGGTTTTGACCAGATTGCGCGTTTTGCTTTTGCGGGTGCCCATACCATTGGTGGCCCAATCGTCTTTGTTGGTGGGCTGAACCTTGAGGTGGTCTGGAAATTCAACCGGTTCCATCATCTGGCCGATCAACCCATCGCCCAGAATCATCACCGGATTGCGATATTTATCGGCCAGGGCGAAGGCCTGCATGACCATTTCGACCGCTTCCTGGACGCTGGCCGGTGCCATCACCAGCAGTTTGTAATCGCCATGCCCGCCGCCTTTGGTCGCCTGAAAATAATCTGCCTGGGACGGGAGGATTCCGCCCAGCCCGGGCCCTCCCCGCATAATATTCACAAACACCGTCGGACATTCGGCGGCAGTAATGTAGCTGATACCCTCACTCATCAGGCTGATCCCCGGGCTCGAGGAAGTTGTAAAAACTCTCTCGCCGCAAGCTGATGCGCCAAAAATCATATAGGATACGGCCACTTCACTTTCGCCCTGTAAAAAAACACCGTCAACCTCAGCCATACGCTTGGAAAGATATTCCGCCACTTCAGTTTGCGGGGTAATGGGATAGGCAAAGTAATTGAGGCATCCAGCCCGAATGGCCGCCTCGCCAATTGCTTCATTGCCCTTCATCAATACCTTGCTCATATATTTCCTCCGATTATTTTTGTGCTGCTGCTTTTTCTTCTATTTCACTGATAGCTATGGCGACATCCGGACACATCGTGCAACAGATGGCGCAAAATATACAGTCTTCCGGACGTGCCTGGTAAGCCGGAAAATAGCCTTTGGTATTGATCTCATTTGAAATTTCCAAAACATTTTTAGGACAAACGGTAACGCATAATCCGCAACCTTTGCAGCGATCTCTGTCGATATAATGCTGATATGCCATACGAAAAAACTCCTCTCGAAAATGCTGATTCCCAAATCCGGGCGAGCCGGAATTGACCATTGAAGATTAAAGATTGTGATTTGCTGAAACATCCATTTTGTTACAATTTGTTGTCAGAAAAATTTCCCTACGGGCTTAATGTTTCAATTCCTAAACTCACTTACTTTCAACCAGGGTGGAACGAGCTGCCGGGCAATGGGCAAGACCGCACAGTCAAAACGTTTCATATCGATTTGGGGCAGCAATTCCTGTGAAACTGTAATAAACGCAAGCGGCAGGCCGCTTTCCTGGGACACGGATTGCACAAATTCATATCCACGGTAAATATCCTGCACACTGGTTTCATCAATAAGATTAGCGTTGCCGATAAGTCCGGTGGTCGTCAGTTGGGCTGCTGTTTCAATTTCATCTCGCAATGTTAGGCAACCCGACACGGTGTTTGTCTGTGGTCGCAGTGGATTGACGACCTGCAGCATCTGCACCTTTTTCCCGCTAAAAGCATTTGCCAGAGCGGCCAGAACCGTTGCACCAACATCGTTTCCGCCGACATCCAGAATCAAAACCTCGCTGGACTCCCGAATCATACCGGCTATGGTGGGGCTTAGAACCGGTAGATCAGCCTGCAGATACGGTTCCGGCGGTAAAATCACCTGAATACCCAGATCGGTCAATGTCGTCCTGGCTTCGCGGGTCCTGAAATATGGGTTTACCAGATCAAGATCGGCAATGCCGACGCTTAGACCAGCCTGCTTGCGATTCACCGCCAAGTTGATCGAAACCTCCGTTTTACCGCTACCGTAGTTTCCGACGATGACAATCAATCCATTTAATCGGATATCCAAATGAAGTCCTTTCGCACGAACGGAATTATAACGCCTTAAAACTAGAACAGGGCTTTGAAGACTGATATACAATCGGATCGGCCGAATTTGCCAATCTATTTGGTATTATAATCCAAGTCAAGTGTTTTTGAAAGGCGAGGAGTTTTTTCATATTCTCCGGTTGGGACAATCAATGATCAAAACATTACAAGCATATATCGGATGTCGTGCGTTATTTTCTGTGTTTTGAATTTTGAATTTCGGTTAGTGTTATTGGTTTGAGATTTGTTTTTTGGCGCTTGGAATTTCCATGATTTTCTTAAGTAAGTAACTCTATTTATTCCAAGCAATTAACTGATTAAATGACGTTATCCTATAGCCCGGATACTTTCCTCTTTTGATTTAACGGTCGGTATGATACTAATTAAGATTCAGAATGATTCGCCCAATATCCATTATCGTTAACGCAACCACAGATATTTGTGTTGCATCAGATTTTACGACACCTCAGTAGTTCTGAATTTTAAAAGATTGGATCAGAAATATGACAACGGTACGCACCGGTCTTGAAGAACTGATGGCAGAACCACGGCGATGGGTCGGCGATGAACGCATTGGCCTGCTATGCAATCCAGCCTCGGTAGATCGAGCGCTTACCCACGCGCGAACGCTGATTCATCAGGCGTTTTCCGGTAAGTTAAAGGCACTGTATTCCCCCCAGCACGGATTTTTTGCCGAAAAGCAGGACAACATGATTGAATCGCAGGATATGCTGGATCCGGCTTTGAAAATCCCTGTTTTCAGTCTCTACGGACAATCCCGTGTTCCCAGTGAAAGGATGTTCGCACCCATCGATGTCCTGCTCGTGGACTTGCAGGACGTCGGTACCCGGGTATACACGTTTATCTATACCCTTTCCTATTGCCTCGAAGCGGCCCTAAAATACAACGTCCGAGTGTTGGTTCTGGATCGGCCCAACCCCGTAAATGGAATCGACATCGAGGGCAATCTGCTGGCGTCTGACTGTAAATCTTTTGTCGGCAGGTTTCCGATCCCCATGCGGCACGGGTTGACTATCGGCGAGCTTGCGGTGTTGTTCAACGACCACTTCGATATCGGATGCAATCTTGAGGTGATCCCCATGAAGGGTTGGAAGCGACGAATGCTGTTTGCAGACACCGGCCTGCCTTGGATTGCCCCCTCGCCCAATCTGCCGACACCGATATCGGCCCTGGTGTACCCCGGCCAGGTATTATGGGAAGGTACCAATGTATCCGAGGGACGTGGCACTGCCCAGCCGTTTGAGCTGTTTGGGGCGCCCTATATCGATGTATCCAAGATTGCTGCCCAAATAGAGAAGATAGCGGGCGTTCTTTTCAGACCGGTTGTCTTTGAACCGACATCCAACAAATGGCGGGAAACCCCCTGCAATGGCTTTCAAATCCACGTCATGGAACCCCTGTGCTACCGCCCGTATAAAACAACCCTGCAATTGCTCAGGACTATTTTGGCGGAACACCGTGAACAATTTAAGTGGAAGCCTCCGCCCTACGAATATGAATTTGAACGCCTGCCCATCGACCTGATCATAGGGAATCGGAGCATCCGAAAGCGGCTAGAAAACCTGGAACCGATTGACGCGATTGAGGCCGACTGGCAGGAGGAACTCGACCAGTATAAGAAGATCAGCCGGAAGTTTCATATTTATAAATAAACCGAGGTCAGAATTTAAATAGTAGCGTCTTCGATTTCGGATGTGGGATTTGGCATCTCGGATTTGTAGAAGGAAATCGTCTTATTTTAATTCCTTATCATACGTCTTGCGCATATAAGCTTGGACCACATATTTCGAGTATCGAGCATCCAGTAGCGAGCATCCAGTATCAACAGACCAAAAACCAGTGACCAGTTACAAGGAGCCAGCAATCAGTGACCAGCGACCGAAACCCAGTGGCCAGCGACTGGCAGCGCATGTGGTTTAAAGAAAACAAGGTCTGGGTGGCCACGGATTCTAATGGGAGGCCCATATCCAAAGACAGCAAGGTTTTGATCAAATATCAGATCAAACAGGACTATGAATACTGGGTAAATAAAAAAAATGTGCGGCCTTTGGACTCCCCCCCGCCAACATCGTTACACCCCAAAAAGAGCAAACATCAAAAGAAAAAGGTTCGAAAAGGGAAAAAAGCTGCCGCTGGGACACCCTGGAATGAAGCCGAATACAAAGACAAAATCTGCTTATTTACCGATGGGGCGTCTTCCGGTAACCCGGGCCCATCCGGCATCGGTGTATTGCTGCGCTATGGGGAACATGAGAAGGAAATCTCAAAATATATCGGGAATGCCACCAACAACATCGCTGAACTTAACGCCATCAAGGTCGGTTTGTCATCCTTGAAACACACGGATATTCCCGTCAGATTGTTTACAGACAGCAATTATGCCTACGGCCTTCTGGGACTGAACTGGAAGCCCAAAAAAAACCAGGAATTGGTGGGATCCATTAAAAAAATCATGGCAAGATTCAAAGACCTGCAAATTATCAAGGTCAAAGGGCATTCCGGCCATCAGGGGAATGAAAGAGCGGATTATTTGGCCACCGCTGCCGTTAAGAAGCAGAAATCTTAGATAAAAAGAGCCCGGCGATTTAAGCTGCTGGGCTCCCATGGTTCCTTGGATTTACTCCCAACCCGGATGAACCGGATAGGATAGCCATGAAGGCACAAACAATTACTGTTTATTATAGTTTAACTTCGTGTTTTGGTGCCTTGGTGGCGAAAATATTTTGTTAGATAAATCCTTTATTCATCTTTCTTTAAGGTTTCGATTTCTTCTTTGAGTTCATCGATCTCTTTTTTATATTTTTCAACATCCTCACTGGGTGCGGGATCACTTACCGGGGTTTCGGCTTCTTTCCAGGTATCTTTGAGCTCGTCGACACCCAGGTAAATAGCCAACGCCCCACCAAGCAAAAGCATCGCGGGAATGGTACCGGCCAGAACAACCAGGAATTGAGGGAACCAGGCCACAATACCGACCACTCCCAAAATCGCCGCAATCACACCGCCAACTAATGTCTTCATATAACCATGACCTCCTTTCATTTAAATTAAAATTATGCCATATTGAAAAACGATTTAAAGTGGATTGTGGGGAAATACCATAACATGGAGTGTAACGCAAGCCAATAAAATATTGCAAATTATATGCTGTTCTGTTAGCTTAAAAAAGAAAAGCATTCCCTACGGATTCCAATCATGCCAAAAAAGGAAAAGCCCGCGCAATCCGGTGGGAGATTCCCCCGATGGATCAACAAACTGTTGCAGGGTTCCATTGATCATTACACCTGCTTCTTTCCAAGGCATATCGGCAGCTTACCAGATCTATTTTTGAAACGCCTCTACTCCGGGATCAAGTTGGACGAGGAGCAGATGAGAATCGTTCAACAGTTGGATAAAAATGCGGTAGTGGTCTATATCACCGAGTATCAGAGTAATTTTGAATACCTCTTTTATTACCATCGCTACCGTGAAAAAAATCTGCCGTTTCCTCAGATCGGTTTGGACTACGAAGTCTATCTCTGGCTGCCGGTGTCTCATATTTTCCGGATCCTGTTTGCCAAGCTGGTTTATTATTTGCAGCATCGGGCCCTACCCAATCCTTATGACCGCGGATACATCAGGCAGGAATTAATCAACGGTCGATCTGGATTTTTATCGCTGGTCGGCAAGAAAAATTTCTACCGTCGATTTATCAAAGCCCGAATCGATCCGATTCACTACCTCATCGACATGCAAAAGTCCATCGATCAGCCGATTTACCTGATACCCCAACTGATGTTTTTCAGTAAAAAAGCCCGTCGTGAGAACCCGACGTTGATCGACATCCTGTTCGGACCTGAAGACAAACCCGGTAATATCAGACGGCTGTACACGATGACCAAAAGTCCCGGCAGGGTTTTCGTGGAGGTGTCTGAACCGTTAAACCTGAAACACTACCTGCAGTCTGCGCAAATCCGGCATCAAAGCACGGAATATCAGGCTTTGGTGTTGCGCCGCGATCTGGTGGTACGGTTAAATCGGCACCGCCAAAGCATCACCGGGCCTGTCCGCAAATCCAGAGAGGAACTAAAGGAGAGCATTCTGACCTCCGCACGTTTTCAGCGATTCATGGATACCTATGCGGCCAATCGAAAAATCCCCATCCAGGAGGTTCATCGCAAGGCGGATGCGCTCATAAAGGAGATCGCCGCCAATTATAAACCGGGTTTTATAAAAATCGCTGCCGGACTGGTGGACTGGATCACCCGAGTCATGTTTGACGGCGTTGCAATCAATCATATGGTTCTCAACAAAGTAAAAAATATGGCTCACAAGGGTCCTCTCGTCCTGATTCCCTGTCACAAAAGCCATATCGACTACCTGATTCTCGATTACGTCCTGTATTGTAACAATATGCAGGTGCCCCATATCGCGGCGGGCAAAAACCTTTCATTCTGGCCCATGGGCCCCATATTTCGCCTCGGCGGTGCCTTTTTCCTCCGTCGGTCTTTTGGTGGAGCGGTACTCTACTCAAAGGTATTCGCAGAATATGTCCATAAGCTGCTGGAGGAAGGCTATAATATCGAGCAGTTTATCGAGGGCGGTCGAAGCCGAACCGGCAAACTGCTCATGCCGAAGCTGGGGTTGCTGTCCATCCTCATTAGCGCCTTTAAAGGCGGAGCCAGTGAGGATATGATTATTGTTCCGGTCTATATCGGGTATGACCGGATTATCGAAGAAAAATCCTATTTGCACGAACTTGGGGGCGGGCAGAAAGAAACGGAAAATTTTTTTCAGTTAATCAGGGCCCGCAAATTCCTCAAAAAACGCTACGGCAAAATATATATTCAATTCCATGAACCCATATCTTTAAACCAGCTTTTAAGTCGTTACAATCAGCCGCTGGGGCAGATGACTTCCAAAGAAAAAAACGCCCTGATTCGATACCTGGGCTACCGGGTGCTGAACGCCATCAACCGGGTAACGGTGGTAACGCCGCACGCTGTGGTCGCCAGTGCGATTCTCAATTTTTCTAAAGAAACATTCTCTTTTAGCGAGCTGCTCGATGTTAATGCAACATACCTGAAGTACCTGACATTCCAAAACGCCAAATTGGCCGATACCCTCGTTTCCGATAGACGCCGGGCTTTTGAACAGGTGATTGATTCCTACTCCCAGAGAAAATTCATTGCAAGAATCGACAAAGATAAAAAGGAAGATGATACCGAGCAACATTTTTTAATTAATGAAGACAGACGACCCTACTTGGATTACTATAAAAACAATTGCATCACGTTTTTCATTCCGGCGGCCTATACGGCAATGGCAATTCTGCAAAAGAACACCTTCCGATTTTCCGCCGTCGAGTTGCACGATGGATATGCGTTTTGGCAAAGTTTTTTTAAATATGAATTCGCCTATGACGTGGATAGCAGCCCTGAGTTTAATGTCAGAAAAACCATCAAGACGTTTATTGATGACGGCATTGTAACGCCCCATCAAACCCTGCCCGACACCTATGATGTCACCCCGATGGCCTTCCGCAAACTAAGGCTGTTTGCCCTTTTTCTTAAGACCTTTTTAGAGTCATATTGGATCGTGCTCAACTACTTCATGCGCAACCCGCAAAAATCTGCAAAAACAAAAGATCACCTGAAAAAAATAACCAACAGAGGAAACCGTATGTACAAGCGCAAGGAAGTCGATCGCAAGGAAGCCTTGTCCAAGGTCAGTTATCAAAATGCCGTTGATTTGTTCACCAGCCGCGGGATAAGGGGAACCGAGGACACCGAAAAAATCAAAATTTATGCCGCCGCCATCCAAAACGCACTCAAACATTTGCAGCCATGAAAGCACTGATCCTGGCCGCTGGCTATGGAACCCGCTTACGGCCCTACACTGAACACACACCAAAACCCTTGTTTACCGTCGCCGGTCGTCCCCTGCTGGATCTCATTATCAGTCAACTGCAAGAAGCCGGCTGTAAGGCAGTCATCGTTAATACCCATCATTTGCACCACAAAATCGAATCGTTTCTCAGCTCACAAACATATGGTCTCGAGGTATTTACACGTTATGAACCACAGATCCTCGGCACCGGCGGCGCCATTAAAAATGTGGCGGATTTCTGGGACGAGCAGCCCTTTATGGTGATTAATGCCGACATCGTCGCCGATATTGACTTAAAAGGAGTTTATGACGCTCATTGCCGCCATCACCCGCCCGCTACCCTGGTGCTCTGCGACAATCCCGTCTTTAACAGTGTCGCCGTCAGACAAAATAAATGGGTTACGGGATTTCATAACCCGACTCAAAGCGAAATCATGCCGCCGGGCAACCTGCTGACCTTTACCGGTATCCAGGTTTTGGAACCTCAGATCCTGAAATATATTCCGGAAAACACGTTTTACAGCAGTATCGATGCGTTTAAAAAAATCCTGGCGGAGGGCCAACAGATAGGGGCTTTTGTCACCCCCAAAGACCGGTGGCAGGACATCGGTACACCCCAAAGTTATCGACAGACGGCTATAAAGACAACATCTTCCAAAGCGTTTCAACAGGCTTTGGCTGCCCCCCCCGCCGGGCGAATTCATCGGGAAAAGCTAAAGGGGGACGGATCGGAAAGGCAATGGTACCGACTGAAAACAGGCCATCAGTCCATCATTATGGTCGATCATGGTATCCGGCAAACCGCCATGCCATCAGAGGTCGATTCTTTTGTTCACCTGGGGCGGCATTTATACCACCGGGGTGTGCCCGTACCGGAAATTTACTTTTACGATACTTTCAGTGGCCTGGTATTCCTGGAAGATTTGGGGGATGTCCATCTGCAGCAAACCGTGCAATCCAAAAGCAGCTCGGCGATCTCCGACATTTATAAATCGGTCATCGATCAGCTCATAAATTTATCCAGCAATGGCGCCGATAAATTTGACCGAAACTGGACCTTTCAGACCTCGGATTATAATCGGGAATTGATCCTTGAAAAAGAATGTCGCTATTTTCTGGAGGCCTTTTTAAACAATTTTCTCAACTTCAAAGAGCGTTATGAAGATTTTCAGACCGACTTTAGCGCGCTGGCGGACAAAGCCCTGCAATTCCCAAACACGGGGTTCATGCACCGGGACATGCAGTCTCGGAATATCATGATCAAAGGCCGAAAAATTTATTTTATTGATTTCCAGGGCGGACGTATGGGGCCGATTCAATATGATCTGGCCTCCCTGTTGATCGATCCCTATGTCGAAATCCCACCGGATGTCCAGGCTGATTTGTTGGACTACAGCATTGAAGCGCTGTCAGCGGTAACCGAATTGGATTCGGAAAAATTTCGTTCCTGCTATCACTATTGTAGGTTGACCCGCAATCTACAGATCCTTGGTGCCTTCGCATATCTGAGTAAGGTGAAAGGCAAGCGGCGGTTTGAAAATTACATACCGGCGGCGGTAAGATCCTTAAGATCTACTCTCGACGCAGGTGCACAGGGTGAATTTCCCGCGCTCGACGCCATCACCCGGAAAATTTGCAGACATATGAAAATCAAGTAGTTCGCTTCGCTCACAATTGGAATAAAATTTAGGAGGTATTAGATGAACCCAATCAACGTCATGGTCAATGGACTCCCCGGAAATGTTTCCCAAACAGTGGCCGCCCAAATCCTGCAGGACGAACGGTTTGAATTGATGCCCTATTCTCTGACCGGCCCGGAAATCCAGGAAGCCGAGTACTCCCTTGAATCCCTTTCAATGAAGCTTCTGCGGCCGGATCAAAGGAAAACGCAAATCGAAGACCTCAAAAATTCCTATGGAAATTTTCTAAGTGTGGATTACACCCACCCGGCAGCAGTCAATCCCAATGCCGAATTTTACTGTGATTGCAACTTACCATTTGTAATGGGAACCACTGGCGGTGATCGTCAAAAGCTTGAGCAAACCGTGGTTTCATCATCCATCCCGGCGGTTGTCGCACCCAATATGGCCAAGCAAATTGTGGGATTTCAGGCCATGATGGCTTATGCGGCCGACACGTTTCCGGATTTGTTTAAAGGATATTCACTCGAGATACGGGAAAGCCATCAAAAGGGAAAGGCCGATACCAGCGGTACGGCCAAAGCCATGGTAGGATATTTTAACAAATTAGGCGTCTCCTTCTCAGAAGATCAAATCTTCAAAATGCGGGACCCCGAGGATCAAAAAAACCAATGGGGTATTCCTGATCGTTATCTGGCGGGGCACGCCTGGCATACCTACACCCTGTTTTCGGAAGATCAGACGGTCCGGTTTCAATTCAGCCATAACGTCAACGGCCGTCTGGTTTATGCCAGCGGTACCATGGATGCGCTTTTATTTCTATCTGCAAAAGTGAAAACAGGTGTCAAGGGTAAGATGTTTACCATGATCGACGTCTTGAAAGGCATTTAGAATGACGATTGACGAATGTCGAATGACGAATGTCGAATGACGAATGACGAATTGTGGATGTCGCTTCGCTCCGTCAATTTAATCTCTTATAGGGTATATTTCTCGCATTTTGCTGGGATAAATTCTCTTTTGTATTAAGCGAGTCTCCGCTACTAGCAGATTGGGGTTCGTTGATGGTTTTGTAATTGAAAGAATTCCTTAATTCGTCATTTGTCATTCGTCATTCGTCATTTCAAAAGTTCGTCAATCGACATTCGTCATTCCAAAGGTTCGACATTCGTCAATCGTCATTATTTATTCGTCATCTGTTCGACAACCTCATAGGCTTTTTCCAGGGCTTGGTTCAACTTTTGGGGTTGGCTTCCCCCGGCCTGGGCCATGTCCGGCCTGCCCCCGCCCCTGCCGCCGACCACAGCGGCAACCTGGGTAATAATATTGCCGGCGTGATAGCGATCGGTAAGATCTTTGGTCACGACCGCAATCAGCATGACCTTGGCGTCGACCGTGCTCCCCAGCACCACAATGCCTGACTTGATCTTGTCCTTCAATTGATCGGCCAGATTCCTCAAGGCGGCCGGTGTATCCACCGATACTTTTTGAACCATTATTTTAACACCGTTTATCGATTGAACGGTGTCATGCGATGCATCTGTCTCTTTTGCGGCCAGCTTTGTTTTCAGATGGTCCACCTCTTTCTCGAAAGCTTTTATGCCCGCGATCATTTTCTGGACCCTGCCGGGAACGGCTGAAACCTTTTCCTTCAGCAGGTGAGCCGTATCCTGTAAAATCCTCGTTGTCTTCTGAGTGTATGCCACGGCTTCCTCTCCGGTGACGGCTTCAATGCGCCGGACCCCCGAGGATACGCTGGATTCACTGACGATTCTGAAAAGTCCGATATTTCCGGTTCGGTCGGCGTGGGTTCCGCCGCAAAGCTCCTTGCTGAAATCTGCCAAGGAAACGACCCGGACGCGGTCTCCGTATTTTTCCTCAAACAGAGCCGTTGCTCCGGATTTAAAGGCATCATCGGCATCCATTTCCTGAGTGCTCGTTGCCATGTTTTCACGGATACGTCGGTTGACGAGGCGTTCGATGTTATCCAGGGTGTCGCTGTCTACCAGGGAGAAATGCGTGAAATCAAACCGCAGTCTGTCCGGGGCAACTAAAGAGCCGGCCTGTTTGATATGCTCGCCGAGAACCTGCCGCAACACGGCGTGCAGGATATGGGTGGCCGTATGGTTTAAGGCGGTGGCCTGCCTCAGGGCGCCGTCCACATTCAATCTGACTATCGCGCCTTTTTGGATCTGTCCGGAAATTACCTTTCCTTTGTGGATGGTAAGTCCGGTAGGATCTTTAATCGTGTCCAGCACCGCGATTTCAAAATCGGATCCGGAGATCGTACCGGCATCACCGACCTGGCCGCCGGCTTCTGCGTAAAACGGGGTGGCTTCCGTGACGACTTCAAGCTGTTGGCCCGGCCCGGCGTCAGCGATCTCATGGCCGTCGGCCACCATGATCAGTATCTTAGAATCAGCGGAAAGGGTCCCATATCCCAGGAACTCCGGTTTGACCCCCCGGGCTGAAAGAGTTTTATAAGCATCGCTGATCTCATCAAACGTCGCCACCGATCTCGATTGGATCCGCTGCCGCTCCATGGCTTGATCAAAGCCTGCCATGTCCAGGCTCATATTTTCATCCCGAATGACATCCTGCACAATATCCACCGGGAAGCCGTAGGTGTCGTATAACTTAAAGATGACATCACCGGGCACACGAGTGTGCCCGCTTGCTTTAATCTCCGCCAGGGAATCGTTTAAGAGCTTCAGCCCGGTATCCAGGGTTTCCAAAAACCTGATCTCTTCATTTTCAATAACATTGGTGATAAAAGCAGCGGCTTCGGAAAGTTCGGGATAGGCCGGTTTCATAATGTCAAACACCACTTCGGCGGTTTGATAAAGAAACGGCCGGCTGAGCCCGATATTGCGTCCGTAACGAATCGCGCGACGCATGATTCTACGCAACACATAGCCCCGTCCTTCATTGGCGGGCAGAATACCGTCACCGATAAGAAAAGCAGCCGCCCGGCTGTGATCGGCAATCACTTTCAGGGCCACATCGGTCTCGGGGGACTCGCCCAATTTTCTTTCAGCCAGATTTTCAGCTTTAGCTATGATCGGCCGGATGAGATCGGTGTCATAGTTGGTCGGTACATTCTGCAGGATCGTCACCATGCGTTCAAGCCCTAAACCGGTATCGATGCTCGGTTTGGGCAAGGGGGACAATTCCCCGGAAGCATCACGGTTAAACTGCATAAATACCAGATTCCATATTTCCAGATAACGGTCGCAGTCGCAGCCGGCGGTGCACTCAGGCCGTCCGCAGCCGAATTGCTCACCGCGATCTATCAGAATCTCCGCACACGGTCCGCAAGGTCCTGTATCTCCCATCGACCAGAAATTATCTTCCTCACCCAATCTCACGATGCGATCTTCGGGCAGACCAATCATTTTGTGCCAAAGGTCGTAGGCCTCATCATCATCGAGATAGACCGATGCCCACAGTTTGTCTTCCGGCAATCCGTACCCATTGGTCAACAGGTCCCAGGCATACTCAACAGCGCCCTTCTTGAAGTAATCGCCGAAGGAAAAATTACCGAGCATCTCAAAAAATGTATGGTGTCGTGCGGTGTAGCCGACATTTTCCAAATCATTGTGCTTGCCGCCGGCACGAACACACTTTTGTGAGGTAGTTGCCCGGACATAGCTTCTTTTTTCCTCGCCCAGAAACACACGTTTAAATTGTACCATTCCGGCATTGATAAAAAGCAGGGTGGGATCTTCCTGGGGCACCAGCGAGGCACTTCGGACAATCTGGTGATCATGATTTTTAAAATATTCAAGAAATTGTCTGCGTATATCGTTTCCTGTCATTTAAATCTCCGGTTACGGGCTAAGGGTTGCGGGTTAAGAGCAAAAAGGGCATAGCGCATAGAGCATATACAAGAATTCGGCCCGCCCTGGTGCGACTCAATGGGTTTAAACGGCATTCGTCTAAATTGATCGTATAAATGGGCTGTAAAGTATGATCTCAGCTCAATCGGTCTGGGCCAGGGAAGCCGGAAAAGGTCAAAACCAATGGAAAGAAGTGACAAGCTTAGTAAAAAATCAGTCTTTTAAACGCTGTGTGCTCTACCCCATGCCCTATGCTCCATGCTCATCGCTTATCGCCTTGCGCCTTAAGCCCTGAGCCCTTAACCTTTAGCCTTCGTCCTTATCCACTTTTAATTTTTAACTTCGAGCTTCTTCTCCTTTCCGCCTTCGCCCTCTTCCGCTTCTTTCTTGACGAATCCCAAGGCCTCCCTGGATTTCTTATATATATCGTCATAAATATCTCGGTTATCACTAAGAAACCGCTTGACATTTTCACGCCCCTGGCCGATTCGTTCACCTTGATAGGAGTACCATGACCCGCTCTTATCGACAATGCCGGCGTTCACCCCCACGTCAATCAAGTCACCCGTTTTGGAAATTCCTTCACCATAGGTAATGTCAAATTCTGCTTCCGTGAACGGCGGGGCCATCTTATTCTTGACCACACGCACCCGGGTGCGGTTGCCGATAACCTCCTGCCCATCTTTTATGGCACCGATTCGGCGAATATCGAGCCTCACCGAAGAATAAAATTTCAGGGCATTGCCGCCGGTAGTGGTTTCCGGGTTGCCGAACACCACGCCAATTTTCATCCGGATCTGGTTAATGAAAATTACCGTTGTCATGGTTTTGCCGATGGTACCGGTTAACTTCCTTAATGCCTGGGACATGAGTCTGGCCTGCAAGCCCATATGGGAATCCCCCATTTCACCCTCGATTTCAGCTCGCGGTACGAGGGCCGCCACCGAGTCAATCACAAGGATGTCGATGGCCCCGCTTCTAACCAGCATATCGGCAATTTCAAGGGCCTGTTCGCCGGTATCCGGCTGAGCCACCAACAATTCATCACAGTCGACGCCCAGTCTCTTGGCATAACCGATATCCAGGGCATGTTCGGCATCGATAAAGGCCGCGATACCATCATTTTTCTGAGCTTCCGCCACCGCATGCAGGGCCAGGGTTGTTTTACCGGAAGCTTCGGGTCCAAAAATTTCTACAACCCGACCGCGGGGTAATCCGCCAATACCCAGGGCATTGTCCAGGGACAAGGCACTGGTGGATATCACCGGTACTTCCATAATCGGTCTGCTTCCCAATTTCATAATGGCGCCTTTGCCGAACTGGCGTTCAACCTGAGACATTGCGGCGACCACGGCTTTTTCTTTATCTGCTGAAATAGACATATGTTCTACCTCCCGTTAGGAATGACGAACGACGAATGTCGAATGTCGAATGTCGAATTAAGAAAATCTGTCGTTCTTTTTAGTTTTCTCATTTGGGCCCTTAGTTCTGAAATTTTTGCGTTTTACGTCAAAATAAACATAGAAATCCACCGATGGATCATTTTAATTCGGAATTATAACCCCATAAAAAGTATTATCGACAGCCTATGTTTGGTTATAGAAATGTTTTAATTCCTATAAAAAAGACAGAGCGAAACGATCCCTTCATTCGTCAATCGTCATTCGTCGTTCGTCATTCCAAGCGTTCGTCAATCGTCATTCCAGAACGGCTTGCTGCAGTTGCGAATATACCGCACCGGTCGGTTTCAAATCGCTTTTATAGAATATAACACGTCTGGCTGTGAATTCTTCAATAGTTAGATCCCCAAATTCCTGCAGGACGCGACGGATTGTATTGGGATTGACGCTCTGTTTGAAACGACCCAGTGTCAAATGCCCCTTAAACGGTCTTTTTTCTTTTTTATAACCCAAGGCCGCCAGGCTGTCCTCCAACAGGCGTTGCATGGCAAAAAGCAACTGAACTTGTCCTTTAAGTCCCACCCAGATGACACGGGGGCGCTTGATTCCCGGGAAAACGCCAATCCCTTCGGCAACCAGGTTAAAGGTCTCAATCTCGCCGACAGCATCTACCATCGCCCCGCCAATGTTGTCAATGTCAGTGGGGTTGATATTTCCTAAAAATTTTAAGGTCAGATGGATGTTTTCCGGTCGCACCCACTTCGCCCGGAGGCCCATCGATTGTAAATCTTCCTGCACTTTTGCCAACAACGAAATAAGCGATGGCGGCAATTCTAAAGCAATGAAGGTGCGTATGGTTGACGGCATGTTGTCAATTGAAGATTGTCGATTGAAGATTGATGATTGGAGGTATTCTATCCATTCAATTTAAACTTATGGTTCGACATCTTGTTCCAGAGCACGCTAGTTTCGGGGATATACAAAATGAAAATAAGACATCACAATTTCATATTCTGGCTTTCGCATACCTGCTTAAATTCTGCAATTATCAGTGAAAAGCCTGAGCGAAGCGAGTTTCGCAAATCTTCAATCTTCAATCCTTTAGTTCGGCAAGGTGAACTGTGGCTCCCCGAGAGTGAATTTCCCCTGGGAAATTTTCTTCTTCAGAATTTCAGCGATCTTTCTTGCCCGAACCAGGCTGGATAACGGAACCGTCGGAATCTCTTTCCCCTTGAGCTGAATAGAGCCGCTTTTGAGTTCGGCATAGCTCACCTGGCCGAGACTCTTGGAAATGCCTTTGGGGTAGTCATTGCCGTAATCGATGATTTGCGTAAAGAGGTCTTCATCGGATACGGCCGTATAGCCCGCTATTTCTTCATTCAGGATAGGAATGGGGATCCCTAACCCCACCGCCAATGAACAGCCGTAGCCCTGGATACTCACCCCGACCAGCCATTGTGAACTCATCTTTTTCATATCACCCATGACCCAGAGGGTTCCGGCCGGCGAGACAGGGACACCCTTTTTGGTTCGTTTGACAGAGGCTTTATGCTGGGTACCGTGCCAGGTAACATATCCCTCTGCACCGCCCAAAAAGATCCGGGTGCCAAGTCCGATAGTTTTATAGTAAGGGTCATTGAACAAGGGGCTCAATTGCCCGGCCGAACAATAGTTGGCATTACCGCCTCCGGGCTTTAATGCCCCCATATAGGTATATATGGTTTTATTCGTGAGGTTAACGGCACAGTTATAGTTTTGATATCCATTTCTGGGGTTACACAGCGTTGCCTGGGGTAATGTGCTCAAGGATATTTCTTTTTCTACCAAGCGGTTTGGATAACAGTCGGTGCCGTAAGCGGTGGCTTTGAGATGGACCTTTTTGCCGGCAACCAAATCCTGAATGACATGACCTCCCCCATAGTTGAATTCTCCGGGATAAACTTTATTCAACGGATCATCCTCACAGGTTTCCGTTGCCCCGAGATAGCAGTCGACAGCTGCCACACCCGCATATGCCGGGACTTTATTCAGCCACACCCTGGAAGCCTTGATCGTGGGAACCGAATGGCCGAAATTAATAAACGCGCCTGATGAACACATGGGGGCAAAGGTTCCGGTGGTCACGACATCCACCTGGTGGGCAGCTTCAACAGGCCCCTCGCTTTTAACAATATCGATAATCTCTTCTGCTGTGACGACAACGACGTCACCGGATTTGATTCTTTGATTGATCTCCTGAATAGTTTTGCCGACTTTGTATTTTTTCATATCCCATCACTCCCGCTTTATCTCGGATCCGGCCTGTTCTATTTTCGATAACACGTTATGTTGAATCCATTTCATATCCCACCACTCGACAGGATTGACAAAGGTATCATGGATCAGCACGCTGAAGTGCAGATGGTCACCACCCGCCAGGCCGGTAAGGCCCGTTCGGCCCAAAATATCGCCCTTGGACAGCTGATCCCCGACCTTGACACCGATATTACTCAGGTGGGCATACATACTGAATAGACCAAAGCCATGATCTAGAATGACCGTTTTTCCATAAATTCCCAGAAACTCGGCAAATATTACAATTCCGGTATTTGCAGCCGGTATAGGACTGCGGGCGACGGATGCCAAATCGACCCCCATGTGCACCTGTCGATCGATTTCCCGTCCTTTGTATATATAGACCCGATGATCCGCAAATTTTGCCCGGGTGGCGGATTTCGGCAGTCTTAGAAAATCATCCTGCCAGTGTATTTTAGCGTCCGTATCGTGGCAGACATCGGCAATAGTCTGATAATTGGCCTCACGAAGATCTCGGTTGACTTTAAGAAACTTGTCCACAAGAGAAAGGGTCGAATCCTGGGGAATCTGTGAAGAAAAATACGGCATTTTCTGCTTTAAAAAGCTATCCCGAATATTGAGTCGGTCCTGTCTGAAAGATTTCTTCCGCAAATGATAGTTCAGGCCGCCGGTGGCTTCGTTTCCTGCTAGATCGGTGACTTTTAGAGATATCGCCGTATCCGTACCCTGCTGATATCCCAGTGCGATAAAAGCAAGATAAACATTGGAATCTTTAAAAAACCCCGCGTGTCCCGGATAAAAGTGGTCTCCAACCTGAACACCACTTTTAGAGCAAGTTTCAGAAGCACGAAAAATTACCAGTCCCGCTCCGCCCTGGCTAATATTGTGTGCGCGACTTAAAACTTCGATTTCAGGCGGACGGGTGTCGATCTTCACGTTTTTTTCAGTATAGGTTATATTGCCCTTCCACCAACCACGCCAGGAATAATCCGATATAACGGTCCGCAGGATCGCATCGCCATCTGAAAATCCCAGAACCTCAGGCGCCAGCTGAATTTTAACCGACGTCTCATGAACTTTTCCACCTTTAAAAAATCCGGCGGAGGGAAACTTCTCATCGTGCAAAACAGCTTCCTGACCATTTTTTAAAAGACCCACCCAAAGCCTTCGCAGGCCGCTTTTAGCGTCGGAGACTACCAGGCTGAACACCTGAGATTGACCCAGATGGGGAGAAAGTAAATTCATGTTCAGGGTAGGTTTTTCTTTCTCCAGGCGACTCCATAAATACCAACCGGCAGGCAGCACGATAATCAAGCATAGGATAGCGATGAACCAAAATTTACGACTTTTTTTTTCAGATCTCAATTGTTTTTATCGATTCCTTTCCAAAAGTATAATCTTTTTAAATAACAGTTAACCCGCTGATAATCAAGGCCTGTTTTCGATTCTTGACTTTTGACAGGCCACAAGATAAATTGGGCCACTGACGGCCGGGGGCTGGACTGATCTGCCTGGACGGAAATCCTTAATTCGTCAATCGGCATCTGTCAATCGCCAATCGATTACTTTTTCGGAAAATTTACGAGGTCAAAGTTTCATTTTTTGATCAAACTGGCCGCTTTTCATACAATGCTGCGCTGAACCCTGAACCCTGAGCCATGAACGCTGAACCTTGAACCCTGAACCCTAAAACCTCTATTTAGATATGGTTTGGTCTCGATTAAAAAAAACTAGAAAACTAAGTACATTTCTATTGATCGTCATTCTGCTGGCCGTTGGCACGATTGTGAGTATATTTATCGGCTACCGCCAGGTCTCCAATACGCCCGAACTGTTGCTGGCCTCCATCAAAGAAGGTGCTAATCTCTCGCTGGGTAAAATCCGGCAAACTGCCACCCGCGACGGCAGAAAAGAATGGCGTCTGGAGGCCGATTCCGCCAACTATCGGGAGGCCGAAAACAAAGTTGATCTCATAAACCTAACGGTCATCTATTTCCTTGAAGACAATCGCGAGGTTCACCTGGAAGCCGATCGGGGTATTTTAATAACCGATACAAATGACATTGAATTTATAGGCAATGTTATGATAAGGAATGAAGCGTATCAGATGAAGACCGAACATCTGAACTACGAACATGGTCAACGGATCATTATTTGCGACCAATCGATCCGGATTTGGGGACAAGATGGCGAACTTACGGCGGCGTCCGCAAAATATGATTTAAAGGCCGATAAAATTATATTAAAGGGAAATGTTGTCGCCACTGTCTCCCAGGATTTTGCGCCAATCCTCGGTCAATCCAAGCGCTGATTGTCATACCCAGGATCAATCGGTATATACTGGGAATATGGTTGCAATTTATAATCATTTCAATTAAAATATAAAAATTCGGTGTTGCTGGCACTTAATTTGCATCGAAGCCGCCATCAATTGTGACCATGCCCCTATTGGCAATACCTATTTCACTGATTACTACAGTCAGCGGGGATACGGAAATTGAGAAAGTATCGTTCAATTTGAGTCCCCTCGTAATAACATCTAAACAAATACGCAAACGGATAAAATGGCACTTGAACTTAGACAACAACTCAAACTGACCCAGCAGCTCATCATGACGCCCCAGCTGCAGATGGCGATTAAGCTATTACAGTTGTCCCGCCTGGAGCTCATGGACACGATTCAGACGGAGCTGGAGGAAAACCCGGCACTGGAGGAAATACCCGAGGGCACTCCCGCCGAGCAAACGGCTGAACAAGCAGAGGTTGCAACCGCCGAAAGCTCCGAGGTTAAAGAAGTTACCATTGAGGAAAAAATCCAGGAGGATATTGATTGGAGCAACTATCTTGACGAGTATAATACTCCTGGAAAGGTTCATCATGAGTCGGAAGACAGAGACACGCCGCGGTTTGAAGCCTTCATCGCCTCCAATGAATCATTAAATGATCATCTGCTGTGGCAATTCCTCATGACCAAACCGGATCAGGAAGAAGAGAGGATCGGCAGCCTCATTATCGGTAATCTGAACAAGGACGGCTATCTGGATGTTTCGGATGAAGAAATTGCGAACTCGAGTGGCTCGTCGCCAGAAAAGGTCGAAGAAATTATATCAATCATTCAGACGTTCGATCCCGTTGGTGTTTGCGCCCGGGATCTGAGCGAATGTTTACTGATTCAAGCCAAATTTTTGGGTTTGGATGACACCATCGTAATCGACATCATTACCAATCATTTATCCAATCTTGAAAAGAAAAATTACAAGGCGATTTGCAAGGCCCTCAAAAAGAGTATGGATGAGGTTGTTTCAGCGATAAATGTCATCAAAAGTCTGGAACCCAAGCCCGGCAGGCAGTTCAATGATGAAACACCTCAGTACATCAATCCGGATATATACGTCTATAAACTTGAAGATGAATTTGTCATCATGCTCAATGACGACGGTATGCCAAAATTGCGAGTCAATTCATTTTACAAAAGCTCCATCTCCCGCGGCAAGAATATCTCCGGCGAGGCCGAGGATTACATCCAGGAGAAAATGAGATCCGCCGCCTGGCTCATCAAAAGTATTCATCAACGCCAAAAAACCATTTACAGGGTAATGGAGAGCATTTTGGGATATCAAAGGGAATTTTTCGAGAAAGGCATTGCTTATCTGAAACCTATGGTGCTCAGAGACGTGGCCCAGGATATTCAAATGCATGAATCCACCATCAGCCGGGTTACGACCAACAAATATGCCTTTACCCCCCAAGGTATCTTTGAATTGAAATATTTTTTCAATAGCTCCATTAGAAGGTCCCACGGCGGCTCGATTGCTTCTGCCAGCGTTCAGGAGAAAATAAGACAAATCATTGCAGCTGAAAACCCGAAAAAACCATACAGTGATGACAAGATTGCCCAGATCTTAAAAAAAGATCAAATTAGCATCGCACGCAGGACCGTTGCCAAATATCGCGAGATGTTGAAAGTATTGCCATCCAATAAACGCAAACAAATTTAGGGAGAGCATAGAATATGCAAACATCCGTTACCTTCAAAAATCTTGATCCCTCTGAACATCTGAAAGCATATGTAAGCGACAAACTGGATCGATTCGACAGATTTCTTGACAATCCGGCTGAGGCCAATGTCGTCCTGGCTGTTGAGAAATTTCGACACATCGCCGAAATCAATATCGCCGGCGATAAGCTTAAGATAAATGGCAAAGAAGAAACCGTTGACATGTACTCGGCCATCGACATGGCCTTGGATAAGCTTGAAAAGCAGATTAAGAAAAGCAAAGAAAAAATAAGAGAACGCAGATCCGCAGCCAAAAACCGCAGCCGGTCGATCGTCGAGGAGATGGAAACTCTACCGGAAGATGAGGGTGAGAGACAGGTAAAAATCAGAAACATAGAATACAAACCCATGGATGTTGAAGAAGCTGTATTGCAAATGGATCTGATCGAGGACAATTTTCTGGTGTTCACCAATGCCAGGTCCGACCAGATAAATGTGCTGTATCGACGCAAAGATGGACACTATGGCTTGATTCAGCCCAGTTCGTGATTATCGTTAGCGCTTCATTGATTCATATTTTAAATCCGAACTGTGGTATGGCATTGACAACATGAAAATTTGCGACGTCTTAGATAGAAATTCAATTCTACCTGATTTAAAATCCCGAAACAAAAAGGGAATTTTGGAAGAGCTTGTGGTTCCGGTGGCGGAGATAGCCGGTGTCAGCCAGAAGGATCTGACCAAAGTGCTCATGGAAAGAGAACGGCTGGGAAGCACCGGCATTGGCGGCGGTATTGGAATTCCCCACGGTAAGATGAAAAATCTCGAATCACTTGTTCTCGGCTTCGGCCTAAGTCGCAAGGGGGTCGATTTCGAATCCCTGGATGGTCAGCCGACACACATATTTTTCCTCCTGATCACACCGGAAAACAACACCGGTCTTCACCTGAAGCTGCTGGCCCGAATTTCGCGTATCCTTAAAAACGACCCGTTTAAAAGCAGGCTGCTGGAAGCTGCTGACCGTGACGAAATATTGGGGATCATCAGAGAGGAGGATGAAGAATTTTAGTTGTAAAGTGAAAAACATCACCATACTCATACTTACAGGACTCTCAGGTTCCGGAAAGAGTACGGCTCTGGCGGCCCTGGAGGATGCCGGATTTTACTGTATCGACAACATGCCGGTGGATCTTCTGCCGAAATTTCTAGAAATGCCGATGGAACCCGATTCCGAAATCACTGGAATCGCTCTGGTAATGGATTTGCGCGAAAGAGGCTTTCTCGCCAAATACAGTGCCGTCTTCAATGAACTTAAACAGAAAGGATATCCATTCGAAATCCTCTTCCTGGAAGCTGAAGAAGAGATTCTGCTCCAGCGTTACAGCACAACACGCAGGCAGCATCCGCTGTCACCGGAGAAGAGCTTGCTGGACGGCATTCGGACCGAAAAAAAACAACTGGATGACTTGAGATCGGCGTCAGATTGGATCATTAACACATCCAAATTCAATGTTCATGAGCTCAAATCAAAAATATTCGATATCGCCCAAAGAAGCAGAGAACTTGTCCCGATGCGAATTAATGTTCTCTCCTTCGGTTACAAATATGGCACCCCCCATGATGCCGATTTGATCATGGATGTGAGGTTTCTGGCTAATCCGTATTTTATTCCGGAATTAAAAGAACTCGATGGAGAAACACAAGCGATCAGGGATTTTGTCCTGAACCATGATGAGACTCGTAATTTTCTGAAGAGATATCAGGATCTTCTTGACTATTTAATCCCACTATACGAAAAAGAGGGAAAAGCCTATTTAACCATCGCACTCGGATGCACCGGTGGTCGCCATCGATCCGTCACCATTGCCAGGACGATTTACGAACATATTCGTGCCATGGGAAAAACAGTGGGGCTGAATCACCGAGACCGAATCCAGCCTGTATAAATCATAGATATCCCGACAACTCTTTGCCAAACTGAACGAGAGAATTTAGTTAATACATGGTGATTTATGATCGGTATTGTTATTGTAACACATTGCCAACTTGGAGAGGCGCTAATTGAAGCGGCTGAATTTATCATCGGCGAGCGACCCGGATCGATCGAATCAGTTTCCATTGATCTGAGTGAAAACGCCGAAAAACTTCGCAACAAAATTTCTCAAGGAATAAAAAAGGTTGAAGGACAGGAAGGTGTCCTCATTCTGACGGATATGTTCGGGGGTACCCCCTCCAACTTAAGCTATTCATTTCTTGAAGAAGGTCGTATTGAAGTATTATCCGGTGTCAACCTTCCGGTTTTGATCCAGGCTGCCAATATGAGGGAAAAAATGAAACTCGATCAACTTGCGTCAGACCTGGAATCTTTCGGCAAAAAGAGCATCTCCCTGGCCAGCGGAATTTTGAAGGGCAACAAGCGGAGCTAACCGTGGATGGGTGTCAAATCGTGACCATAAACAGCAGCCTCGACCTCGATCCGATCCTTGCAATCGAGCAGCTCTCCTTTCAATGGCCTTGGAGCCGTCGTTTTTTCGAAGGCGAGCTGGCCTGTCCAAGTGCTTTCAGTTATGTGGTCAAATCAGCCCAGACGGACAAGGGGGCCCAGATCGTGGCGTATGCGTTTTTGCGCCGGGTGTTGGACGAATTGCACCTTTTAAAAGTCGCCGTAACACCGACCCAGCGCGGACGTGGGATTGCAAACTGGTTTCTCAACCACTGTTTTACCATGGGTGCCCAACAGGGGGCGAACTCGGTTTATCTTGAAGTTCGGCTCTCAAACATTACTGCGATCAAACTCTATGAAAAGCTCGGCTTTAGAGAAATCGGACGTCGATTTAATTATTATCCGGATTCAAACGAAGATGCAGTGGTGATGATGAAAGATATTGAGATGAATCTGCCACTCAGACACGAAGGTCCAAAAAAAGAAATGGTAAATTAATTTTAAATGGCGGTGTCTTAGAGCCTTAGTGGCTGAAATGTCACCCAAATACGAAGGAGGAAAAATGAGTATAAAACTAGGAATCAATGGTTTTGGTAGAATCGGACGGATGGTATTGCGTGCCTCTCTAAATCATCCCGATGTGGAGGTTGCGGCGATCAATGATCTGACCGATTCGGCCACAATGGCCTATTTATTGAAATATGACTCCGTTCACGGCCGGCTGGATAAGGATGTCTCAGCCAAGGAGGACAGCATTGAGATCGACGGCAAATCGATCCCAATCCGATCTGTGAGAGACCCCGAAAAAATAGGCTGGGGCGATCTTGGGGTGGATATTGTGGCCGAAAGTACCGGAATTTTTCGGGATCGAGAAAGTGCTGCCAAACATCTCGCAGCCGGTGCGCGCAAAGTTATCATTTCCGCACCTGCCGGTGATCCGGATATCACCATTGTCATGGGGGTCAACACCAACCAGTATGATCCGAGGCAGCACCATATTATATCCAACGCCTCGTGTACCACCAACTGTCTGGCGCCGGTTGCCAAGGTGCTGCTCGAGAATTTCGGTCTTCAGCATGGCTTGATGACCACCATCCACTCTTATACCGGGGACCAGCGTTTGCTAGACTTTCCCCACAAAGATCTGCGCCGGGCCCGTGCAGCAGCACTTTCGATGATACCCACCACCACTGGTGCTGCCAAAGCCGTCGCCCTAGTACTTCCTGAACTCTCAGGCAGGCTCAACGGCCTTGCCATCCGCGTCCCAACACCCAATGTATCCATCGTAGACCTGGTTGCCAGTGTCGATAAATCGGAGCTGACCGTTTCAGAAGTAAACGAGGCCTTAAAGCGGGCATCCGAAGGAGCCCTTTCCGGTATTCTGGGATA
>JARFPZ010000499.1 GCA_029288035.1 Desulfosarcina sp.
TGAGGTCCGGTGCTACTTTTAGTTTCTTAAGAATGGTTCCCATAAACGGGGCATTCTTGCGACCACGCTTGTTCAGGGGTCTTTCGAAATCATCCAGGTTGGGATATTTCCAACTCGATTTGGCATGTCTGACCAGATATAGGGTTTTCATGATTGGCGACCAAAGGTAAACGATAACGACCGATTAGGCTTTATCAAACTAAGTGATACCCCTGAGCGAAAGACGCTCAATTTGGTGTTATTTGTTATTAGCTAACCGTTATTAGAATTGGATGACAGCCTGATTTTATAGTGCTATCATCGGTGACATATAAAAACAGAATTCATTCCTTTTAAACCAATATCCAATAATCCGCCTTCGTCGGAATAACTCCCGATTGGTTTTAACTCAATTGGGATGATATCATTGTCGAAATATATTATTTCAATGCAACGGTTTTGTGCAACCATTTTTTTTTGCCGGCCACCCGACCGCACTTTATACATACAAATTTTGGTTTTCGGACGATATCACTGAAGTCATCAAAATTTTTCTTTATATCATCCTGCTTCCATTTGCAAAGCTCTTTTGTTTTTTTTGCCATAATTTCCTCCTTTATACAAAGGTGGAGCGGTTCAGTTTAAGTTCTAATCTGAGCACCCAGTGGTCTGAAAAACTTTATAACTTTCTCCAAAATAATAACGGAAATGGACTTGTAAACCCAATCCGGACAAACTGGAATTGAGGAATGACGATTGGTTGTATCGCTTCATTCTGCTTCTATTAAATCCGATGGCATTCATCTTCAAGCCGTAGGATCTGGGAACCGAGAATATCTACCATTTCGTATACGGATTTTTTATCAGATTGGAGTTGAAATAACGCGGGTCCCCGGTTACTTCTTTCCCGACCCAATCCGGCTTTGAAAAAAATTGATTTTCACTCTCCAGTTCTATTTCAGCGACAATTAACCCTTGGTTTACCCCAAAGAATTCATCGACTTCCCAAACAAAGCCGCCATGCTTTATTTTGTATCGATTTTTTTCAATGAGCGGTTTCTCGCAGATCTCCAGCAAGGTATCGGCATCCTGACGGGGTATTTCATACTCGAACTCCATACGGGACGCCCCCATTGCAATTCCTTTGATGGTGAGATAGCCCTTATCCTCGACGGTGCGCACCCGCACAGTTCTTTCTTTCACGGTGCTTAAATATCCCTGGCGGTACTTGGCTGCTTGCTGCTTACACCAGTCACCCTCTTTGACCATGAATTTTCTCTCGATTTCCGTACCCATGATGCCCTCTGTTTATGGCACCTTGAATATTGTGCCATAAGTCTTGATATGATTTCGACGCCGCAGACCTCGGCGAGAAGACCGTAACCGGCGCCCGATATATTCCCATTTTTTCGATAGCCGCTAAGTAAGGTATCGGGCTTTGCAGAATACCGCTAAATTCCTCTGCCACCGCGGCCATGAGTTCTTTGTGCATCTTTTTGTGCCGATCGACCATCGAAAAAAAAGAGTAAATCCGACTGACGGCATATTTATTCTTTTGGCAGAAAGCCAGCAATTGTCTATAAGTTCGCACCGACAGGGTTGTTGGAATCAGCGGAACCAGGGTGTCGTCAGCAGCATTTAATATATTATCGGCCAGAATACTGATGGTAACCGGACAGTCCAAAATAATTAAGTCGTATTCGGCCCTAAAAGGGTTTAGAATCTTATTCAGTCGTTTTTTTGAGCGCTTTAGGATAGAAAACGTGACATCTAAATAGCGAAGAGAGAAATCTGCCGGCAACAGATCCAGATTTTCATAATCCGTGCCTTTAACACTTTTATATACTTGCTTGCCTCCTTTGATGAACCCTTTTATACCGGACCTTAGTTTGGGTTTTACCCGAAAATAGTAGGTTGCGGAGCCTTGCGGATCCAGATCGCAAAGAAGCGTCTTCGCGCCTGTCTGGGCCGCCAGATAGGATATGTTTACGGCGGCGGCGGTTTTGCCCACCCCACCTTTATTACTGTAAATCGCCAGCGTTGTCATGAGGTACCCTGTTAGAATCTTGGGTGAAGAGTTCTTTGAATAATTTCTTATTTCCTTGGGATGCAAAATCCGTGAAGGTTTCTGCAAACGCATCTCTCACTAGCTGTCTTTCTCTGCCCAAGGTACCAACTAGGCTGCCGATGGCCACCAGTGTTTTTTTTAGCTGACGATGGGTTGTGGGCAATTCTTTAGTGATGTTCAGGAGATATTCTTCCTGAACACAGAGATCATTAAAATCCCCTAAGTTGTCTTGCAGTTTCTTCAGTTGCGCGATCAGGACATTTATTTTTTTGCGGGCAAACAGACTGGAAAAGAACTCCATCAAGTATCGCAGTTTCTTACAATGAATTCTCAGAACATGCAGCATCTCGTCTTCGGCGTTCTCAAGGATCAGGTTGCCGGCCTTTACAACCCGTCGGTATTTCTTGTAGATTCTTTGGCATGCCAAATCAACGATGGGAAGCTCGGCATTCAGCGCCGCGCCGGCATCCTGCCGCGGTTGATTTAAAAATACTTCCCAATCCTTTAATATTTTTTTATATTTTTTAGACTTTAATCCGCTGACGACTTGCTGAAAGGCTTTTGATCGTTTTTTGCGTAAATAGTCAAATAACGGGTCAATGTCATCACGCAAGACCGGGGGGAGCATCGCCTTGTAAGTGTTTTCATTGAGAAGGTAGACATCCAAATCACGCAATTCATTGGAGAGTTTGCCCACAAAAGCAAACTCCTGTTTGAAACGCTCGGTTGTCTTCGTCGGAAACACGTATTGAATCTGGCCTAAGGCCGAGCGGGTCTTGCGGATAGCCACTCGGAATTCATGAACGAATTCCGTATCAAGGTCCTTTTCGATATTGGCTTCGTTGATCCTCATTACCTGCAGCAAGATGCGCAAAATGATTTTCGTTGCTTCATCAGCGCACATACCCGGGTCTAGTTTGATATTGACTTTTGCAGTATAGCTACCCGGTTTTTTACCGACCACCTCCAGCGCCTTAAGAAAGATATCTTCTTTCTTGCAGATGGTGAGCCCTGCATCTTCGAATTGTTTGGCCAGATTGCGCGAATATTTGGGATATCCCTTAACGGGTTTCAGCCACAAATGGGTCCCCAATGCTGGCGCACCTTTATCACGGGACAGGCGGATTTCTTCGTAGGTCAATCGCACAACGGTTTTTTCATCCCGGTTTAGTATACGGTAGGTCGTTGATTGCGAATGCATTTCAACCAGCTTTAAAAGCGCCCGCATCTTTATGATCGGTGCCAGACGTCTTTTTAATTCGCCATCGGGAAAGTCCCATATAAAAACGGGTAATGAAGTGATGTCAATTGTATGGTTATTCTCGTTTTTGGCCTGCTTACGTAAAAACAGCTTGTTGCCGGACCCGTATAAAACAAGTGACTTGTTAAATAGGCGCCAGTCGAACGTATCGAAAAAACAAATCCGCTCGGCGATCGTCGGCTCTTTTTTCAGGGTAAATTGAACGGCCAGGTTGCGAATGAATCGCTTCTCATCATACCCGTCGGGCAAATTGTATTTGAGGTTTTTAAGCATGATGGCTAGTTCAGACCTGGTTAAATACTTTACTGGTTGATTGGTTGAGTAGGTAAATTATAGTCATCATTTTAAAATGTTACGATTGTTAGACCAGGAAGTGTCCAATTATTTTGTAAATAGGGAATAAACGCATATTTACAACCATTTAACCAATCAACTAATCAACCAATTAACGTCATTCTGGAAATTACAGCGGTAGATATGAACCCCTGTTTTGTCCCAACGAACGGCCCTAAGGACTTCAGTGGTCAGTGCCTCCGAGTTGCGATTGTTTGCCGATAAGGTCGATGAAAACATCCTGGGCGGCGCGGCGTTTTTGGCCTTTGCGTGGCCGTCGCCGCACGTATTTGCCGTCGGGCTGCATATCCCAGGACGAGCAATTGTCGTTTTCGTAAACGTTCAGGGATTGCTCTAATTCCTGTTTCAACTGCGGGTCGGTAACGGGTATCATGGTTTCCATGCGACGGTCAAGGTTACGCCGCATCCAGTCGGCCGAGCCGGTGAAGAATTCGGGGTTACCACCGTTTTCAAACCGATAAATACGTCCGTGTTCCAAAAAGCGACCGAGGGTGCTGAATACCCGAATATTTTCGGACAGGCCGGGGACCCCGGCACGCAGGCAGCATATGCCGCGTACATTAAGGCTGATGGGCACGCCCGCCTGGCCGGCGCGATAGAGTTCGTGAATCATGCGCGCGTCCTGAAGCTGATTCATTTTGGCGCGAATGCCTGCAGGGCGGCCCGCCTGGCTATGCTGGACCTCGCGGTGTATCAATTCGGTGAAGTGCTCACGCAAATTGTGAGGGGCCACCATGAGCTTGCCGTAGCCGGGAGATGGTATGGCGCCGGTCAGTTCGTTGAACAAGGCCGCCACATTGGCACCTAGTTCCTGCTCGCAGCTTAGAATGCCCAGGTCTTCGTAAATTCGGGCGGTGCCGGTGTGGTAGTTGCCGGTTCCGACATGGACATAACGGCGAATGCCTCCCGCCTCCTCGCGAACGACGAGCGCCAGCTTTACATGGGTCTTCAGCCGCTCCATACCATAGGCGACGTGCACCCCCTCTTGCTCAAGCAGTTTGCCCCAGGCGATGTTGGGCGCTTCATCAAAACGGGCGGTAATCTCCACCAGCACCGCCACCTGCTTACCATGGCGGGCCGCTTCCAGCAGGGCCTGGATGATCGGCGACTGGCTGCTGGTGCGATAGATGGTCAGCTTAATCGCCAGCACCTCCGGATCTACCGCTGCACTTTGTAAAAAATGCAAGGTGGCGCTGTCGAAGCTGTGGTAGGGATGGTGCAGCAGGATATCGCCGCGACGGATCTCGGCAAATATTTCTTTAGGGTCGCCGGGGTCCATTAGGAGCAGGCGGGGATGGGTTACAGGTTCATGGGGTGGATAGCGCAGCTCAGGATAATCCTCCACCTGGAAACCCATCAAGTCTGCCAGCCCCAACAAGCCCTCCGTTAACATAATGTCCTTCGAATCTGCATTGAGCTGCTCGGCGATCCAGTGTTGCAGTTTTTTCGGCGTATCGGCACTCATCTGGAGTCGTGTCACGCCGGCGAACTTGCGGAAGGTCAGCTCTGCCGTTACCATGCCGATGATACTACCCGGCGCAAGCTCGGTGGCATCATCCTCCGAGTACACACGCTCCCAGGGATCATCCTTGGCGCCGCGGGTCACGCGGAATAAATAACACTTCAGACCTGCGGCCTTGGGAAACATCATCCCAAGATTGGCGGCAATCACCTGCTCCAAGGGCACAAAACCGCCACCGCCGGGCAGCGGTACCCAGCGAGGGCGATTGGCCGGTACTTTGATCCGCACAAATTGGTTGCGTTTCTTCTTGGTTCCCGTCACTTCCACCGCAATGTTCAGGCCCAGGTTACTGATGAAAGGAAAGGGGTGCGAAGCATCCACGGCAAGCGGCGTCAGGATGGGTTCAACCGATTCGCGGAAATAGCGCTGCATCTCTGCCTGCTGTTGCTCGTTCAACTGTGCATATTCCATGATGGGAATGCCGGCCGCCGCCAAAGCAGGACGCAGCTTATCTTGCAGCAGCCGGGAAACACGCCGGGCCTGCTTGTGCAACTCTTTCCTACAGGCCTCCAATTCCTCGTCCGGGGTGAGACCGCCGTGGGATA
>JARFPZ010000530.1 GCA_029288035.1 Desulfosarcina sp.
TCTAAATGTCCCACCAAGCATGTAGTTGATATACTCATGTGAAAAACCATGAACCCCGGAGTTTTTGATTTTGGGAATTTCGATGGGCATTTTACGATTCTTGAACCGACCGATCGCGCGGATAACGATCTCATCCGTGCACTCTTTGGGCGTGTGTTCGTGAAACTCAACGTGGGTGGCTCCTTCAATATGGCATCTCGGGTTGGTTGTGATCAGAGGGGTCTGATAACAGTCCGCAACTTTTGCAAGACCCTGTTTGATGCACTGTACATCCACCGTCATGGCATCCACAGCACCGGTCACCAAAACGGTTTCGGTGGACATGAAGTTGCCGGCATGGGGGATCCCGTGGCGCACTAGAACCTCGGCGCCGGAACAGCACATCCCAACCAGGTTGATACCGTTGGCACCGGCATCCTTGGCGGCTTTGACCAGGGTGGGTTCGTTGACCGACGCAATCATGGATTCAAACAGATTGGGCTCGTGGCCATGGACGATGATGTTGACCTGATCTTCTTTGAGGACGCCCATATTCACTTCAATAGCCACCGGTGACGGAGTGCCGAACAGAATGTCGGAAATTTCGGTGGCCACCATGGAGCCACCCCAGCCGTCGGCAAGGGCCGTGCGGCTGCACTGGGTGGTGATATTTTCATAGTGCTGGTCCACCCCCATGTGGGTGCGGTGCATCAATTCCATAATTTCGCGCATGGCGCCCCGGGGAACAATTCCCAGTTTCCGCCAGGTTTCGAGAGTTTTCTCCGGAACCCTTTTGGCAAACGGGATTTCGCCGTCTACCTGGGTGTAAGTGCGTTCGAGCTCCTCGTATAGATCTTTGGCAATGTCCGCAACTTCGCGACCTTCGGTTTCAATGCCGACGTATTCGGCGACTTCTTTCAGCTTAATTGGATTTTTAATTTCATAATCCGTGATGTTTCCGTTGACCACCTCACGAAACAGATCCAGCATGCTCATGCCATGGTCGGTATGGGCCGCAGCGCCGGATGCAACCATGCGGGCAAAGTTACGCGCCATGATCGTATCAATTGTTGCACCGCAGACCCCCACTTTCCCGTAAGGATCCTTGGCATTCAGACGGCAGGGCCCCATAGAGCAATGCTTGCAACAAGCCGAATCTGCTCCGATGGGACAGGCTTTCATACTAACCGCCCTGTCAAATGCAGTTTCAACGCCATCACGTTTGGCCTTTTCAAGCATCTGAGCCGTGGCTTCGCAGGTGGTGAGATCTCTGACATTAATCTCCTTTTTTCTTGAAATTGGTTTTTTGTCAGCCGTAGTTTTGTCAACCATATATTTCCTCCCTTGTTGGAATTTTTGTAAAGCGTGTCATTATGAAAAGTCAGTTGGAATTGGATGATGTAGAAGAAATTAATAAAGGTTATTGTTTAGATGTAAATGAACTTTTTGTCAAGAGATAATAAAAGCCGCTAAAATTCGAGTTCAGTTGCTTATATTGGCAATTTTCATGCCAGTTATATTTTCATCTTAATTATTTTTGATTTTAAATAGATTAAAGCTTAACTTACTAAATTTAATGACAAAAAATAGCTTTGAACATTTTGTTTTTGCCAAACCGGATGCCATCAATTCCGGAAGCGCACCTAGTGTTGTCTTATGATACATCTATGTATCAACCCCCATTGCGAGACGTTTGGTCGTTTTTTGATAAAAAAAGAAAAAGGATACCCGACAGCGATGGGATCTATTTTTTTCATAAATTTATAGAAATATTGTATAGTTATCAACATAAAACCAAAGCGGCAAGGTGGTTTGGTGAGACTCTCCGGACTCATAATTTGGCAATTCTTATTTTCACAGTAACATTGTCTCACTCGTCTCATTTCTGAATGTTCATTTTAAAAATTTTTATTTGTTATTGAAATTAATTTTTTATTATTGTAACTAACTCCTTTGATAAACCATCCCGACATATCGGGATGAGAATTGATAATGTTCTATTATTACCGGGTGATAACAGCTTGTCATTGCCTCCGGTAACATTAAGGTATATTTCCGGATAAAATTGGCGCCAAACCTATGAAAGGATCGATCTATGGCTCAACCTGACGTTAAGATTTTCTCCTTGAGCACCTGCAGCCACTGTAAAGCAACTAAAAAATTTTTGGGCGATTGCACCATTAAATATGAATTTGTCAATGTGGACGAGCTCAAAGGCGATGAAAGAAAAGCAATCATAGAAGATGTCAAAAAGTTTAATCCGCGTTGTTCATTTCCCACCATCATTATCGGTGAAAAGGTGATCGTCGGGTTCAAGGAAAAAGAAATCAAGGAGGCATTGGGGATGTGATGGAGGCACAAGAGCTTTACGAGAGGATGAAAAAAGTGCAGGAAGCCAAAGGTTATTATTTCAATCGCGACAGGGAGCGAACTTTTGAGCTATTGGAAGCCCTGCTTGTTAACAAAGAGCGTTACGGGTATATGGGTTGCCCGTGCAGACTGGTTTCCGGCGACCGTGACGCCGACAAAGATATTATTTGTCCCTGCGTTTACAGTGTGCCCGACATTGAAGAATTTGGCAGCTGTTACTGCAACCTCTATGTTTCAACAGATTGGAACGAGGGCAAAATTCCACACGAATATGTCCCTGAACGCCGGCCAGTGGAAAAAATGATATTTTAATAAATAAGGGAGTCTTTCGGTCAGAACTTACATCGTTCAAACCTGGCCGAACCGACCTTGGCAGTCGATTCTTCTGTCAGCTCCAATTCTTGCTTGACAATTTTTTAGAGAGACCGCATTTATTAAAAAATTCGGCAGGCCCGAAAACATCCGCACACCTATGGCGGACGAGCGAAACGAACTAAACTGAAGGATTTGTCCATGAGTGAGATTGTCAGGAAAGAAATCTGCAAATGCGAAAACTGCGGCAATGAGGCAGAGATGGTTGTAACGTGTTCATTACCGAATGGCGAAGCGGAGGATGGCGCGGTGTCCGTGTCCGACCCGTCGCAGAAAACGGGATCTGAAGAACGCGTCAAGGGAACAGCTACCTGCACCCATTGTGGTAATGAAGCTGACATGTGGATCGATATCTAACAAGAATTGCCGTTTTTAACAAAACCAAAACAAGCAAAGGGGTATCAATATGGAAGAATGCAGACCTGTTTTGAATACCGGCTTACGAGGGGTCGTTATAGCAGATACAAGGATTTGTGAGGTTGACGGTGCCAACGGCCGATTGATTTACAGAGGTTATATGGTTCAGGACCTGGCCGAGAATGCGTCCTTCGAAGAAGTAGCTTTTTTGCTGTTGTATGAAAAGCTTCCCGATAGTGCTGAACTGGCAGAGTTTAAGCGACGGCTTCTGGCAGAACGGCATCTGCCGCCCGAGGTGATTGACGTTCTGAAAAAGCGACCCAAAGATGCCTTGCCCATGGACATTTTGCAAGCTGCGGTTCCTTTGCTGGCTCACCATGATCCCGACACAGCGGATCAATCCATGGAAGCCGTCTTGCGCATGTCGATTAGACTCATTGCTAAGCTAGCCATTGTGGTTGCGGCTTGGGATCGGATCCGCAACGATAAAGAACCAGTTGAACCTTCGGCGGATTTGGACCATGCCGCCAATTTTTTATACATGCTCTCCGGCGAAATCCCCGATGAAGAGATGGGCAGATTTTTGGATAAGGCCCTGGTTCTTCATGCCGAACACTCGTTTAATGCATCAACCTTTGCCGCCCGGGAAGTTGCGTCCACCAGAGCACATATCTATGCGTCCATTGCAGCGGCGATCGGGTCATTATCCGGTGACCTGCATGGCGGTGCCAATACGCGAGTCATGGAAATGTTGTTTAAGATCGGGTCGGTGGATAAGGTGACAGATTTTGTGAATCAGGAGTTTGATGCCGGAAGAGTGATTTTTGGTTTGGGACATGCCGTCTACGACACGGATGACCCACGCGCCGAAATCATCGCATCCATGTCTAAAGTGCTGGAAGATAAGCGCGGCAAATCCCATTGGTATGAAATATCCGCCAAGCTTGAAAAAACCGGCAAAGCGGAGTTTAAAAAACGTAAAGGAAGTGATATTTACGTCAACGTCGATTTTTACAGTGGCTCGCTGTATTTTTCAATGGGAATTCCGGCCGATCTGTATACACCGGTGTTCGCAATCTCCCGAATTGCGGGCTGGTGTGCCCACGTCGTTGAAGAGCAATTTGCAGGGGCTGCGCCTAAGCCCACACTGTACCGGCCCGAGTCCGAATATATCGGAGACTACTGTGGTCCCGATGTATGTGAATTTACGCCTCTTGATGACAGATAGGAGGTCGAGCCGGTTTGCACTAACACGTAAAGAATCAAGGCCCATCCTAGATTCCGCGTGAATTTTCGGGGAAGGATCTGGCTTTGGTTTCTCCCCTGGAAGGGGCTCTATTGGACGCTGCTTCTGCTCAACATACTTATGGAGTGTTGGAGCGATGGAGTAATGGATACGCTGCCGGCATTGACTTGAATCCAGCAGAATATATCCCGCGTGCGTCAATCAGCGATCACTCGCAGAGCATAACTCCGACCCCTTCGACGGGCCTTCCTCATTCCTCCAGCTGCTGGTGGTCGCTGATTTGAGGAGCTGCCTTGTGGCGCTCAGGCGCATGGAGCTGGCCCTTTCCACTGCCCATTCTCAGGAAAAATGAAATTCTCACAGAAATCTTTTAGATTCAGCTGGTTGTGAAACTTCTGTGACGTTTAAATATTGACAAACCCAGTTGTGCTGCATACGATGGGTCGGAAACAGTGGCTTTAGGCGCTTAGTCCATGTCCTCTGATATCATGTTGTACAGAAATGAAGGTTTCAGCAAATCGCTAATACTGTAGATTGAAGATTGTCGAATGAAGATTGAATTTGCAATCGTCAATTGGCTTATCCGGATCAATGAGACGACCCATGAAAATACTTATCACAGGCGGCTCGGGCTTTATCGGCTCGAATCTCTCGGAGTATCTGCTGAAGCGAGGGCATAGGGTTTCCGCAATGGGCAGATCAGCACGCCGGAATCGAATTCATCATGAGAATTTTCGGTATATTGAGGCAGATACAACCCGTCCGGGCAAATGGCAAAAAGAGGTCGGCGAAGCGGAAGCAGTGGTGAATCTGACGGGAGCGACTATTTTCAAACGCTGGACTGCAAAATACAAAAAATTGATACGCGATAGCCGCATCCTGACCACCCGTCATGTGGTCGCGGCCCTGCCTGAAGCCAAGAAAATTACGCTTTGCAGCGCTTCCGGCGCCGGCTATTACGGCAATAGAGGCGAAGACATTTTAAAGGAAGATGAAGGTCTTGGCCAAGATTTTTTGGCCAATCTTTCACGGGATTGGGAAAAGGAAGCCCTGCAGGCAACTGCAAAAGGGACCCGGGTTGCTGTCATGCGATTCGGGGTGGTTCTGGGGGAAAACGGTGGCGCCTTGGCCAAGATGATTCCGGCATTTAAAATGTTTGTCGGCGGCCCCTTAGGCAATGGAAACCAGTGGTTCCCGTGGATGCATCTGGAGGA
>JARFPZ010000555.1 GCA_029288035.1 Desulfosarcina sp.
CGTGGCCCGCACCACCAGGGAATTTTTAAAAAATCATGTTCGGGAAGGCATCGAGCTGGGTGGTAAAACCCGGTTCTTCCTGGCCAACGGCTGCAGCAGCGATTCCTGGGGATATCCGCCTTCAATGCTGGCTATTGTGGAGGCGGCCAAGGCGGCCGCCAAGTAGAATTCGGCACCGCTTAATGAATTTTTTAGTAATAGACGTTGGTACGTCGAGCTGCCGGGCCGCGGTGATTGCGGGAAAAGGCGAAATCCAGTCCCAAAGCCGGGGCCCGGTCAGAATCGATCACCCCCGACCATCCTTTGCTGAAATAGACACTGACCGGCTTTGGCTCGCGGTTCAAAAGTTAATTCGATCCGAAATTGAAAAACATCCCGGCATCACCTTTGCGGCCATCGGAGTCAGCGCAATGCTGGGCTATGTGTTTCTGGATAAAGCAGGCCGCTCGTTGATGCCGGCTGTCATCTACTCAGACAACCGGGCAACAGCTGAAACAAATGAAATCCGTCGGCTTTTTACGGATGAGAAATTCTTTGCCATAACCGGCCGCAGGCCCAGTCCGTTGCTCCTAGCACCAAAGATCAAGTGGCTGGCTAAGCACAGACCGGATACGGCGAAAAAAATCGCCTATATCATCGGCCTCAAAGATGACATCATTCGACGCCTGAGCGGCCATATCCAGACCGATGTCACCCATCTCGATTATTCAGGCGTGTACAATGTGCGCAAAGGCAAACTTGAGTCCGACATTTTGGATGCCCTCAACATCAAGCCAAACCTATTTCCTGCCCCCGCGTCGGCGACTGCCATTGCCGGCCCGGTCTCCGTTGAAGCCGCTGCAAAATTGGGTTTGCTTCAGGGCACTCCTGTCATTGCCGGGAGCTCGGATGGAACCACGGCCATGTATGGTGCCGGTGTTCTGGAGGAAAGAACGGCCGCGCTGGTTTCCGGCACGACAGACGTGGTCATGATGGTCGCTGCCTCGGCACCCCGGCACATCAACAACGCGCTCTGTCTCAACTCCGGCATGATGCCGGGGTCCTATCTGATTGGCGGTCCCCTGGGCCTGTCCGGGGGTGCGCTGCAGTATTTTGAGCGCCTGTTGCAGGCATCCGCTTCAGGACTTGAAGAAAAAATCGACGCCCTGCCGCCCGGTTCAAACGGCCTATTCGTTTTGCCGGGTTTAACCGGAGAGCGGTCACCCTATTGGATGGAGGATTTGACCGGCACCATAACCGGGTTGACACCTGATCACAAAAGCCAGCATTTTCTGCGGGCTGTCATGGAAGGATGTGTGTTTCGCATGCTGGGATTGCTGGACACATTATCACAAGGCCAGCTGCAACCCAAAGCACTGAACGTGGTGGGCGGCGGCGCCAACATTGATGTCTGGAACCGGATCCGATCGGATGCATCCGGTTTCGAAGTCAGAAAGCTTGCGGTTACTGAAGCCACCTCCCTGGGTACAGCTCTTTTTTGCAAAGCCGGGCTGGATAAAAATCGATCCCTGATAGAAATTGCCGACGAGTGGATAGACGTGGACAAACGATTCAAGCCCCATAAAAAGCGCACCGGAATATACAAGGAACTGGCCCGGCGCTTTGAAGCCCATATTCAATTTAGTCGTAATCTATATCTGGCGCAAGGAAAGATTCTGAAAAAAAAGGCGAACGCATCGTGAACATCTATTTCTGCGGTATGATCGGTTCCGGCAAAACAACCATTGGAAAGGGTTTGGCGAAAACGCTTCAGTTGGATTTTTATGATCTCGATCAGGAAATGGACCGGATTCTGGGCCACTCGTTTCATAAACTGGTCGAAGACAAGGGCTGGGTGGCTTTTCGTGAACTTGAGTATTCGATCTGCAAGAATTTCGCACAATTGCAAAACTCAGTCATATGTCTGGGGGGTGGAACCGTTCGCTATGAGTGGAATATGGACATTCTGAAGGGGACCGGCCTGATCATCCTGTTGACGGCAGCCACGGAAGAACTTATCCGGCGCGTAAAACCGGCGGACCGACCCCGGGTAAATGTCGGCACCACCCTCGAAGAGGATATCCGGATGATGTGGCAAACATCCAAAGACAAATACACCAATGCCGCGGACATTGTTTATAAAACGGATCATAAAAATATTGAGGAAGAGATTCGGGAATTAAAGCAGGTAGCTTTGGAATATTTTAAAGAGGGTAGATTCTAATTACTTTTTATTCTTCAGCAGCGCCTCCAGCTCGGCAAAAGGTCGGTATCCGGAAGACGGCGCTTGCTCCTCACCCGGTGTCACCTCACTGAAGGTTGCTGAGTCCTCATAGCGTGAGTGTTCATTTTCGTGACAGTAGAGGCACAGCAATTCCCAGTTACTTCCGTCGGGAGGATTGTAATCGTGGTTGTGGTCTTTGTGATGAACCGTAAGTTCACGAAGCTTTTTCCCGCTAAATTCACGCCCGCATCGTGCGCAGACCCAGGGATACATTTTGAGCGCTTGCTCCCGATAGGTCTTCTCCCGCTGTTCACGCTCGCGCCTTGCTTCGGCCACAATTCGGCTCGGCCTTTCAATGTCTGATGGTGTTTTCTTTGATGGCATATAATTATCCTCAATTTAAATTTATTATCCCTAAATCATAAAAAATGTCAAATCCCAAATTTATGAGGAATAAAAGTGGGATTGATTGTCAAAAGAAACATTGCGATAGAACGCATGTTTTTCACCGACCCATATGACCCTTATCGAAAATACTAACAATTCAGCAAGTAATATTTGCTCTCACTGGTCAATGTTGCACCGGTTCCGACCACACAACATGTGGTAGTGAGGTAATCGTTGACATACAAGCAGCAAACGTTTATCCTTGTGACTGTAAACAGGTTATCCGGCACATCTATAATATTCAATTGATACAATACAATTTTCGAGCTATAAATAATGAATATAGGATGAACCGTCTATAAAGCCATACAATCGGGACCGGATCAAATCCGACCCCGATTTTTTTAATTCCTTTTTTTGTCCCGGTCAGCCCGGGTTGGGAGAATTACCATTAAAAATAACAGCCTGTTTGAAAGCAGCCCCCGGATGAATTACGATGCGTCCTCGTTGGAAGTATTAAAGGGGCTTGATCCGGTCAGGCGCAGGCCCGGCATGTATACCGATACCTCCCGACCGAATCATCTGGCCCAGGAAGTGATCGATAATGCCATCGATGAAGCCATCGCCGGGTTCGCCAAGCGGATCAATGTCATTTATCACACGGATGGTTCACTGGAAGTCGGTGATGACGGTCGCGGTATGCCCACCGACATGCATCCCGATGAAAAGATGACAGGGGTTGAAGTCATCATGACAAAGCTCCATGCCGGCGCCAAATTCGGCATTAAAAACTACCGGTTCTCAGGCGGCCTGCATGGTGTTGGTGTATCAGTGGTAAATGCCCTGTCAACCCGGCTTGAGGTGGAAATCAAGCGGGACGGTAGTAAATACGCGATCTCCTTTGAAAACGGTAAAAAAACAACAGAACTAAATAAAACCGGAACGGTTGGAATACGCAATACCGGTTCGACGGTTAGATTTTGGCCCGATGAACAATATTTTGATACGGTTAAATTTTCAGTTCGCAGACTAAAACACGTCCTGCGCGCCAAAGCCGTTTTATGCCCACGGCTGGCGGTCACCTTTACGAATAAGCACACCGGTGAAACGGATTCCTGGTATTTTGAAGACGGCCTAAGGGATTATCTGCTTGAAAACCTATCGGGATACGATCGAATACCGGAAAAACCCTTCATTGGGCATCAAGAGGGGAAAGAGGAGGTTGTGAGTTGGGCGGTTATCTGGCTGCCGGAACAAGGGCAGGTAATTGCCGAAAGCTACGTCAACCTCATTCCAACCACTCAGGGCGGCACCCACGTAAATGGATTTCGAAGCGGCCTGTTGGCGGCATTGAGAGAATTTTGTGAATTTCGTAACCTGATACCCCGCAGCCTTAAATTGGCGCCGGACGATATTTGGGATAAGTGTAGCTACGTCTTGTCGGCAAAAATGAACGATCCTCAGTTTTCAGGGCAAACCAAAGAACGCCTCGGTTCACGTCAATTTGCATCGTTTGTCGCCAATGTCGTCAGAGACACCTTTGCCCTGTGGCTCAACCATCACACCGAAGCGGGCGAAAAATTGGCGGAGATGGCCATCGAAAACGCAAGCAAAAGGCTTAAGGCCGCCAAAAAAGTCGTACGCAAAAAAGCCGGTAGCGGTCCCACCCTCCCGGGAAAATTGGCCGACTGCATTAGCCAGAATCCCGCCGAAAGCGAGCTTTTTCTGGTGGAAGGCGATTCCGCGGGGGGGTCTGCCAAACAGGCCCGTGACAAACAAAACCAGGCCGTGCTGCCCTTAAGAGGTAAAATACTGAATACCTGGGAAGTGGAAACCGCCAGTGTTTTAAAATCAACGACGATTCATGACATTGCCACAGCCGTCGGCGTTGATCCGGGTATTTCAGACCTATCAAACTTGCGCTACCGCAAAATCATAATTTTAGCAGATGCCGATTCAGACGGGCTGCACATTGCATCACTTCTCTGCGCACTGTTTCTGCGGCATTTCAGGCCTCTGGTCGCTGCGGGCAATATTTTTGTTGCAATGCCCCCTCTGTATCGAATTGATCAGGGGAAAAAAGTATATTACGCTCTGGATGAAATGGAAAAGGATGACATCTTAAAACGATTGGATGGCGTACCAAAGAAAGCAACGCCCAATGTTCAGCGGTTCAAGGGGCTTGGCGAAATGAATCCGAGCCAGCTGAGAGAAACGACCATGCTTCCTGATTCACGGCGTTTGGTGCAGCTAACCCTCAATAACGAAAAGATAATTTTCGAAACCATGGATATGCTTTTGGCCAAAAAACGATCCCAGGACCGCAAGCACTGGCTGGAAAAAGAAGGCGATCTGGCCGACCCTGAAGTTATATAACCGTTGAACCGGAGTATTACACATGTCCCAAAACGAAGTGGTTTCCTACGAAGGCATCGAACAGCTATCTCTTGACGCCTTTGTCAGACCGTCCTACCTGAACTACGCCATGTACGTCATCATGGACCGGGCCCTGCCGTTTATCGGTGATGGCTTCAAACCCGTTCAACGCCGCATTGTCTATGCGATGAGCGAGCTCGGTCTGCGCGTAACAACAAAGCACAAAAAATCGGCTCGCACTGTCGGTGACGTGTTAGGCAAATACCATCCCCATGGCGACACTGCCTGCTACGAAGCCATGGTGCTGATGGCCCAGGATTTTTCCTATCGCTATCCGCTCATCGATGGGCAGGGCAACTGGGGATCGAACGCCGCGCCCAAAGAATTTGCCGCCATGCGATATACCGAGGCCCGCATGTCGGCTTATGCAGATGTTTTTCTTGCCGAACTTTCGATGGGCACCGTTGATTGGGCCCCCAATTTTGATGGCACTCTCAGCGAGCCCCGCATGCTTCCCGCCAGGCTACCCAATGTTATTCTCAACGGTGCCACCGGCATTGCGGTGGGCATGGCAACCGATATTCCACCCCATAACCTGAATGAAATCATCGAAGCCTGCCTACGCCTGATCGACACCCCCAAATCCGCCATCGAAGATATCTGTCAACTCATACAGGGGCCTGATTTTCCGACCGGAGCGGAAATTATTACGTCCAAAGAAGAAATTCTCAACATTTATCGATCCGGACAGGGCATCATCCGCATGCGGGCAACCTATGAATACGAGAATGGGGACATCATTATCACTTCTCTTCCTTATCAGGTTTCACCTGCCAAGGTCATCGAGCAAGTCGCCCTGCAGATGAGAGAAAAAAAACTGTCCATGATTTCCGACATTCGCGACGTATCCGACCAGGACGAACCGACGCGCCTGATGATCATGCCGCGCTCCAACCGCGTGGACAAGGACGCCCTCATCAGTCATCTGTTTGCAACCACCGACCTCGAAAAAAGTGTTAAAGTTAACATGACCGTCATCGGATTGAACCGCAAGCCGCAGACACTTGGACTTTTGGAGATACTGAACCAATGGCTTAAATTTCGCAGACAAACAGTGGTCCGCCGGCTGGAATTCCGCTTAAATAAAATCAAGGAGCGCCTGCACATTCTCGATGGTCTGTTGATCGCCTACCTTAACCTCGATGAGATTATCCGGATTATCCGCGAAAATGACGAGCCCAAGCCGATTTTAATGCAAAAATTTAGCCTGACGGAAATACAGGCCGAAGCAATTTTGCAGATACGGCTTCGTCAGCTTGCGAGACTTGAAGAAATCAAAATTAAAAACGAGAAGCATGACCTGGAAAAAGAAAAAGACGGGATCGAAAAAACGCTGGGGTCGAACCAGCGTCTGAAATCGCTGATCAAATCCGAGCTCAAAGAAGATGCGCAAAAATTCGGCGACGAGCGCAGAACCCTGATCGTCGAACGCCGGGAAGCCCAGGCGCTTAGGGAAGTCGAGCTTACGGCTGTCGAGCCGGTCACGGTGGTGCTGTCCGCTGGTGGTTGGGTGCGGGCGGCCAGGGGGCACGAAGTGGATCCCGTCAATCTGAACTATAAGGCCGGGGATGAATTTCTAAGTGCCGCCCGTGGTAAAACCATCCATCCGGCCATCTTTTTCGATACCAGGGGAAGGTCCTATTCGTTGCTGGCGCATACCCTGGCCTCGGCACGGGGGCAAGGTGAACCGCTCACCGGTAAACTGACGCCCTCCAACGGGGCCAGGTTTTTATCTGTTGTCATGGGTTTGCCGAATCAGAAGATGTTGCTTGCCAGTAATGCAGGCTATGGTTTTGTTACGGATATTGCCAATTTGGTGACAAAAAACACCAAAGGCAAAGCCATGCTCAAGGTACCCAGAGGCTCCGAGCCCCTGCCCCCCATTTATGTCCACAACTACGAAACCGACAGTTTAGCTGCAATTACAACCGAAGGGTACCTGCTGGTTATCCCGGTTAGGGTACTGCCGGAGCTCCCCAAGGGAAAAGGCAACAAAATCATTCAAATCCCGCCGGCAAGGCTTAAAAAGCGCGAAGAGCACTTAAAATTGTTGGCAATTATTCCGGAGGGCGCAACGATGAAGATTCACGCCGGCAAACAATCCGTGCGCTTCACACCCGGTAACATTTCCGATTTTGTCGGCGAACGCGGTCGCCGCGGTAAGAAACTTCCCCGGGGCTATCGCAAGGTGGATCGGGTTGAAATCATTAACCCGGAAAGTAACGACAATTCGTGAAATAACCCTAATCTGGACAACCTAAGCTATCCGCAGAACAGCGTAGATCCCGATTGTATCGGAGAGTCGAAAAATGAATATAAAGGACAGAGCGAAGCGATACCACAAATCTTCAATGGTCAATTCCGGCTTGTCCGGATTGCCTTTTGCAAGGCTGAAAAAAGCCGATCGATGTCTTTTTCGGTGGTGTATAAATGTGGTGCAATTCGGATCGACTCACCTCTGACGCTGACATATACTTTTTCCTGAGCCAGGACATTCGGCAGCTCTTTACCAAATCCGCCGGGGTTTGAAATCCCGATCAGATGGGGTGCCCGGACCTGCCTGGGTGCCACAACAAGTCCGATTTGCCTGGCGCGTTCGGCGATGGCATCGGTTTTGGCCTGCAACGTTTCGGCGATATTTTCAACCCCCCAATCCAGTATTTGTCTCAATGCGGCCGCTGCAACCGGAGAAAGAATGAAGTTGCTGCTCTCACCCATATCAAATCTTCGGGCGCCTTTCTGGTAATTATCGCGGTAATCAACCAGACGGGAAAAATCCTCGGATTCTGCCCGGTTCATCCAGTTCTCTTCTAAACCCAGTCCTTGATGCCACTTGGAATCCACGTAACAAAACCCGAAACTGTATGGCCCCAGAAGCCACTTGTGCGCTGCAGTCACAAGAAAATCCGGCTGCACTCGTTCGATCGAAAACGGCATGGCCCCCAGCGATTGGATCCCGTCAACCACCAGAGCGCAGCCCTTGGCGCGGCAACACTCACCAATTTTTTCAAGATCGATTAAGGTGCCGTCCGTCCAATGGCAATTGGAGACCGCCACGATGGCAGTATTGTCATCGATGCCGTCAAGCAAGGCAGCTGTCCAATCACAGTCAACCGGTCGCGGGATTGTTTTTAGGACGGCATTTTTTTGAGATGCCAGGTTGCGCCAGCTATATATATTGGAAGGAAACTGGTCATGTAACACCACAACGGACTGCCCCTCTTTTATGGGTAGATTTTTTGCGGCCAGCGCGACGCCATAAGATACGGCGGGTGTGATGGCGACACAATCGGAGTTACCGCCGACAATTCCGGCAAATAAGTCGCGTACGGTTTCAACCGAACTGAAAAAATCATTCGATGAAATTGTCCATGGATTTTGTTTGGCTTGGATGGCATCCCGGCCTGCATTGGCGGCAGCATGGAGCAAAGGGGCGGTGTAGGCGACATTCAAGTAGGCAACATCATCCGGCAGATCAAACAGATGGCGCTGGTTTGGTATCATGATTCTATCCTTTTTTGATTATGATCAGCAAGAAAATGGATGCAGTAGATACAGATTCTAAAAAATCAGACCATAACAGATTTATCTGTTATATCAACTCAAAAAAAGCACGTAATGTCCTGATTTCAATATCTCCCAACCCAAACAAACCGGAATTGAATATCTCTCACAGGCTGTGAGAGATTCGGATTGGATAATTTCCCCACAAGCAAAGGTTTCTTGACAAAATTCATTTTTAGCTTATTTGAAAGCTACACTGTATACAAAGAAAATGTGTCTTTTCTTACCAAACTATAAGGGATCCACCTTCAGGGGTGTCCTTGGCCGGGCCTTGAAAAAGGTGGTCTGTGCATTGAAGCAGCAGGAATGCGATCAGTGCCTTCTTCGCCGTCAATGTGTGTATGCCCTTGTTTTTAAAGCCGCTAAGGCGATTCCAGCCTCACCCAATTCCCGCATGGCCGCTCCCCCGCACACCTTTGTGATCGAGCCGCCCATTACCGGAACCACCCATTTTCCCGAAGGTTCAGCCTTTGAATTCCAGGAGCGGGCCACGCTAAGTTATTGACATTGAGAATAAAATGGCACAATAACGTCTCTGAAACGGCCTTAATCAACCGGTTTTCCTCCAAAAGCTGAGTCAAATTAGCTGAAAGGGGTATTTTATTCTTCAGGAAGTTTCTGAGCAACAGTAGCACTCTCCAAGTCCGGCTGGCGGTTCTGATGAAGGTTACATGTCCTCTTTGTTTACAAGTTGGGAATATTCATCAGCGGTTATCAGATAAGAGGGATGATTTAATCCCGTAGGGCTATAAAACTCATCATGAGTGTATCTAAACCCAAGCTTGCCCAACAAATAACGTGAGCCCTCATTTCTTGGATTGTGGCCGGCAAAAAGCCCTGACACCTTGATGGTATTGAATGCATACTGTATTACCGCACGGGCAGCCTCAAAAGCATAGCCTTTCCTCCAATGCTCGAACCGGATATGAAACCCGATCTCTAAAGCATTCTTGGATGCATCGTATGGCCGCAGTCCGCAACACCCTAAGTGCCGGTCACCTTTTAGAAGAAAAATCGGCCAGTACTGAATACCGTGCAGTCTTTCAGTATCAATTTCCTGCAGAAGCCTTTCGGTGACCTGGGCTATAGATAGCTGGCCTCGAGCGTCAAATAATTGGGTAACCTTAACGTCACCCCAGAGGCCGACTGCCAGGTGTAAATCTTCTTCTTTCCAGAGCCGGAACCCGATGCGCGGTGTTTTTAAGAAATACGGCCTCAAATTTTCCCTACAGGTGCCAGGTATACTGAAAACTCGTCTTTTCCATCGATAGCCAACAATTCGTCTAATGCCTCTTGATCGTATGCAGCCACGGCACAGGTACCTGCCTGGATCGCTTCACATGCGAGATAGAGATTTTGACAGACATGTCCGGCATCTATCAGGATAACCCGATGCGCTGCGAGGGAGTACCGCCACTCCATGCGATAGGGTATGGTTGTCCAGATAAACGCCACAGCGCCTCTGGCGACAAAACTCTGCCCGAGGCAGGCATGAGCCAGGCGCCGCTCCATGTTCTCCACTTCACTAACAAACAGAAGCTCGTTTGTAACAGGTAAATAACGATAAAGCCCTGGCTGGATACCCTCCACCCGCATCACGAACAGATAGGTCTCGAAGCTATGGCGTGCCCCGGCCGACGGGACCGTTCGATAGGCGAGGTTCCCGCCAGCTGGCTGCCTGATTCCCTGCGTCGCCCATAACAGAAAAGCAAGTTCGTCCATAGACAGCCTTTCAGATGTATATCTGCGCCGGCTTCTCCTGTTGGAAATCGCAGCGATGAGGTCTTTCTTTTCAATTTTTTGGGTCCATTGGTCGGAAAATGGCAACTGAATTCGGTCAGCATCCGAATCATATGGTTTCTCTACCGGAGGTACCGGGACACCTTTATTTTGATCCGTGGTGCGAAAATCGATGGATTTGCGGATGGTGTCTTTAAGAAAATAGCGATATTGTTCGGTTTTATTCATGCGAGATCCTTTCAGATGGATGCAGGAGAACGATTCGACTGATCTCATGTCATTATCCCATGATGGGATTGGATATCCTTAATGCATTAAAAATGTCAAGAAAATTGATCAGATAGGTCAGGTTTTGTGAAGATCGAACCACGGGAATAAGTCAGGGATTTAAAGTTGTTACCTGGATTGCCGATATAAATCCTAATGACATATCCGTTTGATATTCAATCCTATTGTAATCATTTCTGATGGTTTTTTCGTGAAACGGGGAAGTTGCGATGTACAAATTGCCATGCTACGAAGCTAAATATTTCCACAAAAACTATTGGGAAGAAATCACTGATACCCAACTGATGGACGAGTTATATAAAATTTATAACAAAATCACCCCGGTTATAAAAGAAATGATACAAGGCAAAGAGGTAAAAACTGCAGATGCCGTTTACCGGCTTAAATGGAAAGGTGGCGGATAACATAAGTACCGATGGTAGGGAGTAAATCATGGCGGTTGGTAAATGGCAGTCATTCATTCCTTACCACCGGGATCCGAAAATCAGGTGTCAGGTGTCAGTAGTAACAAAGCGAGAATCGGCCTGAAACCTGACACTTGAAACCTAATGCTACGAGAAGGCTTCATCACGCCCGATAATGTCCAAAAAAAAGGCGTATTTTTCTAGCATTTTACCAAACTTACCTTCAGCTCACCACCCAGACCGCCATATTATCGAGCGATTTAATGATTTTCTTACTGAAACGGCCCCGGAAGTGCTCCTGGGCAAAACTGATGACCTCTCGGCGGCCCACTACAATAGTGCCGAAATCGCCGCTAAAAGCGGTTTCAACAATTTTATGGATAGTATTGCCTTTGACAGCGATAAAATCGCGGGATATCCGATCGGCGTTGATTCCCGCATCCAGCAGGCGCTGGGTCGCTTCATCCATGTAAGGCTTAAACCTGTCTTCGTTGTACTCTCGCCAGTCCTGTCCGGCTTCAGTGGTATCCGGCTGGCCTTTGGCAACACGAGACATGGCCGGAAGTTTGAGACAATGGCAGAGAGTGATTTCAGGGTCACAATGGCCGGCCAGGGCACCGGTACTACTGACACCCCGCATGGCTTCGATGGATTCATCCAGGGCGATCAGGATCTTACGGGATACCGGTCTACCCCCGACGATGATGGTGGGTATATGCTTGATCTTGTCTGCCAGTTTAGGGGCCATACTTCCAAATATCAGGTCCTTTAAGCGGCTGACACCGGTGCGGCCCACAACAACAGCGCTGTAATTCTGGTAGGATTCCTGAATAATGTCCTTTAAAACCCCTGCTCTTTTTGTCTGGGTTTTTACACAAACCGCCTCTTCAAGAAAACCGGCATTGGTCAGGATCTTCATCGCTTTTTCCTTGAATTCTCCGATCGCCAGCTGATGATCCGCCAGCCATCCCATGACCTTGGTCTTTTCAGATCGATAAAGCGGATTGTTGTTCATGTCCCAGAACACCTCCGGGAAGCCGGTTCCAACGCTAAAAAGCACAATATCCGTCCCGTCGGGCGGTAAGGTTGTGCTGGTATAGCGGACCGCTTCCAGAGATTGCTCGGATCCGTCAAAAGCGAGAAGTATTTTTCTCCGAATAGTGGTTTCCAAAAGACCTCCGTGCCATATGGCGATGGTGTTGTAACCCAACTCGGACAAGCCGGAATTGAGCAATATGCAAGTTTACTAGGAGAAATTGTATTACCCCCGCCATTCCGTATCATCAACCGTCGTTTTAAAATCCGGTTCGACCAGGGCGGGAGCTTCCATATCCATGGTTTTTTCCAAATCATCTGTTGTCGGCTTTCCCACAAAAACGAGTCGTTGCCGTTTACATTTATTACAGGCATCCAGCACCTCAAGAGAGCATGTTGGTGAGTAAGCATCATAGTCGATGGTAGACAGGTTGTCTTTGAGGGTGAAGAGGCTCGAGGTTCTGGCGCAGGCACCACAACCGATACAGCCCACATCGCAAACAGCAATGACATCTTTGCCCTTGTCCTTGTTCGAGCAGGTCACTGCCAACATCTGTTCGGATTTAAATGGGGTGATGGTGATGATATTGCGGGGACAGACTTTGGCGCAGGCCCCGCACCCTACACATTTTTCATAATCTACCGTGGCCAGACCGTCGATGACCTCCAGGGCGTCAAAATTGCAGGCCCGGGCGCAATCCCCAAATCCCAGGCATCCGAAGGTACAGCCCTGAACGTCGGTCACCAAATTGGCGGCGGAACATCGCATTTCTCCGCGGTATTCATTTCTTCCCAGCCGGTCTGTGTAGTGGGCGCCGCAGTGCACAATAGGCCGGAAAGGCAGTGTTTCTCCGACTTCCACCCCCATGATGGCAGCCACGGCCAAGGCACAACTCTGCCCGCCGACAGTACATTTGTTCACTTCTTCGTGTTCCAGGGCCACGGCTTCAGCATATTCACCACAGCCTACGTAACCGCAGCCGCCGCAGTTGGCCCCGGGCAGAACATTTATAATCGACAGGGCCCGTTCATCCACATCCACCTGAAATTTCTTGTTGGCCCATCCGAGAATGGCGGTCAGCACGACTGCCATTGTCAGCATGGTTCCGGCCGAAAGGCCGATGGTTACCCAGGTCATTCATCCTCCGTCATATTACTGTTCCATGCTGTTTTCAGGGAGCCCCCGCCAGAAGGGTTTTGAGGCCGATGTCAACACCGTTAAATCCCATAAATGCCATGGCCAGAATGCCGCCGACAATCAGGGTGATGGCAGCCCCTTTAAATGGCGCGGGGATATCGCACAGGTCAAGCTCTTCGCGGATACCGGCCATGATGACGATGGCAATGGTAAAGCCGGCGCCGCCGAAAATCCCCAGGGCCAAGGAGCGTCCCAAGTCCCAGGCATCGGTGGGATTCTCGACACCGACGATGTTGCTCATAACGGTCAAGCAGGCAAACAGGATGGCGCAGTTCGTCGTTATCAGCGGTAGAAAAACACCAAACGATTTGTACAATGGTGGATAGAATTTTCGCACATACATTTCCACAAACTGAACCGAAGATGCAATCGAAAAAATGTAAACAATATAAGTTAAAATCGTCAGATCGATGTCGGCGGCGCTCCCAGCCGACATGAAGTATCCTGCCACCCAGCGGGAAACGGGTGCGCCCGGCATCAAAACAAGCGTGGTAATTGTCCAGCTTATGAAAACGGCAATGGTCATCACAAAGGTGACCGCGCCTCCCATCCCCAGGGCCATGTCCACCCGCCGTGAGACGCCGATGAAGGGACAGATGCCGACAAAATAATACAATACAAAATTGTTAATCAAAGCAGCGCTGATAGAAATCAGAAAAATATCGAAAATATAATCCAAGGCGATCCCTCTTACCCCTTTTTATTCGATCGGGTGGCGTCGATCCAGTTGACCAGTGCCAACAGGAGACCAAAGGTTAAAAATGCACCGGGCGGCAAAACCATGATGACCCATGAAGGCCAGGCGGCCGGCATTATTTGGAAGCCGGCAATCATCCCCGTGCCCAGAACCTCACGGATGACTGCAATGCCGATCAGTGCCAGACCAAATCCGATAGCCTGCCCCACGGCATCTGCAGATGCGGCCAGGAGATTTTGCCGGGAAGCACACACTTCACACCGGCAGATGATGATGCAATTGACGATAATCAAGGGGGTATAGGGCCCCAGGGTTTTGCTCATCTGGTACATGTAAGCGGCCAGCAGGCGGTCGACAATCGTTACAAAGGTGGCGATGGTCAACGTAAAGACCACAATTCGCAAGTGCGGTTTGAGCAGATGGCGAATGAGGCTGATGATGATATTGGCACTTAAGAGTACCACCCCCACAGCTGCTGCCATCGTCAATGCGGGCTTCAAGCCGTTGGTCACCGCCAGGGTCGGGCAAAGTCCCAGCAGTTGGCGATATACGGGGTTTTCCGGCAAGATGCCCTGAATAAAACGTTCAAATGGCGTCGGTAGGTCCGTCATTTACAGCTGCCTTTCATAAAACCGAATCGTTTCCGGTGTAAGCCGTCCTTTTACATCGCCGATAGTACGATTTACGATCCCGGTCACACTGCGGGATGAAATGGTGGCGCCGGTCACGGCATCTATCGCGTTGGGTGCTTGGACGTTACCTTTTGCTACTACCAGTGGCGTATCTGTTTTTTTTCGTATAAATTGATCGCGCCATACGGGAAAAATTATTTTATTCCCCAGCCCCGGCGTCTCTTTCTGCTCCAGAACAAAGAGCCCCGTGATAGTATTTTCGCCGGGATCGAGACCGATGAGTATTTCGATTTTATCGGCGTATCCCTGACCGCCGGCCTTGATCACCCAACCGGCCAGTTTGCTTTCATGAACCACACGGAACAGGCTGTAATAGGCGGTTTTATGATCCTTTTTAATCATGACTGTGCCGGGGGTAATATCCACCGATGCATTTTCGATAGCCAGTTTAACGGCTTTAGTTGTGCCCCAGATCAGCTCGGGAATTCGTTCGAGGGTCTCGTTTAATTTGTTGGTCGCAATGACACCACTGAGATTGACTTGAACCGCGGCCAGGGCGCTTCCAAAAATAAGCGCCAACACTAAAATCAGCCATGCCTGGGCAAAATTGCTGTTTTTAAATCGGCCGAAAGCTCCCGCTGACCCTATTTTATGAGCAGATTTCAATTAAACACCTCCGAATGGACGGGGAATGGTCCAGCGGTTGATCAACGGAGTTACTGCATTCATCAACAAGACCGCAAACATGACACCTTCCGGATATCCGCTTAAAAAACGCAACAGCATAACCAGCACCCCGATGCCGACCCCGAAAATCCATTTTCCCTTGGAGGTGAGGGGACTTGTGACCGGGTCGGTGGCAATGAAAAAAGCTCCGAAAAGCAAGGCACCCCCTAGCAAATGATGAACCGCCGTCCAGGGATTGCTGAGATTCGCCAGATTGGCAAGTCCGCCAATAAACACCGCACTGATCAGGATACCGGCCGGGATCTCCCATGATGCCACGCGCCGAAAACAGAGATAAAGCCCCCCCAGCAGGCATGCCAGTGCACTGGTCTCACCTATGGAGCCGTTGGTGTTACCCCAGAACAAAAAACCCAACGGAGTTGCCGTGCCGGTCTGTTTGTATGCGGTCAAAGGGGTTGCCTGGGAGAGGATATCCACCCCGCTGCCGGAATCTATGTAACCGGAAGCTGCCAGATGGCCTGCAAACGCGATCATCACAAAGGCCCGGCCCACCATGGCCGGATTAAAAAGGTTCATCCCGAGACCACCGAAAACCATCTTGCCGATGCCCATGGCCACGGCACCGCCGATACACCCCACATACCACGGTGCGGTTGCCGGCAGCGACAGCCCCAGGATAACACCAGTCACAACAGCAGACAGATCTCCCAGGCATAGGGGTCGCACTCGCATGCGGGTAAAAATTGCTTCGGCAACGACAGAAGCCGCCACACAGATGGCCAGTTGCTTGACGGCAAACCATCGAAAATAATAAACAGCCGCAAAAACCACCGGTCCGAACGCAATCAGAACATCACGCATCATGTTGCGGGTCGTCATCCCCATACTGAATATGTGGGGGGACGGGGCGACATGGATTGCCGGGGTGGAATGAATGCCGTCTGTTTCTGGTTTCAATTTAATATTCTCTCATCGACAATTTTTAGGCCCATAGGGGCCTTTTTCTGAGAACATGTTGAAAAAAATAACGGTTTCAGGTGTCAGTGTTCAACGCCGCCGCTGGCCTGAAAAGTTTACCCGCCGCAAGGAGGGCGGCCAGTTTGATCGAAATAGAAACTTTGACCTTGTAAAGTTTCCGAAAAAGCAATCGATTGACGAATTGAGGAATTCTTTCTATTTTATTATCTTAGATAGCTGGGCGAAGCCTCCCCTCTCTCCGAGCTGTAGGCCCTACGAGCCGGAAGCCGGCGTGTAAGCGCATATGGCCTACGGGCTGGAAGCGGGCTCATAGTGGTTGTAGGGCCTACGCCTCTGAGAGCGACATCAACAATTCGTCATTCGATAGTCTGCAGTTCGTTATTCGGCCTGGCGGAATCTCATATGGGTCTTTCCTACACCAAGAAGTTTCATACGAGGTCTCAGGATTTAGCGGCTCGCCTTCCTGACACCCCTGGCCCAGACCTAACCTTATATGAATCTGGAAGATAGGAAAATATTAGGATCTCTTGCAGCGAACAGTGAGAATCCGTCATATCGCACCAGGGCGGGCCGAAACCTGACACCTGACACCTATATTAACTATCTGTGTGCTGACTGCCCTTCAGAGGCTACTTTTTCCGAGCGTGGTCAAGGAAAAAACTTGCCTTCTAGTGTGCTGCAATCAGGGCCTTCCCCGTGCGGATTTGCTGCACCAAAGGCAGGCCGGCCGGACATACATAGGCACATGAACCGCACTCAAAACATGCCATTATGTTGTATTTACGCGCCAGGTTGAGATCCTTACAGCGGGAAGCCATCGCTACCCTGGTTGGAACAATTTTCATGGGACAGACATCCACGCATCGGCCACACCGAACACACCCGGTTTGGCCCACCCTGCGGATCTCTTCGTGGGTCAGTACGGTAATGCCGCTGGTTCCTTTGGTGACCGGTGTATTCGGGTTGGTAAAGGCAAATCCCATCATGGGGCCGCCGGCGATGATCCGGCCAGCCGTCTTGTGCAGCCCGCCGCAGTAATCAATCAAAGCACCCATGGGAATCCCGATGGGCACCAGCAGATTTTTTGGCCGGACAATCCCGCCACCGGTGACGCTAATGACCCGATGGGTCAACGGAATGCCGCGCATCACCCCCCGGGCCACGGATGTAACCGTGGCCACATTGCTCATGGCCACACCAATATCAGAGGGAAGCCCCCCCAAGGGCACCTCGCGGTTGAGCACGGCTTTGATCAGGTGTTTTTCACTGCCCTGGGGATACTTGGTCTTGAGCACGGCGATTTTAATACCGGCGCCGGCGGCAGACCGGCGCAGCGATGCCACGGCTTCGCGCTTATTGTTTTCGATTCCAATATATGATTCCCGAGCCCCCACGGCACGGGCCGCCAGCAGTGTACCGGCCACAATGGCATCAGGGGCTTCCACCATTAGGCGGTAATCCGTTGTCAGGTAGGGCTCACATTCACATCCGTTAATCACCAATGTATGAATCGGTTTTTTGTCGCTGGGCATTATTTTCACATGGGTGGGAAAGGCGGCACCTCCCAACCCGACGATACCCGATTCGTTGATGGCTGCCGTTATTTCTGCCGGATCCATTGTCTGGTACGATTTCTGAGGCCATTTCCCGCCAAACAGCTCATCCCACAGGGCTTGTCCGAAAAGTTGTTCGCCTTCGGAGCGGATGACGATGGCCTGCATGTGCCGCCCATTTGCCAGGGTGGTCACTTCCATTTTTTGAACAATCCCGGCCAGCGGGGCATGCAAAGAAGCGGAAACAAAGGCCTCGCCCTTGCCGACCATTTCTCCGAAAGCCACCTTTTGCTTTGGTTTGAAGATGGGGGTACAAGGACCGCCGATATGCTGCTGCAAAGGCAGTATCACCTTCTCGGGCGGAGGAATAATTTCAATGGGAGCATCGGCGGCCAATTCCTTACGCTGGGGAGGGTGAACCCCGTGGGCAAAAGTACCGGGTCCGGGAAACAATTTCCAGACAGTTTTTCCATTATTTCGTCGTTTAAAAAAGCTCATGGTTTGATAGATTTTAAAGTCTTCCTGAGTGAAACTCACCAAATGCGGGATCAACTAAAACCGGATAACCCTCCGAATGGGCGGGCATTTCCGCGCCGGTTTTTTCTTAACCGTTGAACCTGTGAACGATTACCCCATTTCATGTCCTTAAAATGCCCCAATTTGGTGCCATTTACATTGACTTAAGTCAATCTTCTTTTTACGTTTGAGACACTACAAAGTTTTTTTTGACTATTGTAACCGAATAATATGAATATGATTGTCACATCCCAGAGAAAACTTAAAATTCCACCTCTAGGATCCCCCCGGCAAAAATCTTGCCAAATTCAGAAAACAAAGAGGGTTAACCCAAGAGCAGCTGGTTAAACTCAGTGGTGTGGGCATTTCACAAATTAGACGATATGAAACCGATAAGTCAACCCCGTCTCTGGATGCCACCATCAAGCTGGTCAAAGCTATTGGCGTATCCATCGATGAAATGGTTTTTGATAAAGCCACGGCCATCGCTTCAAACAAAATTATTGATCGCGAACTTTTAGAACAATTTGAGATGATATCTTATATGGATGAAGAGGAACGGAACTTGGTTAAAAAAATCCTTGAGGGGGTCATTGTGAAAAATCAAGTTGAGAAATTATTGAAACCAAAACCTGAAAAACCCTGGTCACAAAGGTTCAGGGAAATTACCGACAGACTTGCACAAGGGGCCAAAGACTACCCCCAAGACGATATCGATAAGATAATTGATGAAGCAGTAGCGTCAGTAAGCAAAAAAAGTTATGCCCGCTTTTAAGGCGGTTATCGATACCAGCGTTATGGTCAGTGTGGCCTTTGCAAAGCAAGGGCTGGCCAAACAGCTTAAAGATATGATTGCCGACGAGGACTTTATGCTGGTTGCCTCAAAGAAGATTTTAAAGGAACTCTACCAGGTGATGCATTATCCTCGTATCATCAAACGCTTTTCTCCGTCAGAAGATGATATCATTGAGTTTATCGGACTGATAGTGGAAAAGGCTTTGATCACTGAAGGACATTACAGGGCCGATGGCATTACTGATGATCCGGCCGATGACATGTTTCTCGCTTGTGCCCTGGAAGCAAAAGCAGACTATATCGTCTCCGGGGATCCACACCTGGGGGACCTCAATCATTTTTACGGCACCCAAATTGTCGATGTCACAACATTTATTAAGAAAGTGAAAGAAAAGTAAAAGCGGTACGGCTGCGCAGCGGATGGAATCTGGTTTTAATTGAAGGATCGGGTCATTTAACAACGGCAATTAAACAATAAGGCCGTCAAAGATAAATCTCCAACTGCCTTCGCCTCCTTTAATATTGGATTTTTAAGACCAGACCCCTTGTCTTACTTATCTTTACTCATGCTTCTTGATCCTGGTTTTTAATATACATCTAATTAAATGAATCAAATGACTCAATATGAGTTGTATTATTCAATCTAAGTATTACTATTTATAATACATTGATTCAAAACTAAAGCCACCTATTTTCAACAATGAATCTATCCAATGTTAAAAATAACGGATTAACCTTACTGGCAGTTCATGCCCATCCAGATGATGAGTCGATCAGTACCGGGGGCATACTATCAAAGTATTCTGCAAATGGTATCCGTACGGTTCTTGCATATGGTACCAGGGGCGAGGCGGGCGACATTCTAAATCCGGAATTCGTTGCACCCGAACCCGAATTGAACATAAAAGAGATCAGGGCAATTGAGTTGGCGGCGGCCGTTAAGGTACTGACGGTGGGGAAAGTGTATTATTTGGGCTACCGTGATTCCGGTATGGCTGGTAGTCCGGAAAATCATCATCCAAAGGCCTTTGCCCAGGCTGACATTCAGGAGGCCACAGCCAGACTGGTTGAAATAATAAGGCGGGTTCGCCCACAGGTAATTGTGACCTACAATGAAAAGGGAACCTATCTTCATCCGGACCACATCATGGCAAACAGGGTGACCTTGCGTGCTTTTCAAGCATCCGGAGACGCTCGATTTGAAATCGACGGCGGACTCGAACCGTGGCAACCGACCAAGCTCTACTACACGGCCATTCCTCTGGAAAGGATCCGCAGAATGTATAAAATTGTCAAAGAAAGGGGCGAAGAACCCGGCTTTGATCCCGAAGTGTTGGGTACGTCGGAGGATAAAATCTCAACCGTTATCGATGTCAGGGAATACCTCTCGCAGAAGTTGGAGGCGCTCAATTGCCACCAGAGCCAAATGAATCCTAACAGCGTTATCAGGCGTATGCCCGAGGAAATGAGAGTGGAGGC
>JARFPZ010000604.1 GCA_029288035.1 Desulfosarcina sp.
GCATGTCACTGGAAAAAATATTAAAGGCCGAATCGGTTGCGATCATTGGTGCATCTAAAAATGAAACCAAACGCGGCTATCAGACGATTCGGACACTGTTGGATGAAAAATATGAGGGCAGAATATATCCGGTAAACCCCAAAGAAAAAAGTATCCTGGGATTTAAATGCTACAAAAAAATCTCAGATATCGAGGAACCGGTGGATGTGGCGCTGGTGGCCACTCCGGCTGCGACCCTGCCGGCGGTCTTGGAAGATTGTGGTCGTAACGGAGTTAGTGGAGCGGTGGTACTGGCGGGGGGTTTCGGAGAAATGGGACGCGAAGGCCGGAAGCTGGAAAGCGACATGGTCGCTGTGGCCAAGAAGCACCATATTCGTTTGATTGGTCCCAATACGTCCGGCATGCTTAACCTGCGTGACCACTTAAACCTGGTGGGATTAAAGGATACGCCGCCAGGCGATATCGCCCTTTTAACCCAGAGCGGCAATATGGCCCTGACATTGATCACCGAGGCCAAAATTAAAAGCCGCAAGGGTTTTTCCTATTACGTCGGGGTCGGTAACGAAGCGGATATTCAATTTCATGAATATTTAGAATTTTTTCAGCATGACCCTGATACAAAAGCGATTTTAATGTACGTGGAAGGATTGCGCAACGGCCGCGAATTCATCCAGCAGGCCCAGAAAACGACCCTTGAAAAGCCGATTATTCTACTTAAGAGCGGACGCTCGTCCACCGGTAGAAAATCCGCCGGATCTCATACCGGCGCGCTGGCAGGCATCTCCGAAGTGGCCCGGGGAGCGTTTAAACGTGCCGGCATTATCGTCATCGAAAATTCCGACGAATTATTCCCAGTGGCTGAAACGCTCTCAAGTCTGCCGCCGATTAAAAATAACAAGATCGCCATTTTGGCCGACGGCGGCGGTCATGCCACCATTGCCTCTGATCTTTTAACCGATTTGAACATTGAAATTCCCGAGTTTAGTGAAAAGACCCAGAATAAATTGAGAAGTCTCCTACCAGCAGCTGCATCCGTTCCAAATCCGGTCGATGTGGCCGGCGGCACAGATGCCGATCCGTCGGTATTTGCCGATTGTGCCCGAATCATTTTAAACGATACCAATGTCGGCGGACTTCTGATCGTGGGACTTTTCGGTGGCTACGGCATCCGCTTCGCCGAGAGCCTGTCTCTGATGGAAGAAGATGCGGCCCATCGCATGGGAAAGCTGGTCAGGTCGCGCAACAAACCGATCGTGCTGCACAGCCTCTATAATTCTGAAAAACCGCACGCACTGGATCTGCTGCGTTATTACAATATTCCGGTCTTCGATTCTCTGGATGTAGCCGTCAAATGTATCAGCGCACTGGCCGAATACGGCAACTATGTCAAGAGCTATCACCCCAAAAACACCTTTGTGTTGAATTGGGGGGCCAAAGCCAAACCCCAGGGCGAAGCAATTTTCAAGACCGTTCTCGAAGACGGACGCCAAGCCTTGCTGGAAAATGAAGCCAAACAACTTTTTGACTTGCACGGTGCACCGGTCAGTAGGGATCTGCTGGCCAAAACCGCTGATGAGGCCGTTGCGATCGCCGCCAAAGCCGGCGGCGATGTGGTCCTCAAGATTGTCTCTCCCAACATCCTCCACAAAACCGAAGCCGGCGGCGTGCAGGTTAAGCTTCACACGCAAAAAGAGGTGCGGCAGGCTTACAAAGACATCATCCGCAACGCACGCAATTATAACCCTGATGCCGATATCCGGGGTGTATTGGTGTCTCCCATGGCTGCCGAAGGGGTGGAGGTAATTATCGGGACCAAATACGATGATCAATTTGGACCGGTGATCATGTACGGACTGGGCGGAATCATGGTTGAGATATTAAAAGACGTTTCCTTTCGGGTCATCCCCCTCTCGCCCACCGGCGCCAGAAAAATGATCGAAGAAACCAAGTCCTTTCCGATCCTGAACGGCTCCAGAGGTAAACCGCCGCTGGACAAAAAGGCCATCACCAAATTGCTGATGCTTTGCTCTGAGATTGTTGAAGCTTATCCTCAAATAGCTGAAATGGACCTTAATCCGGTCATTGTGCATCAAAAGGGGCTGAGCATCGTTGATGCGAGGATTATTCTTAAATCAGATGATGGATGCCTGATGTCGGAGGATCGATGTCGGATGGCGGAGGACGGATGACAGGTGTCGGTAGACAGAAGACAGAAATCAGAAATCAGATTGTTATTATATATTAATCAAACTTTTCATTAATTTTCATACAAGATTCAGGAAAAAACTTAACGATCCATAGGAGGTAAATTCCATGAAAAAAATTATAGCCACCGACCAAGCGCCGGCTGCCATCGGACCATACTCGCAGGCGACCCAATGTGGAAATCTGCTTTTCGTCTCCGGACAAATTCCGATAAACCCAAAAACCGGTGACCTTGTCGAAGGCGATATTGAAGTTCAGGCAAAACAGGTATTGGAAAATTTGCAGGCCATTATCAAATCGGCCGGAATGACCCTGCAAAATGTCGTCAAATGCTCATGCTTTCTAAAAGATATGGAAGATTTCGTGAAGTTTAACGCCGTCTACAACAGCTACTTTGCAGAAAGTCTTCCAGCAAGGGAGACGGTAGAAGTCGGAAGACTTCCCAAAGATGCGCAGGTTGAAATATCAGCCATATGCGCTGCAGAGAAGTAAAGTGGAAGACAAGATAAATATCGGTCTTCTATAAGAGTAATTCGTTATTGGTTATTAGTTACTTGTTAATCGTTTCAGAAGAATAAATCCCCTTTCTAGATTTCATTTTTAGCTGAATGATAAAACGAAGGACCATCAAACTCTAATATCGAATAACTGATAACCAATAACATTTTTCTCCTGCTTCTAAACCTTTCAACATCCCATCTTCTATCCTTACCCGCTTCCGCCTGCCCAGTTAAACCTTTTTTGCACTTGTTTAACCGGGGTCATCCATCTTCCCTCGTCCTTCGTCCTTCGTCTTACCTACCTTTCAAAAATCTCTGATCTCCGATCTTCTTAACTTCTCAACTTCTATCCTAACCCGCTCCTGTCTTCTGACTTTAGTCTTCTGACATCTGTTTCCCGACCTCTGACCTCTGTCCTCCGACCACTGTCTTCCGTTCTCTATTCTCTGTCCTCCGACCCACAAATACATTGGTGAGATCTGCAACTATCAGATAAAGTGCAGGAACATAAAGCAATGTCAATACGGTGGCTATCAGCAATCCAAAGCAAATACTGACTGCCATGGGGATCAAAAACTGGGCCTGGAAACTTCGTTCCAGCAGTAATGGAAAAAGCCCGGCGATGGTGGTAACTGAAGTCAGCAAAACCGGCCTGAATCTGGCTATACCGGATTCGATCACGGCTTTGTTAACTTCAGCACCATTGCGCAACGTGCGGTTGATAAAATCTATCAATATCAGAGAATCATTGACCACGATTCCGGACAAAGCCACGATTCCGAAAACGCTGACAATGGTGAATTCCAGACCCATGATGAGATGGCCGAAAATGGCTCCGATCAGTCCGAAAGGAATCGCCATCATAATAATTACCGGTTGGACATAGGAACGAAACTGGCTGGCCAGCAAAAGGAAGATCCCCATCATGGCCAGTAGGTATCCGCTCTTAATGCTATCTAGGGATTCACGCGTCCGCCTCTCCTGGCCTTCAAAATCATAAATGATACCGGGATAACGCTCAATAAGTGCCGGCAGGAAATTAGACTTTAATTCGCCGGTGATGACACTCGCATTGGCAATGGCTGAATCGATATCGGAAATAACGGTGATAGTTCGTTTGCGATCCACCCTGTTGATGACGGAATATGCTCTGCCGGGCATTATATCGGCTACCTCTTCGATGGGTATTTCCTGACCGTCAGCGGTACGGATCCGCATTTCTTCAATTCCGGCCAGACTGTGCCGCTCTTTATCAGCATAACGAACCATGACCTTGACGTCGTCTCTATCCCGCTGGATGCGCAACGCTTCTTCGCCGTAAAATGCCTGGCGAATTTGTCGGGCAAGATCACGCATGGTCACGCCGATGGAGCGGGATCCCTCTTTTATTCGAATTTTTTTTTCCTGCTTGCCGGGTTTGAAATTGTTGGAAATGTCAAATGTACCGGGATAGGTTGCAATTTCAGCTTCCAACTCGGCGGCGGCCTGTTTAAGCTGATCAAAACCCTGACCACTGAGCTGGATCTCGATCGGGTTGCCGGCCGGACCACCTTCTAGAGTAGCAAAGGTAAGCCTTTCGACGCCTGGGATTTCACCAATCAAATCACGCCATTTGTTCAGAACCAAATGGGTAGAAATATCCTCCCGGTTCTCTGAGGAGGTCAATTCAAGCCAGACTTGTCCGACATGCCCGCCGTATTCAGGAGGCTTCCAATCACGCCGGGGGATTGCCCCGACGATTGAAAAGGTGTTTTTCACCAATTCACCGTCATTTTCAGAAAACTCGGAGAAAACCGTATTGAGTTCAAAGGATTCTTTTTCAAGATATTCAATGGTATCTTCGGTTAACCGATAGGGCGTTCCCAGAGGATAAATGACTTCCGCTACGATCCAGTCGCTTTCCCCTTTTTGGAAAAAAACAAAAGGAACATATCCACCGGCGATTATTCCCAGACTCACAATCAGCACCCCGATACCGATAGAAAACGTAAAGTATCTGTTTTTGACCACATATTTGATTGCCGGTAAATAGAGCCGGTCAATCAGCGCTCGCATCCCTTCCTCTAATTTTTCCCGAAGGCGTTCATGCCAGGATATCAATTTGCGGTCTTTTTTCTCAGATTGGACGAGGGCATGGTTCAGATGCGAGGGAAGTATAATCAAGGCTTCGCCGAGGGATACGATCAAGATAATGATGACGGCCATTGGCATTACGGCAATAAATTTCCCCATGATCCCTGCAATAAACAACAATGGGCAAAAAGCCACCACCGTCGTGCTGACTGCCATCACCACCGGTCCGCCGACCTCCTTCAAGCCGTCGATAACCGCCGCCGCCGGAGACTTACCCCGCCTGTAGTGGGAATAAACATTTTCACCGACAATAATAGCATCGTCCACAAGAATGCCGAGGGTCATAATAAACGCAAACAGTGAGATCATATTGATGGTTTGATCAAAGCCGTTTAGAATAATAAAAGCAGCCATGAAAGATATTGGTATGCCGAGGGCTACCCAGAATGCCAGGCGCAGATTTAGAAAAAGGGCGAGGGCAATAAAAACCAGTAAAATACCCTGAAGTCCGTTGCGCAGCATTAAATCGATACGGCTCTCCACCATCGTGGAAATATCCCCCCAGATAGCGAAATCAAGATCTTCAGGAGGATCACGTTTCAGCTTCTCCACATAAGTGCGTGCAATTTTGGCGATTTCAATGATATCCTGTTCGCTGGTTCGGCTCACCTGGACAATTGCGGCCGGCTTTCCGTTGAATCGCGTCTTGATATCCAAATCTTCAAATCCATCGATGACCTTGGCAACCTGCCCCAACTTCACCACAGTGCCGTCGTTTAAGGTAATCAAGGGAATTTTCTCAAATTCCCGGCCGGTATAAAGCTGGCCCTTGGCCCGAACCAGGATCTCGCCCTGGTCGGTTTTAATTTGGCCTCCCGGAAGGTCAATGCTGCCGGCTCTCACCGCACTGACGACCTGATCAAATGAGATACCGTAACGGCGTAAATTCTCCTCCGACACTTCCACAGCGATCTCGTAGTCGCGCACTCCGACAAGGTCGATTTGCGTAATGGATTCCGGCTGTTTGAATCGAAAACGCTTAAGAAGGGAAGCGATTAAATCCTGCCAGCCACCAATTTCTTCATGGGCAACCACTCTGGCATCCAAGAGGTCATCCCGGATTCCTTCGGCGATTTGACGCATTCGTTTTTCAGAGACTTCCCCGTAAATCGCTACCGAAATGGTCGGATCTTTGTTGATGATCTCCAGCACCACCGGTTCCTCGGCCTCATCCGGAAAGGTATCAATGCGATCCACTTCCGCCTTGATTTCATCCAAAATTTTCTGAACGTCCGCTCCGGTTTCAAGTTCTGCAATGACCTCACCGCTTCCTTCCCGCGCGACGGATCTGAGGGTTTTAATTCCCTCAATGCTCTGGATTTGTTCTTCTATCTTAATGCAAATACCTTCTTCTACCTCTTCCGGACTCGAGCCGGGGTAAACCACCGAAGTCGCAATCATGTCCAGCGAGAATTGCGGAAACATTTCCCGCCGCATCTTCATAACCGTAAAGATACCGGCCATGATGATAAATATCATGATGAGGTTTACGCTGACGTTGTTTTTAATCGACCAATTACCGAGTGCGCGCATTTATTCTCAGTCTCCAGATGTCAGCCTCACACGCATCCCATCTTTAACCGAGGATAGTGGGGTTTTTACGATAAGCTCTCCTTCTGTCAATCCCTCGTCTATAATTACCCAATCTTTGTAACTTCGCAAAATGTTTACCTCCTTAATTCTGAGATGGTTGTCTTTTACCGTATAGACAACATCTCCCGGATAAACGACATAGCGCGGCACCACAAAGGCCTCTTGAATCTCTTTACCTTTGATTTTAATGGTTACAAACATCCCGGGTCTCAACCGAAAATAGTTCTTTTTTTCTTCGTCGATCACAAGTTCATCGACCTCGATCACCATCGGCAAGGTCCGGGTTCTCTCATCCATCACGGCCATAACCCGGGCGACATGACCGCTCCAGGTATAATTTTGACCGGCATTTTCATATAAGACATCGGCGGCAACCGCTGTATCCTGGCCCAAACCGGCTGGAAACCATTTGAAATCTTTGGCCGGGATACGCACCTCGATATCCAACTTTCCGGATCTGTAGATACTGCCGAGCTGTTGTCCCACAGTAACATGCTGACCGACCTCGACGGACTTTTCAAGCACCCAACCATCAAAGGCCGCATCGATACCGGATCGTTCAAGATCCAGTTTGGCCTGTTCATGCATGACCTTTGCCATGTCTCGAGCGGCAATCAGCTGTTCTTTTTGAGGAGCGATCAAGGCCATTTGATTTTCAAGGGCCTGGAGGCGTTCCAGACTTGCCAGATAAGCCTGTTCGGACTTATCCAGCTGGGATTGTGCAATAACATTTCTTTGGATAAGCTTTTTCAACCGCAAATATTCATTCTCAGCCAGGGTTGCATCGGATTTGGCAATTTTCACTCTCGACTGAAGGTTGACCAATTCCTGTTTCAAACGCTTGAGTTCCGCCTCGCTTTGTTTGATCTGGACGCTGCGCCGCTTCACTTCCAGCCCGTACGTTCTTTGGTCAATTTGAATTAACCGGGTGCCTTTTTTAATGAAACTGCCCTCTTTAAAGGCCGGAGATATCTCGACAATCGCTCCGGGAACTTGTGCAACCAGCTTAAGTAATTCCCGGGGCACCACCGTACCAAAGGATTCCACGATCATTTGAACGTCCTCGGCCCTGGCTGGGAGTACTTCCACCAGACGTCCCTTTTCAACCGGTACCTGTCGCTTTGCCTTGGGTCGCAAAATAACCAGTGTCACCGCAATGGCGACGGCCACCAGTAAAACCGCAAAAACCCTGATCGTTTTGTATAAGGCGCCCTTTTTCATATCCGTATTTCTCGATCAATCCGATATAACCAGCTGGGTGGTCTGGCTCCCCTAACCACGATTCATACAGAATCCCGTTAATATGAGCTGTGTGCTCATTTTCAACCCGGAACGCTGAACGCTGACCCCTTTAACCTAGATTGTACTTTATGTCACCTTCGCCATGTTTGACAATTAAAAATTTCAGTATTCGAACTTTTCTAAAATGATTATTCTGATATCTTCTGTTTCAATACGCCAATACTCTCTCCGATCCGTAGGCTCTACGAGCCGGAGGCCATCACTCCAAAATCAACACTTTCAAGAACTTCCGGCAACCTTAAAATTATCTTTTTATTGGTCATGGTTCCGTAAGATCTAACAAAAAATAGCCGTCTGCTCCTACCGATACCAGACGGCTATTCGTGCACAATATAGGGCCCAAGGTTACAAAAGATTCAGGTAAATGTGGCCACCGGGTTACTTGCCTTCCTGGATCTTCTCCGTCAACACGGGAACAAAGTCAAGCAAGTCTTCGACAATTCCCACATCGGCCATCTGGAAAATTGGCGCTTTCGGGTTTTTGTTGACGGCCACAATAAAGGGTTTGCCCTTGAGTCCACCTAAATGCTGAAAGGATCCGCTGATTCCCAGGGCCAGATAAACTTTGGGTTTGACGGTTTTACCGGAGGTCCCCACCTGACGTGCTTTCTCCAGCCATTTGGCATCCACAATCGGTCGCGAGCAGGATACCACCGCACCCATAGCCTCCGCCAGCTCTTCGGCAATCTCAATGTTATCCTGATCTTCGATCCCGCGACCGACCGAAACAAGAACGTCCTCTTTGGTGATGTCCACATCACCGGCCTCGGCCTCGACAATTTCAAGAAAACGCCTGCCGGTGGTAAGGTCCGTAATTTCCGAAGATTTATCGATCACTTGCCCGCCGGCGCTGCCGGATTCATCGGGCTGAAAGACACCCGGACGAACATTAAGAACGGCCCCATTGGCGATATCACAGGCCACATGGGTACTGACCTGTCCGCTGTATTCCTGCCGGATCACGTTAAGAATATTTCCTTCCAGTCCTTCAATATCGACAATATCAGCCGCAAATACGGCGTCCAGTTTAATCGAAAGTCCCGGACAAAGGTCCATTCCAAAGGTATCATGCGCAGCCAGCAAAACGGCATCCTGGGGTAAAACGGCAACCAGTAATTTTCGAATGGCTTCGGCATTGGGGTATGTCAGAAGGTCATGATCAAATTTCCAGACTTCTTTATAGGAGTTCGCCACCTCGTTGCAAACCGCATCAAGATCAGCCCCTGCCCCGGTGACAATGGCCGTCATCGAGACATCCGAATAAATTTTTCCGGCTGCAGTCGCCAGCTCAAGTGCGGAATCATCGGCCTTGCCTGCCTTGTGAGTGATGTATGCAAAAATCTGTCCGGCCATTATTTAATTCCTCCCTTGGCTTTTAAAAGTTCAATCAATTTATCGGACATCTCTTCCATCGTACCGTCAAGTATGTCGGCACCGCCACCGAGTTCGGGAACAAAGTAGTCCACGCGTTTCACCCGGGCACCTGCCTTTCCCACTGAGTCAGCGGCTATACCGAGATCGGATGTCCCCCACACAGGGATTTCAGCTGAAGCGACTTTGCGGATGCCGCGAATACCGACATAGCGAGGCTCGTTGATACCTGTTTGAATCGAAAGCACACAGGGCAAATCAATCTCATTCATTTCCTGATTGCCGCCTTCGATTTCACGTCCGACGTTCAGCTTTTTGTCATCCAGGGTTTCAATCTTGTTGACAATGGAGGCATAGGGCAAATCCAGCATGGCGGCCAACATCCCGCCTACCTGCCCGGCACCGTCATCGGCCTGGGCACCGGTAAGAATCAGGTCATAGTTACCCTTATCCGCCGCCGCTTTCAGCAGGGTTGCAATGCCCTTGCCGTCTGAACCCTCAAAGGCATCGTCTGTCAGCAAAATCCCGTCATTGGCGCCCATGGCCATTTCCCTTCTGACGACCTCTTCGGCATCCTCATCGCCGACGGATACAATCGTGACGGATCCGCCCACTTTGTCGACAATTTGAATTGCTTCTTCAACCGCATAGTTGTCCCATTCGTTCACCGAGTAAACGAGATCGTCCCGTTCAATGTCGTTTCCATCGCCGGCGACTTCGATCTCATTTTCAGCGGTATCGGGAACCCTCTTAACGCATACCAAAATTTCCATTTTCCCTCCAAAAATCTCTAATTGAGTTGTTTATTCTTTATCCGGATAAGTCGTATAGCAGGTTGGGTTAAGCGGAAAGTAGGCATAATTTTTGTTGGGTTCGCCTATCTCAATGCACCTCAACAGTCTGAAATAGCATCCGAATTAGCGAACCCAACAAGATCAATTGCAGACCACCGGCTTAACCCAACCTTCTACAATTTATCGTTTAGGCCCACGAAACGAATACCCCCTTTCGAATTTATGCGGTTATTCGTCACACGTCCTTCGTCACTTGTCATTCGTTATCTATCATATGCTTTTCAATCAATTCACACAGATCAACGGCCTCCACCTCTCCTTCCAGCCCGGCGACTTTGATCCCATCTTCGATGTTCACCAGACAGAAGGGACAGGCCGTCACCACGACATCAGCTCCGGCTTTTTTGGCCATCTCGATTCTGAGCACGCCCATGCGTTGATCTTCTTCGGGCTCATAAAAAAGCATCAGACCGCCGCCGCCGCAACAAAACGAGCGATCCCGGCAATTGTCCGCCATCTCAATTCTCTTTATGCCCGGCACGGCATCGATGGCCGCCCGGGGCTCATCATAAAGACGGTTGTGTCGACCCAGATAACAGGGGTCATGATCTACATAGGTTTTGCTGCTGTCTTCCAGCGGTTTTAGGCGGATTTTTCCGGCCTTCAGATGTTGAACGATGGTTTGACTGATATGCTCCACCGGCGGAATATCCCGATAATTTTTTTTCATAGTATTGTAGGCATGAGGGTCGGAGGTAACATTTTTTTTGGCGCCGCAGTTATGGATAGCACTAGTATTTCGATCTTTCAATTCCTGAAACAGCATTTCTTCACCGAAACGTCTCACTTCATGGCAGCTGTCCCTTTCATCCTTACCCAGAATGCCGAAATCAATGCCGGCACCGGTTAATATTTTCGCCGTCGCACGTGCGATCCCCTGCATGCGGTCATCAAAGCAGGATATGCTGTCCGTGAAATACAGGGTCTGTCTCTTATACACATCTCCGAGCCCACGAGACTGTGTTAGTAATCTCGTATTCCGTCTTCTGCTGGAAAATACGGGGGGGGGGGGGGGGGGGGGGGGGGGGGGGGGGGGG
>JARFPZ010000645.1 GCA_029288035.1 Desulfosarcina sp.
AAAAATCAGCGATCTTTAGCAGAGCATGTCTCCGCGGCGCCTTCGAGGGGCTTTCCTCATATCCCCAGCTCTGCTTGTGGTCGCTGATTTTGTTCTTGACCCGACTATCAATACCATCTATGAAGTAGGTTGAATTGTGGGTATCGAGGGAATCTCACAGTTTTCCAGTTAATTTCATCTTAAAAAGGAGGTTTGTTATGAAACGAGGATGGTTGTTAATTTCTGTGGCAGCATTGTTTTTGGTTTTCGGTTTCAGCGGCGTATCCGCGGAGACGCCCCGCAGTGGAGGGACATTTAATTTTGTTGCGCCTTATGGTGGAGACCTCGTGACCCTGGATGGCCATCAAATCAGGCGCACCCAGGACGACATTGTCATGATGCAGGTCAATCGCGGCCTCTACAGTTGGGATGCCCTTAAGAAAAAGCCGGTGCTGGAGCTGGCCGACGATGTAAAAATTTCAGACGATGGATTGACCTACACCTTTAATATCAAGAAAAACGTCAAATTTCATAACGGCCGCCAAATGACGGTGGATGATATCATCTGGAGTTTTAACCGCATCGCGACCTTGAAGCCCAGCCCCCACGGTGTGCGCTTTATGAAAGACATCAAGGGCATGCAGGAATGCCAGGACGGCAAAGCCGAATCGCTTGCCGGTGTGACCAAAATCGATGATTTTACCTTGCAAATTGAATTGGTAGCACGGTCCAATTTGGCATACGCGCTTTTCTGGCAATCCACCTGTGTGCTCCCCAAAGAGGAAGTCGCCCGCAAGGATTTTGCTTCCAATCCGATCGGTCTCGGCCCGTTCAAGTTTGTAAAGTGGATCAAAGGCAGTGAAGTCGTATTGGAAAAATTCGATGAATTTTATAAGCCGGGCCAGCCTTATCTGGATAAAATCGTATATAAAATCATGACCGAGGGTGCCGCGCGCGATCTGGCCTTCAGAGCCAAAGAACTGGATGCCACCCTGGTCGGTGCGGATCAGTACCTGCAGTATTTGAAGGACCCGAATATCGCGCCCTACATGATCGAAGTCGCCGAGATGTACACGCGCCATGCGGGATTCAATCGGCAATTCAAGCCGTTATCCGATGTCAGGGTCAGAAGGGCGTGGAATTATGCGATCGACTCCGATCTCATTATCAAAAAATTCGTCAAGGGCAAAGCCTTTCCGGCCATCGGCTGGCTGCCCACCACTTCCCAGGCCTTCGATCCGGAAATGAAAGGCTACCCCTACGATTTGGAAAAAGCCAAGGCCTTGATGAAAGAAGCCGGCTACGAAGACGGTTTTGACGTGAAGGTCATGGCGGTCAACAACAAATCCTACGGCACCGGCATCGTGCAGGCCTTTTTGCCGATGCTGAAGAAAATCGGCATCAATGTCATCATCGAGCAGGTGGAGGGCGCGGTGATGACCGAAAAAGTCTATACCAGCAACGATTATGAAGCCTATATGAGCTCTTTCAATACCGGCCCGGATGATTTTGAGGTGCTGTTTCGCTGGCATTCCAAGAATCCCCATGCGGCCGGAAACTATTTTGAATACAACAACCCGGAATACGACGCGACGCTGGATAAGGCCCTGGTCGAGACGGACCCTGATAAAAAACTGGCGCTGTTGAGACAGGCGCATCAAATATTTGTGGATGACGCCCCGGTGTGGTTTTTTAACTACAACAAGGCCATCATCGCCACTCAGCCCTGGGCCCATGGTTTCAGGCCGGAGCCCGTCGAGCACATGTATCAGTACATGGAAAACGTCTGGGTCGAGGAGAGCTCACCCCGGGCAAATATGAAATAACAGCTGAGAAAAATCAGCGGCCAACAGCAGAGATGGCCTGGACCCCAGGGGCCATTCTCATACCCCCAGCTCTGATGGTGGTCGCTGATTGAGGAGTTTCTATGCTGGCGTATTTTATCCGTAGGACCCTGCAGTTTATTCCCACCATTATCGGCGTGACCCTTATCATTTTCCTGCTGCTCAATGTTTTGCCCGGCAACGCCGCCCTGATGGCGGGGGGGAGAAAGGAGTTGACGGCCCAAGCCATCGAGGAACTCAAAGAAAAATGGGGGCTTCATCTTCCGATTCATGTTCGTTACGCCAAATATATGATCGGCCTGACAAGGGGGGATATGGGCGTTTCCTACCTTAGAGACGAACCGGTCAGTGATGTCATCGCCGCGCGAATCTGGCCTACGCTGCGGTTGTCGATGTATGCAATGATCATCGCCGTCGGCATCGGAATTCCGTTGGGATTTTACTCTGCCGTAAAGCAGGGAACCTGGCTGGATAGTCTGAGCATGGTCGGTGCTGTTTCCGGTGTTTCCTTTCCGCAATTCTGGCTGGGACTATTGCTGATGTATTTTTTATGTGTAAAAGCGCAGCTATTTCCGGTCACCGGTTACGGGGAAGGGGCTTTTAGCAATATTGTCCTGCCGGCCATTACCCTTGGACTGGGCTATATGGCCTTACTGGCGCGAACCACCCGCGCGGCCGTGCTTGAAATTTTGACCGAGGATTATATCCGAACCGCCAGATCGAAAGGAATATCGGAATTCTTGATTTACAATAAGCATGTCTTGCGCAACGCCATGATCTTGATTTTAACCACAGCCGGGCTTCAATTTGGCTCGATGATCGGACAAACCGTTGTCATTGAAAAGCTCTTTTCGTGGCCGGGGATTGGCTCCTTGGTCGTCGACTCCATTTTTCAGCGCGATACACCCATTACTCAAGGCTGCATTATCATTATTATTTTCGTTTTTCTGGTGGTGAATCTACTTGTGGATTTAACCTATTCTGTTATCGATCCAAGGATAAAATATCAATAAGGATACGGTTTGAATAAACTAGCGCAGTTTACCCGAAGAAAAAACCTGGTGATCGGCGCGATTGTCACCGTCGTGATGATTATCATGGCGATATTCGCTCCCCTCATCGCGCCTTACGATCCGATTTACGACGCCGATTTAATGGTCGCCGAAGAACCACCCTCTTCATCTTATATATTCGGGACGGACGATCAGGGCCGGGATATCTTTTCGCGCGTGGTGTATGGCGCGCGAATCTCTCTTAGTGTGGGATTAATCAGTCAATTGATGAACAGTATTATCGGAATCACCCTGGGATTGCTTGCCGGCTATTTTGGAAAATGGGTTGACGATTTGATCATGGGGTTGACCAACATCATGCTCTCCATACCCAGTATTATATTCGCCCTGGCGATCATGGCCCTGCTGGGTCCCGGGTTAATCAATGTCTTCATCGCCTTGGGTTTCACCAACTGGTCCTACACTTGCCGCATCACTCGATCCCAAGCGCTCTACACCAAAAATCTAAACTACGTCAATGCCTCCCGAGCCTTAAGCTACGGTGAAGTCAATATTATGTTTACCCAAATCCTGCCGAATATTGTCGGGCCGATTTTGGTCATCGCTACCTTGGGTATATCGGGCGCCATTTTAATCGAAGCGTCTTTATCTTTTTTGGGTTTAGGGACCCAGCCGCCAACGCCGAGTTGGGGTGGGATGTTGGCAACCGCCAGAGAACAGCTTTTTACCGCTCCCTGGATCTCTATCTTTCCTGGAATGTTCATCTTTCTTACGGTTCTGGGACTCAATCTCTTTGGAGATGGTTTAAGAGATTTACTTGATCCTCACACGTCCCAGAGAAAATAATGATAAGAGATCGACGATAATGGAAACATCGAAACCTGAAAATAACTCGCACATACTGGAGGTTAAAGGTTTATGTACTTACTTTTATAGCATCCATGGGATTGCCAAAGCGGTAAACAATGTCTCATTCAGCTTGAAAAAAGGTGAAATTCTGGGAATTGTCGGGGAATCCGGTTGCGGCAAAAGTGTCACCTCGCTGTCGATTGTCAGACTGATTGAGTCGCCGCCCGGGCGAATCGCTGAAGGTGAAATCGTTTTTGACGGCACCGATCTGCTGACATTGTCGGAACAGGAAATGCGGGATATCCGGGGAGATAAAATCTCCATGATTTTTCAGGAACCCATGACATCACTGAACCCGCTGTATACCATCGGAAATCAGATATCCGAGATGTTTATCAGACATAATGGATACGATAGAAAAAAAGCGTTGGAAGCGTCCATCGAGATGCTAAAAAAAGTACAGATTCCCCATCCGGAAGCCCGGGTCAAAGAATACCCCCACCAGATGTCCGGCGGAATGCGGCAGAGAGTCATGATTGCCATGGCACTGGCCTGTAATCCGGAGATTTTGATCGCAGATGAACCTTCGACGGCGCTGGATGTGACCATTCAAGCCCAGGTTCTCGACCTGATGCTGCAATTGAAAAAAACCTATGGAACCGCTATTATTCTCATTACCCATGATCTTGGCGTTATCGCGGAAGTCGCAGAAAAAGTGGCGGTGATGTACGCCGGCCAGATTGTGGAAGAGGCGGAGGTAGAAGAAATCTTCGATGATCCGCTGCACCCCTATACCCGGTCATTACTCAAATCAATTCCCATTTTAGGTCAGCGGTTTGAAAGTGAGGGCCGGGTCGAATTAAATGAAATCAAGGGGATTGTGCCCAGCCTGTACGAATTACCCCAGGGCTGCAATTTCTATCCGCGTTGTCCGGAAGCGCAGCCAAAATGTAATGAAGCCGGCATTCCGATAATTTCGACCAAGGATAATCGCAAGGTTCGTTGTATATTGTATACCTCAGGTTGAGGGTTCAACGTTCACGGTTCCCGGTTAAAAACACCCTAAATAGTCTTTAACCATAGTATGACGCGTCAATCGGGTCGAATTCCATGATTCACTTAATGGGTAAATGAGGCCAATCCAAACCATAAAATATAAAATTTTGGATATCAGCATCATATAACCTTTGAACCTTGAACCCTGAACCCGGAACCAATCACTTTAATGTCCAAGGAGAACATCTTGACGGAAAATCTTTTAACCGTAAAAGACTTGGAAGTACATTTTCCCTACAAAGAGTCTTATTTCTCGCTCAAGAAAAAATATGTCTATGCCGTGGATGGCGTTTCCTTTGTGCTCAAAAAAGGAGAGACTCTGGGTGTGGTGGGCGAGAGCGGTTGCGGCAAAACAACACTGGGAATGGCGATCATCAACCTCGTGGCTCCGACCGCGGGGTCGGTTTTCTATAAAGATCGTGACATCACCAATATTTATCAATATCCGCTCAAAGAAAGAATGGAATTTCAAAAAAAGATTCAGATTATCTTCCAGGATCCTTACTCTTCCCTAAATCCCAAAATGACACTGAACCGCATTATCGGAGATCCCCTGAAAATTCATGGTATTCCAAAAAAGGAGAGAGAAGAACGTATTGCCGATGTTCTAACGCGGGTTGACTTAACGCCTGAGCATGGACATCGCTTTCCGCATCAATTCAGCGGTGGCCAACGGCAGCGGATCGGTATCGCCAGATCCCTGGCCCTGCAGCCCAATATTATCATTGGTGATGAACCGGTTTCCGCGTTAGACGTATCCATTCAGGCCCAGGTGATCAATCTGCTCATCAGGCTGCAAAAGGAATTCAACCTTTCCTATATTTTCATCGCCCATGATTTAGCGGTGATCGAGCATATTTCAGATCGAATTGCGGTGATGTATCTGGGCAAAATCGTAGAATTGGCAGAAGCCAAGGAGATTTATCAAAACCCGAAGCATCCCTATACCAAAGCACTGCTTTCAGCCATTCCGATACCCAATCCCAAAAAGAAAGCCGCAAGGATAATACTAGAAGGGGATGTTCCGGGTCCTCGAAACCCGCCATCCGGCTGTTCATTTCACCCCCGTTGTCCGTCCCGTTTCACCGGTTGTGATGAAACGGCGCCTTCCCTGCAGGAAGTAGGTAAATCACATTTTACTGCATGTCACCTCTATGACTAGCCGTGGCGTCGATAATATGGAGCAGGAGTGATGGCCTCCGGCTCGTAGAGCCTACGGCTCAGAGAGAGTACTGGCGTATTGGAGTGATTCGACAGGGGTTTAGGCCGCGGCTGTTATTAAATATGTACAGACTTCGTTGAATAGTTCATTATCTGCGACCACTTAACCAATCAACTAATCAACCAATTAACGATATCTGAACCCCGGATACACAATCATAAACCAGCCAATAAATAAAGGCCGAATAATATGGAAAAGATTGATCTCTTGGTGAGTGCACCTCATTTTTTTACCATGAAGGGGGATGGTGTCGGCTATTGCCCGAACAGCGCCATGGCGGTCGACCGGGGAAAGATATTGGCGATCGGACCCCGGGAGGAGATATTAAATCTTTACCGTGCCAATCGAACCATTGATGCCGAAGGTCAGGCGGTATTGCCGGGTTTCATCGATGCCCACATGCACATGACCCTTTGCGGACTGCGGGGTTTGGCCCAGGATACCGGATACTGGATGATGTACGGCCTGGCACCTTTCTCGCATCAGATGGATGAGGCCACCGGTATAATGGGCGCCCAATTGGCAGTAGCAGAGGCGGTAAGGGCCGGGACCACGACATTCGGCGAGTTCGGCCGACGTCCGGATCTACTGATTCCCTTCTTTGAAAAGGTGGGAGTCCGGACGCAGATCACTGTCACCATCCGTGAGGCGGTCGACCGGATCTATAACCCCGGTGAGCTGTATGAATTCGATCCCGCCCGGGGGGAACGCATGCTGGATGCCTGCCTCGATATTTTCACCCGTTTCAATGGTGCGGCCGAAGGGCGGATCACAGTTCTCTTCGGCCCCCAGGGGCCCGATTTTGTCAGTCGTGAACTTTTGTTGAGGATTCAAGAACTGGCCAGGGAAAGAAAAGCTAAAATTCATATGCACACCCAGCAGGGAGATCGCGAGACCGCCCAGATGATGATGCGTTACGATAAACGACCCATCGCCTGGTTGGATGAGATCAACTACCTGGATGAGAACTTGATTGCTGTGCATCTGACCGATGCCGACGATCATGAAGCGCAGCTGGTGGCCCGGCGGGGTGCTGCCATGACACTGTGCTCGGGGTCCATCGGGATCATAGACGGCGTGGTGCCGCCGGCCAAAGCCTTTCAGGAAGCCGGCGGGATGGTGGCACTGGGATCCGATCAGGCACCGGGCAACAATAACCACAATATGATCAACGAAATGAAATTGACCGCCCTGTTTAATAAAATCCGCTATCAGGATCCGGAAGTCATGCCGGCCTGGCGGGTTCTGCGCATGGCGACCATTGAAGGGGCCCGGGCGTTGGGTTTGGATAAGAGAATCGGTTCTTTGGAAGCGGATAAACAGGCTGACTTCATTTTGGTGGATCTGAGGCGACCCTCCCTGGCGCCCATCTACACCGAACCCATGCGCAACATTGTGCCCAACCTGGTATACAGCGGCCGGGGAGACGAAGTCAGCCTGGTGGTGGTGGACGGCCGAATAATATATGAAAACGGTCGGCTGATCCACCTGGATGAATCGGAGGTGGTGTCGGCAGTGCAGGCGGCCGCCGAGCGTCTGGGCCCCAAGGCCGCCGAAGAATTTTGGGAAGTCAACGGCACCAATGCCCGTTTTATGAAGGAAGGGAAGCTGTAAAGAAGGTTCAGGGTTCAAGGTTTAGAGGCTCAGGTTGAAGAGTTCAGAGGTTCAAGGTTCACGGTTAAAAAAGACAACTTGTATCGACAAAATCTTGTCTTCAGATGGATTTATATCCTTACGAAGTTAAAAGCGAACCGCAGAACCGCAGAATATAGAATATCGAATGTCGAAGGGCAGTTTCGCTCTCCGAGGCGTAGGCGATAAAAGCTCTACGAGCCGGAGGCTTCGCTCAGTCATTTCTTTATAAAACTGACAGAATACCTTACTTCGACATTCGATATTCATAATTGGATATTCGATATTCGCTTTTTCAGAGTTTCTCCTACGATTAGACCGACCATTTTTCAGGCCAGCGGCGATGCTGAACCTTTAAACTTTTGAACCCATGAACCCAGAACCTCTCAGCTATGGAGAAATGTATATGCAACTAGTAGATCTATCCCCGGATCTAATTCTGTCCAACGGTCGTTTTTATAGCCTGGATTCGAAAAACACCGTGGCCCAGGCGGTGGCCATCAAAGAGGGCCGATTTGTGACTGTGGGAGAGAATGCGGCTGTTGGAGATCTGGCCGGACCCGCCACCCGCCAACTGGATCTAAACGGCCGTACCGTCATTCCCGGCATCTTTGACAGTCATCATCATTTGATGTCGGCGGGGGCCAAATTGTCTTCGATCCGCCTGGACGAATGCAGATCATTGGAAGGCGTGATGGAACTGGTCCGGGAACGGGCCAGGGTCACTGCCCCCGGTGATTGGATCATCGGCCAGGGCTTTAACGAAAATAATTTTGCCGAGGGCCGGCTGCCGACGCGCCACGACCTCGATCCGGCCACCGCCGACCACCCGGTGATCCTGATGCGTTTTTTTAATACGGATGCCGTTAATAGTCGCGCTTTGCATCTGGCCGGTGTGACCCGGGAGACACCCGATCCCGAAGGGGGCCGTATCGGTCACGATCCCGACGGAGAGCCCAACGGCATTCTGCGGTCCACTGCCAAGATGCTGGTCCGCGGCTTTTTACCAAAACCGTCGGCGGATAACATGAAAGAGCACCTGAGGCTGGCCTGCGCCGAGGCCCACCGTTACGGCATCACCAGTGTGATTGAACCGGGACTCTATCCCCGGGAGATACGGGCCTATCAATCGTTTTTCAATGACGGTGAACTGTCAATTCGCGTCAATTTGATGCCCGCCTGGCATGGATTTACCGATGATGAAACGGAAGCCGTGCTGGAGCATCGTGCCAGGGAATCGGCCATCGTCAGCGGGCTGGGAAATGAGTGGCTGCGCATCGGTGCCTTGAAAATGCTCATCGACGGCGGAACCACACCCCACACGGCCTTCATGTATGAACCTTACGTTGGAGACAGCGAACTGGTGGCCTTCAATCGCATCCCCCAGGATAAGTTGCGTCAGTATTTTCGCACTGCCCAGGAACTGGGTTGGGATATCGGCATCCACTGCTGCGGTGACCATGCTCAGGACATGGTCGTCAACACGCTGTCCGAGGTCATCCGTGAGATTCCCCGGCCGGAAGCACGCCACAGCATCATCCACGGTTATTTTCCCTCCCCGCGTGCCCTGGATCAGATGGCCGAATGCCGGCTTGGCACCGTCGTCCAGCCGACTTTTATATATTGGGAGGGCAATGCCATATTCAACGACGTCGGTGAAGACCGGGCGCTGAACTGGAAGCCGGTTCGCAAGTACCTGGATCATGACATTGTCGTGGCGTCCAGTTCGGATGTACCCAGTACCGTATCGGCCAATCCGTTTGTCGCCCTTTATTCCTTAGTGACGCGCAAGAACAACTTAGGCCGCGCTGTGGCCCCGCAAGAGGCCGTCACCCGCGAGGAAGCACTGCGAACCTACACCACCAACGGCACCTGGCTCACCCGCGAAGAAAACATCAAAGGTTCCATCGAAGCCGGCAAGGTGGCAGACATGGTGGTTCTGGACCGTGACTACTTTGCTGTACCGAAAGAAGAGATTAAGGACATCCGGGTGGAAAAGACCATGGTCGCCGGTAACATCGTGTGGGAGGGGGAGTAACAGCATGAATCAACCGAAGAAAACGTTGACGTGGCCGGACGCTTTGCCAAGGGCGGGCAACCGGAGATTGGAAAGGTTGGAAAGCCTGTCGCCCTGGTTTGAGATTTACAAGGTGAGTGAGGGTGTATTCGCCGTCTTGGAGCCAGGCCACGCGGAAGAGGTGATTTCGTACCATATCCTTGGCAGCGAGCGTGCGGTCCTGTTTGATACGGGCATGGGTATCGCTAATCTCCAGGCCGAAGTCGAGCGACTTGCCGACCTACCGGTGATTATCGTTGCCAGCCACGGTCATTACGATCACATTGGCGACAACCATCGCTACGCTGAGGTGTGGGCCTTTGACAGCGACATGGATTCGGCCTGATGGTGCCGGCCTAATAAATGAAAACGGACCGACATATGGTTTCGGCCGGTCATCACCTGGCGGCCGATGCCGCCCGTGAGATTCTGGATGCAGGCGGTAATGCAGCGGATGCCGGTGTTTGCGGCGGTATCTGCCTGGCGGTGCTATTTTCCGAATATGTTAATTTTGCAGGTGTGGCGCCCATTATTTACCGCCATCATGAAACGGGCGAGGTGACGACCATATCCGGCTTGGGATGGTGGCCCCAAAAGGCATCGCTTGAGGTTATTCAGCGAAATTATGGTGGAAAAATCCCTCTCGGCATTTTGCGGACGGTCATACCGGGGGCGCCGGATGCCTGGATTTCCGCCCTGGATCGATTCGGCACCATGTCCTTCGGCGAGGTCGCCCACGCGGCCATCCAGTTTGCCCGCAATGGTTTTGCCGTCACCCAATTGTCAGCTGAGATTTTCGCCGCTGAAATAGATGAACTACGACGCTGGCCTGAAAATGAAAGAATATATCTTCCGGGTGGACGTCCTCCACGAGCCGGCGAGATATTGGTGCTGGAAGATCTTGCCGGTTCCCTTCAGTATATGGCGGACCAGGAAAAGTCAGCCACCAAAAAAGGGCGCGCAGCCGGGCTGCAGGCGGCTCGATCGGCATTTTACCAGGGTGATATCGCCCGGAAGATTACCCGTTATCATGCTGAAAACAACGGCTGGCTGACTGCAGACGACCTGGCAAATTTCAGAGTTGAAATCGAGCCGGCTTCACGCTCCAATTTTTGTGGGCTCGATATCTATACCTGTGGACCCTGGTGTCAGGGGCCGCTTTTATCGCAGGTTTTAAATATTTTAGCGGCCCGTAAGATCGAATATATCGCGTCCGATACGTCGTCATATATCCACACCGTTGTCGAAGCCATGAAACTGGGATTTGCTGATCGTCATGCCTATTATGGTGATCCGCGATTTATCGATGTCCCCCTTCAGACCCTGCTGAGTCCGGCATACGCCCGCCACCGAGCCACCAGGATAAATCCTGACAAGGCCTGTCCGGGGATGCCGGCAGCCGGTGAAATTGCGGGTTATGATCCCGGCACAAAAAAATCCCCCCCTGCCGCAGTTGACAGATATCGCCCTCCTGAGCGGGATACTTCATTTATATGCACGGTTGACAAACAGGGAAATTGTTTTGCCGCCACCCCCAGCGATGTGAATTCAACCGCCCCCGTTATCCCGGGCACGGGCCTTATCCCATCACCGCGAGGCAGTCAATCTTTTGAGGATCCGTCTCATCCGGCCTGTCTGGCCCCGGGCAAGCGTCCGCGACTCACCCCCAATCCGGCGATCGTCATAAATCCGGGGCAGTGGGCGATGCCTTTTGGAACCCCCGGCAATGATGTCCAGGTCCAAGCCATGGTTGAGGTTCTGTTGAATATCCACCTGCACAAAATGTCGGTTCAAAGGGCCATTAATGCACCGCGGTTTGCGACCATGAGTTTTCCGCAAACCTCAACGCCCCATCAATATGACAAGGATCTTCTCCTTCTTGAGGGTCGCATCCCCGATGCTATTGGGAATCGCTTGACAAAACTCGGACATACTGTCAAAAAATGGCGGGATTTTGATTGGCGCGCCGGTGCGGTCTGCGCCATTAGAAGATATGAAAAGACCGGCCGACTCGAAGGCGGTGCGGACCCCAGACGCCCGTCGGGTGTAGCTTAGTAAATATATTACTGATAATTGGAGGTTTAGAAGTATGGCAATTTCAACCCCAAAAAACTCAAGTACCCCGGCCGCAGCGGTCTATCTCAATGGAAATATTTACACGGTCGATGAACAGAACCCTAAAGCATCTGCCATGGTAATTGCCGATGATCGATTCATTTACGTCGGGTCGGACGAAACAGCCAACGGCTATATCGGTGACCATACCAAGGTCTTCGATCTGAAAGGTCGGACAATATTGCCGGGTCTGATCGATGCCCACATGCATTTCGGCAATGTGGGAAACATCAAGGTGAAAATCGACGCTTTTTGGAAACCGAAGCTGGACATCATTGATGCTGTTCGCAACGCGGCCGATTCCGCTGAAAACGGAGAATGGATTGAGGGACGGGGCTGGAATCAGGAAGTATGGGATCCACCGGATTACCCGACCCGGTCGGATTTAGATGCTGTTTCGCAGGGTCATCCGGTCTATATCGAACGAACCGACGGCCATGCCGCATGGGTAAACTCGAAAGCGCTGGAAATAGCCGGAATTACTAAAGACAGCCATAATCCACCGGGTGGAGAAATCATCAAAGATACTGATGGCATTCCGACCGGAGTTCTGGTGGACACTGCGAAACTTTCGGTGTCTGAGAACATACCCCCCTTTACCGAGCAAAAGGCGTTGAAAGCGCTTGAAATGGCCCAGGAGGAGTTTTTCTCCAATGGCGTCACCAGTGGACATGACGCCGGCAGCGATATTCAGACAATTGAACGGGTGAAGCGCCTATATGATTCGGGCAGATTATGCATGCGCCTCTATGTATTCATGAGAATCCCCGACGGCAGTACGACCTTGGGCGATGAATTTTATGCGCCCGGCAAACAGATCGGCTTGTACAATAATTCACTGACCATCCGCGGCATTAAGATATCGATTGACGGAACCCTCGGATCACATGGCGCGCTGATGATCAAGGGCTTTTCCGACCGGTCCGATGGATATCTGGGTCTCCAGCGTGTGACCCGGGAACGACTCCTGGCGGTGGCAAAACGGGCTCATGAGGCCGGATTTCAAGTGGCTGTTCACGCCATCGGAGATGCCGCCAACCGGCAGGCACTGGACGTGTTTGAGCAGGTCGTCAAAGAAAATCCCGGGTCCGATCACCGCCACCGAATCGAACACGCCCAGGTGGTCGCCCTGGAAGACATCCCTCGCTTCAAGCGGCTTGGCGTCATCCCCGCCATGCAGGCGGTGCATGCGACCTCCGATAAGAACATGGCGGAAAAACGCGTCGGCCCGGAGCGGATCAAGGGCGCCTATGCCTGGCGCAAATTTCTAAAAACGGGAACGGTGATCCCTAACGGCACCGACGCGCCGGTCGAGAAGGTCAATCCCTTCCACGTCCTTTTCGCTTCGGTGACCAGACAAAGCAGGGACGAAGAGCCCCCGGGTGGCTGGTATCCCGAAGAAAAGATGACCCGGGAGGAAGCCCTTAAATCATATACCATCTGGGCCGCTTACGCCGCTTTTGAAGAAAACATCAAAGGATCCATCCGTCAAGGAAAACTGGCTGACTTTATCGTTATTGATCGCGATTATATGAAGTGCCCGGACAGCGAGATTAAAGACATTCGGGTGCTGCAGACCATTTTGGGGGGGAAGGCTGTATTTAAGGGTGAATAGAGCGGTGGCGGTGATACTGAATTTATATGAAACTAAATGGAATGACGAATGACGAATGACGATTGACGAATTGTGGATGTCGCTTCGCTCTACTCTTTTAGATAATAAATTAGACAGAATACATTATTCGACGTTGGGCGTTCAATGTTCGATGTTCGACGTTCATTTTTTAGATAGTAGCTTGTGTAAGGCTTCAAGCTTACTAGCACACATTCTCATATGGCTATAAATATTTTCAATCAGACAAGTAGGTTGGGTAGAGGAACGAAACCCAACAAAAGATATCGGGATGCTCAACCCAACCTACTGAACTTTCGTAAGCGGCTCCCGCGGTGCGAAAAGCGAACCGCAGAATTGACACTTAGCTGAGGAATCACATGACGAACTACAAAACGAGTACCGCACAAGCCATCGTTGATGCATTCAAAAAAGAGAACGTCGAATATGTATTCGGCCTGACCGGCTCCCATGTACTGCCCATTACCGATGCCTTGGTCGACGCACCTCAAATTCGTCACATCGTCTCCAAGCATGAGAGCCATGCCGCCTACATGGCCGGTATGTACGGCTATCTAAGCGGCCGCCCCGGGGTAGTATTGGTTACCGCCGGGCCGGGCGCCACGAATTCGATATCAGGTGTGGCACAGGCCTACGCCGCATCGTTGCCCATGGTCCACATCTCGGGAGATGTGCCCTTGAACGCCGGCAACGAAGCC
>JARFPZ010000656.1 GCA_029288035.1 Desulfosarcina sp.
CGATAGAATTTTAGCCTCTCCGCCGCTCAAAAATTCGGCCTTGTGTTTGCGTTTCTCATACATGACAGGAAATATGTCATAAACAGTTGCCAATCCTTCTTTTATCCGATTCCTGTCACGCCTGAACGTCCAGGCACCTAACAAGAGGTTCTCCTGAACCGTCATGTAGGGGAAATTGTTACTGCCCTGGGGAATATAGCTGATGCCGAGCTTTTTAATTTCAAAAGGGCTTAGCCGATGAAGCTCAACATCTTTAAATGAGATCTTGCCTTTACGGTATTTTAGAAATCCGAACGTCGTCTTTAAAAGGGTCGATTTTCCGGCGCCGTTCGGCCCGATGATGCCGATGAAGGATCCGGATTCGATCTCAAGGGAAACGTTTTGCAAGATGTCGATTCCTTCAAAATATCCGCAATGAATATTTTGAATGGAAAGCAATGCCATATCATCCACCTATATAAGCCTCGATGACCTCTGGAATATTGGCCACTTCCGCGAGGTTTCCCTCAGCGATACATCTTCCCTCATGAATCACGGATACCTGGTTGCACAGTCGTCTAATCGATGGCATCTCATGGCTGACGATAATGAAGGTAACGCCTTTTTCGCGATTCATCTGTTTGATGGACTCCATAATGACACTCTTTATCTGTGGATTTACGCCGGCAAACGGTTCGTCCATCAGGTAAAGCCGCAATGGGTCAACCATGAATCCGCGCGCGATCTGCAACAGCATATTCTGCCCTCCCGAGAGGGTCTTGGCCAGTTGATCCTTCATATGTTCCAGCTGGACAAACTTCAGCAATTCCTCGGCCTCACGGACGATCTCCTGATGGTGCTTATAACGGTCTCCCTGACTATCCGAAAGGGCCGGCACCAGCATGTTTTCCATAACGGTCATATTTCGAAAAACCTTGGGTATTTGAAACGTGCGGATGATACCGCTGGCAGTTCGGACGTTGGGCTTCAAGTGATCTATCCGCTTGCCATCGAGATAAATCGCACCCGATGTGACTTTATAAATACCGGAGATCAAATTCATGAGGGTGGTTTTGCCCGATCCGTTTGGGCCGATGATGCCCCTGATCTCCCCCTCCGCGAGGGAAATAGAGAGACTGTCCACAGCGGTCAACCCACCGAAACGCTTGGTCAAGTTATCAGTTTCCAGGAGTTTGCTTCCACGATCAAACACGGGCAATTTGCTCCCCCAACAAGTACAGACTTAGTAATATACTATGAAAATAGCTCTCTTTTTTGAACATTGTCGGGCGTTATGACACCTTCTCTGAGCATAGGTTTCTGGTTTCAGGCAGACTCTCGCGATTTCACTACTGATACTTCAGATGAAACCACATTGCCAGACTTTGATGGTCTCGTAATAATACCCCATTTTGTCATGCCGGACTTGATCCGGTATCCAGAATATGCTGAAATAACTTGATTCCGGCCTTCGCCGGAATGACGCTTTAAAGAAATTTCAGATTTTTTTACAAAATCGTCAAGTTTCTTCTTTGGTCAGCCAGGACGCTGCCGGCCAACGGTGGTGCTTATATGAAACTTCATCATGCAAGTAGAGCATCGTATGAGTTTCCGCTAGGCCGAACAGCGATCCTCAGCATAGTTTCTTCTTCGATTTAACCGACCGTTTTTTAGGCCACCCGCTGCCTTTCTCCAAACAGACCAGTGGGCCTGATCACCAGAATGACCAGCACCAGTATAAACCCGTAAACATCTTTAAAGGACGGTGAAATAAAAACCGACCCCAGGCTTTCGACGATCCCAAGCAGCAGGCCGGCTACCAGACTGCCCGGGATGGAACCAAGTCCACCAATGACGATAATTTCAAAGCCCTTCATGGTAGCCACGGCGCCGTTCTCGGGCCACACCAGAAAGATCGGAGCCAACAGCGCCCCTGCCGCCGCGGCCAACGAAACCCCTACCCCAAAAGCAATTTGGTCGACCCGCAGGATATTGATACCGGCGGTTTGAATGCCGACGCGGTTCTGAGAGGACCCACGCAGGGCTCTGCCGACCCACGTTTTTTTAACGATCAGATAGAAAAAGGCTAAAATCACGATCGTTCCGATCAGCGCGACAAATCGATTGCCGCTCACCGGCAGCGGGCCGATGTAGGTCGGTGCTGCGTAATCAGGAGGGGCGAATTGATTCGGACCCACCAGGAAAATGGCCAAATTTCGGAACAACACCATGCAGGCGATGGTTATAACGGTGGCATATTCATCTTTGCGCTCCATTTCCCCCACATACATGGGCCGCAGCAAATATCGCTGGACAATCATCCCAATAAAAAAAACCACTGCCATGGAAAGGGGGATACCCAGAAACCATAAACGGGCACCAAGAACATAGACCACCAGGAAATACTGCAGGTAACTGCCCATCATATAATATTCGCCCATGGACCAGTTGATCATTTTCATGATGCTGTAGATGAACGTAATCCCAATCGCCATCAGAGCATAAATAATGCCGATAACGATACCTGCAATTAGATATTGTGTGAAAAGTGTTGAATCCATTATTGAAAGATAGTCGCGTTGTGTCGGTATTGGGGGCAGGACTGAAGTGATCCCGTCCCTTCCATCGATTGGGGCCGTACTTAATCAGAATGGGTCGGCTTAATGCTCCCATTCATAGTTACGGCAACATATTAGCCGTAATATTATTTCTTTCAAGAGCACTAAGTGTTGAGTGGATTCGAATTTTATTTTCATTTTATTGGACAGGATTTACAGGATTATTGGGATTATTGGGATTTTTTGGCCCGCGGCGAGATACCCTCATGCCAAAGGCCCTTCTATCAAATTAATCCTGTAGATCCTGTCTGATATTCTGTTTTAATAGAATCCATTCCTCAAGTTTTACGTTACTGTAATTATGAATATAGGTACTTAGCCGAATCCGGCTGTCAAAAAAACACAGCCCGGGCAAGCCGGAATGGTAAATGTGATTTACTGGAACCTCATCAATTCATAACTTACAACATGTTGTCAGAATAACGCCGGTACGGGCTTAAGGCGCTTTATAGTCACCGGTTTTCATGTCGGGCGGATAGATTATGGGCGCGTCTTTTGGGGATTGGCCGGATTGCGTGTACTGCAGCACCATTAACTGGGGTGACCATTGATGCCAGTAAGGCCCATCTCCCCGTTCAAAGGTGACCGTTCCATTCCAGCTTGTAAACTCACCCTTTTCCAGGGCATTTATCAGGTCGGCCGGTTTATCTGATTTTGCCAACTCAAGGGCATCTTTAAGAATCAGGATCTGTCCAAACCCGTTAAAGGCGGCGTAAATCGGAAATTCACCGTATTTTTTCAGGTATTGTTCTTTAAACCATTCTCCGCGATCGGTCAGCTTCATATTGGGATGGTAATAAGAGATGAAGAGAATATGATTCCCCTTGTCCCCCAAATTTTTCCAGTACTCAGCTCTGCCCGGCCAGTCAAAAGAGGCCAAAATGGGTGTCGAAGGAAACAAGCCAATATCATAGGCTTGCTTAACCATCAGATAGGCGGATGTCGGGACACTGTGGATATCGATCAGAAGATCCGGCTTCCAGGCTTTTAGTTCCAAAAGTTGAGGGGTTAAGTCCACAACTTTTTTGTCAAAAACAAGGGATTTCAACTCCAGGCTAAGTCCCAGCGCTTTCATGCCGGCCTTGGTCTCATCAACCAGCCCAAAGCCGTAATCCGTATTCTCTGCCAGCAGGCCGATCCGATTATAGCCGGTTTCTTTTATGAATTGTAGCCACATTCTGGCGCGGTCGGGATCGATGGCATGCGTCCGAAAGGCAGTCATCAAATGTTTTTCAGTAATGGCCTTCGAAGAGGCTTGGGTCGAAAAAACAGGCACGCCTAATTTTTCGGAAAGATCTCCCACGGCGAGCATGACAGAGCTGTGGACCTGGCCTATTACAGCCGAAACTTTCTTTTGGGTAACCAACCTGCGATAACCGGCAATTCCTTTTTCTGGGGTTCCGGAATCATCCTCAATGACAAGTTCTAACTGTCGACCACCTAAAACACCTCCTTCGGAATTCACATACTCAGCGCCCATCTCGGCGCCTCTTTGAATAAATTGCCCCAGAAGGGTTGCCCCGGGAGGTGATAGCGGCGTCATAACCCCGATCTTAACCGGTTCTGCCGCCAAAACCGAAGTTCCAGGAAAAAAAAGCAACAGGCTGAATGTAATAGCACCCGTAAAATATAAGACGAAAAATTTTGATCTTGAATTCATTTTCTGGCCCTCCTTCTTTTTTTTTAGATGAAGTCGCATGTTGTGGATGGATTATCAAGAAGTTTGAATAACAGAACGTTGGCGGCAGACAGCATACTAAGAGATTGAGCACGTTCCTCAAACCTATATCTGGCTATATTAAAGCAGGGCATGCATGTCAATGAAGGTTTTCATTAACCACCTAAACTTTTCCCTGTTTCGGCGTTGTCTCTTTTAAATCGGAAGCATCGTTGTCCACCTATCCGCACCGATCAGGCCTGTCCCATATTTCTTTGTTGTCCGATAATTTGCCGAACGGCATATAATGTTTTATTATCATTTTATGGCAAATCCACCCACCGGCACAGTCACATTTCTCTTTACCGACATCGAGGGCAGCACTCGTCTATGGCAGGAATTTCCCCAAGCCATGCAGACTTCCCTGGCTCGCCACCATGAAATCTTGCGAGAGGTTATTGAAGCTCATAACGGCCATATCTTCCAAATTATCGGCGATGCCTTCTGTGCGGCTTTTGCAAATGCGGCAGATGCTTTGGTGGCGGCCCAGAAAGCCCAACGGTCACTCCATGTTGAACCCTGGGAGGAGACAGGACCACTGCGAGTCCGTATGGGCCTTCATTCCGGGGCCGCAGAGACCAGGGAAGGTGAATACCTGTCGAGTATTACACTGATTCGGGTACAGCGAGTGATGTCTGCCGGACACGGTGGACAGATTCTGCTGTCTCCGGCTACTGTCGACCTTGTGCATCGCCATTTACCGGCGGACACCAGCTTGCGGGATTTAGGAAGACAACGCCTCCGGGGCTTAATTCAGTTCGAGCACATCTACCAGGTAATTGCCCCCGATCTTCCCGTGGAGTTTCCGCCACTTCTTGTGGCCGAATCAGAAGCATCAAAAGCCGAAGGTAGTGCTGTATTAGAGCGATTGGTACAGGGACGACTGGTGGCACGAAGCGGCGAGTTAAAGCAGCTGAAACACCAGTGGAATTTAGCCCGGGAAGCACACGGACATCTGGTCATGTTGTCGGGTGAGCCGGGCATCGGCAAAACTCGTCTTGCACTTGAAATGATCGCCCAAGCGCATAAAGATGGTGCAGCTATTCTGCGTGGCGGCTGCTATGAATACGAAGCCGCAACACCTTATCTACCCTTCGTGGAGGCCATAAGGGGTTGGGTGAATAGACAAAGTGTCAAATTATTGCGGACTCAATTAGGTGACACTGCGACCGAGCTGGCCAAGCTGGCACCGGAATTGGAAAGCAAGCTGGGGGTGCTCAGGCCGAATCCTCCGCTCGCGCCTAACGAAGAGCGACTGCGCCTCTTTGACAATATTGCCCGCTTCTTGCAGTCGCTCGCAGCAAATCAAGGGTTAATGATGTTTCTCGACGATTTGCATTGGGCTGATCGCGGCACACTCTCCTTGTTGCATTACGTGCTGCGCCACCTGCGCAATGATCGAGTAATGGTGCTCAGCGCTTATCGAGATGTTGAGCTTAACCGGTCGCACCCTTTAGCCGGAATTCTGGTTGACTGGAATCGGGAGCACCTGATTACTCGGTTGGTTCTGCATCGCTTTAATCGCGCAGATACGACCTCCATGCTGATCACCCTCTTTGGGGATGACACGGTCTCGGCTGATTTTGCTGATTTGGTGTTTCGCGAAACTGAAGGCAATCCCTTTTTTGTTGAAGAAGTGGTCAAGGCGCTGATTGAGCAGGGAGAAATTTATCGTTCAGAAGATCGTTGGAGCCGCCGGGAAATCCACGAACTCACCATCCCTCAGAGTGTCAAAGAGGCTGTCGGCAGACGTCTCAGCCGTTTGACTGAAACTTGTGGAGAAGTGTTGACCTATGCTGCAGGGCTGGGAAAGCAGTTCTTTTTCAATGAACTCATCGCAGCCGGCACCAACGGCGAAGATGCCACCCTGGATGCCCTGGATGAGGCTTCCGCTGCCCAACTGATCGTTTCAACCGGGGACGAAAGTTTTTCATTTACCCATGACAAGATTCGAGAAGTGTTGATTGAAGAGCTGAATCCGATTCGCCGGCGGAGGCTGCATCGCCGTATCGGAAACGGACTGGAACAATTTTATTCCGGCAGCATAGACCGGCACGTGGGTGATCTGGCCTATCATTATACCCGGAGCGGCGACCTGCAGAAATCTCTTACCTATTCCCTTCGGGCGGCTAAGAACGCTGGAAATATGTTCGGCCATGACGAAGCGCTGACTTACTATGAACAGGCCCGTGAAGCTGCGGAGGAACTCGAGCAGATTGATCAGGTTGCGTCTATAGATGAATCCATCGGTGAGGTCTATGACCAGCGTGGCGAAACCTTGCTTGCCGTTAATTCACTCAAGCTTGCTCTGGCAGGTGCAACATCGCCCGTCCGGCAAGCAGCCATCAAGGCTCGCATCGGATCAGTCTATGGAAGCGTGGGCGATCCCCTCGGCCTGCCCTACCTTCATGAAGCCATCACTGAACTTGACAGCCAGTCACAAACCGACGAACTGGCCACTGCCACCGCGTTTCTGGGCCGATACCATCATTATCATGCCCAGCACACAAAGGCCATCGAGTATCTGGAACAGGCCAGAAAACTTGCCGAGCCCAACGGCAATCCCCAGACGTTGCAAACCATTTACGGTCATCTTGCAGGCGCCTACCAGCATATGGCTCAGTTTGACCAGAGTGACGAATGGGCCCGAATGGCCATCACGTTAGGTGAACAAGAGGACTATTTGCTTGCACAGGCCATTGGCTACGAATTTCTGGCAGAAAATTCCGCCTGCCGGGGCGAATGGGACGAATCCTTTCGTCGGACTGCTAAAAACCGTCAATTGGCCGATAAGATGGGCGCGCTCAACCGCCAAGCCTGGAGCGAATATCCCAGGATAGCGGCACTGTGGAACCAGGGGCGTCTGCCGGAAGCGTACCAGGCCGCCCAAACGGCACTGGATCTGTGTGAGCGAATCGGAGAAACTCGACTGGCCACCTGGATCGAACCATTGCTGGCTCTTATCGCAACGGACCTAAACGAAGATGAGGACGCTGAACGCTACGCCTGCGGAGCTCTCCGGCGGGGGGAAAACCTTGGTCAGGTTGCTCTGCACAGCTATAGTCTGCATGCAATGGGTTACTGGCAGATGAAATGCCAGAAGTGGGAAGAGGCGGTGCAATATTACCAGCAAATGGACACGCTCTTGCGTTCTACCGAAAACCGTATAATTTTTCTATATTCAAATGCTTACGCGGCTGAGGCGCTTTTGGGGAATGGACGCGTTGAAGAATCACTGGAGTTAGTCGAAGAGGCATTAGAATTGGCGGATTTCGCACAAGCGGCACACCTTCGAGCGTTGTCAAAACGTGTACAAGCTCAAAATTTTGCAAAACTGGAACACCCTGGGAAGGCAGCAGCTGCTTTTGAAGAGTCCATCACCGACCTGGATCGTCTTGGCAGTCGTCTTGAACTGGGGCGAGCACATTATCATCGGGCAGAAATGTTTATCGAAATCGGCGAGTTTGGGAAGGCCCGTGTTGACGCCGAACGTGCTGTCACTATTCTGGCTGACTGCAGTGCCGGACGGGATACTCAAAAAGCGGAAACCCTTATCCCATAGTAAAAACATGCATTCAAGCGCTATGCAGAATACATACGTTTATGTGAACAAAAGGCAGAGCCATTTTCTGACTCTGCCATTTTTTAATGAATATCACTGGCCTAAGTGGCTTGGAACACATATCTAAAACGATGCGCGAAGTCCTGACCACAATTGACGTGATTCTGTCCTGCTAAGATGATCTGTTTCATTATTTTACCTAACAGACCATTATTGTCCTGGCGGGCTGTAGGCGACTGACTTTTTCGCCGCTTGGTCTACCTCTTCTGGAGTGAGCAAGGCAGTCATCTTTACCTTTGCGGCACCACTGGCGTTGACGATTAGAGATGCACTTGTGGCGCTGACATTGTCTGGGTAATCAAAAATGGCGAAAAGGTCG
>JARFPZ010000012.1 GCA_029288035.1 Desulfosarcina sp.
TGGTCGTCACCATCCAATAAAACGGAAATATGCAGAAAATAATGATTAGCAGCAACAAAAACACCTCGGCCGCGAGTCGGTGCCCTTTTGCACGGACGGCTTTGGTCTCACGCGCTTCGGCGGGATTTTTTCCTGGGGATATTAGGGTGTCATTGCCCACAATTATACCTCACGATAAAAAAACCGGATATAAAGTTGCGATAGGATGATGGTCAGGGCCAACAGGATGATCGCCTGGGCCGACGCAAGCCCTTGATCAAAACCGCGAAACCCGACCCGTTGAATCATCAGGCTGATTAGTTCCGTAGCGCTGCCGGGCCCCCCGCGTGTCATCGTGAAAACCATGTCAAAAAGCTTCAATGTATCGGCCGTACGCAAAATCAAAATCGCGGTCAGTCCGGGAATGAGGAAGGGAAACTGGACATATCGCAAGACCGTCCACCAGTTACGGGTCTCCAAACGGGCAGCCTCCTCCACCTCTACCGGCACCATGGTCAATCCGGCCAGCAATACGAGACTGCAAAACGGTGTCCATTGCCAGATGTCCCAGAAACAGATGGCGATAAATGCATTATTCGGATCTCCGATCCAGTTGACGGGAGCGAATCCGAGGAATCCGATGAGTTGATTGACAACGCCGTACTTGATGTTGAAAGTGATCTGTCCGAGCAGGCCGACGACGGCATAGGTCGTTGCCATTGGAATCACCAGACTCAGTCTTGTCAAAGTACGGAGTACCGACATCCCCGGTTTGTGAAGCAACAGCGCGATGCCCATGCCGATAATAATCTGGATTGGCAAAACGATGATCAGCAGCTTCATCGTGCGGCCCATCGCTTCCCAAAACACGTAATCGCTCAACACCGTCTGGTAATTTTCCAGGCCGAGAAATGGCGTTCGCCTCAAATTTGTAAGCTGATATCGGTGCAGTGAGGTGTAAACGGCAAAGGCCAGGGGGCCGATACCGATTGTCAAAAGGCTGATCACGGCCGGCCCGATGAAGGCCAAACATGTCAGCCGCGGATGTCTGATTTTGAGCATGTGAGAAACGGATCCCTACTCAATTCATAATCCACCCCGACCCATCGGGATGAGAATTTTAAAGGTTCTACCGTTACCGCGAGGGCATGCTTCATGATGCAAACCTGATCGCTGTCGGCGGCTATGAATTGCAGGAGGGAGAGATCCCTCCCGCAATCAAGCGTGAACAGGTACTATTGCGCGAGGGGCTTTTTCCCGTCGTAGTAACCGGCGTCCTTGAGCAACGCTTCCACCCGGGTACCGATCTCTTTGGCGCCTTCCTCGGTGGTGACTTCTTTGAGCATGATTTTGGTGCCCCACTCCTGGACGATTTCGGTCATCTGGGGCCACTCCGCAAAGCGCGGACGGAACTCCGGCACGCCTTCCTGCCAGGACTCGACCAGTGCATTCACGTAGCCATACTTTTCAGCCACACCCGGAAGCTTGTAGACGCTTTGGCGAGCCGGAACGCCGCCTAGCTCCAGATATGTTTTGGCGTTGGACTTGGAGGTCACCCATTGAATGAAAAGCCAAGCCGCGGCCTGTTCTTTCTCGTCGGCCTGGGATGCAACCGCCAGCGAAAAACCGCCCAGAGCCGGTTTACGTCCGGCCGGGCCCTTGGGCTCTGCGGCGACCTCGATGCAATCGACGATTTTTGACGTTTCCGGATTGGTCAGAGTGGCATAGAATGCGGACCACTCGGTTATAATGGCGACATCACCTTGGGCCAGGGCATTGATGGTTTCGGCATGGTCATAGGAGACGATGCCGGGCGGCATGTATTGCATTAAATCCTGTCTAAATTTCAACCCGGTCTGGCTGCCATCGCTGAGCAGATTGGATTTAAAATTCTGGTCTAAAAAGGAGCCGCCGAATGGCCAGAGGACCCGCGCAAAACTGTCACACGATTGGGTTTCATTGCGTTTGGATTGGAGCGCAAACGCATACTTGCCGTCCTTGGTCAGCTTCGGTCCGTAAACGTCTTTCAACTCGGCCCAGGTTTCGGGCGGACGGTCGAAGCCGGCTTCTTTGAGCATACACTTGTTGTAAAACATCAGACCGGAGTAATTGTCGAACGGCAGGCCGTAAACCACCCCGTTCCAGGCACCGAAGGCGTTTAACACCAGCGGGAAAAAATCGTCGAGATCGAGTTCCGGATCTGCTAAATCCGGATTCTTGGTGAACTTTTCGATGGGTACGATCCATTCATTTTCAGCGAAGTTGCCGATCCAGACCAAATCGATGAGGGCAATGTCCAGATCACCATTGGCCACAAAATCCCGCACCTGCTCACTTAGCGAGTTTTCATAGGGATGTTTGATGATATTAATTTTAATACCGGTTTTCTTTTCAAATTCAGGAATCATCTTTTCTGCGGCTTCATACCCCGGCCGCAGGAGGAAGACGACTTCAAGCTCCGTCCCCGCGTAAGGTTTGGCGGCCTCCTCCAGCGACCAAGCCGAAGCCTGGGTGGTCATTGCAACAACTGCTAACATAATTGCAATTGAAAATAATACAGGTCTAACTTTCATCTTTACCTCCTTTGTTCATGTGGACATTAACTGAATAAAAAACAGATAGAACACAGCGGCTAATATACGCCGGTGATTTTCATTTTACAATTATTTTTTTTATGCTACTGTCTTCGTGCAGTGAATAAGGGCAACCTTACAATCAAACTAAACAATGGCAACCGTCGAGATGCCGGGTACAGCGGGGAGATATCGCATTGGCCGAGGTAACACTTGAACAGGTAAACAAGCATTATGGGGATCTCCAGGTTATTTTCGACGTTTCTCTTAGCGTTAAGGACGGGGAATTCGTCGTATTTGTAGGGCCTTCCGGTTGCGGCAAATCGACCCTGCTCAGAGCCATCGCCGGTCTTGAGGATATCACCAGCGGCTCGATTCTGATCGGCGGCGATGCTGTCAACGATGTTCCGCCTGCGGATAGAGGGGTTGCGATGGTGTTTCAGTCTTACGCCTTGTATCCCCACATGACCGTCCGGTCGAATATGGAATTTGGACTTAAAGTCAACAAAATCGAAACCGGTGAACGAAAGCGACGCATACACGAGGCCGCTCGAATTCTTCAACTGGAAGATTATCTTAATCGCAAACCGGGACAACTTTCCGGTGGTCAACGCCAACGGGTGGCCATCGGCCGTGCGATTGTCAAACAGCCGCGGGTGTTTCTTTTCGACGAACCCCTTTCCAATCTGGATGCCGCCCTGCGTGTGCAAATGAGAGTGGAGTTGGAAAATTTGCATTCCACCCTCGGCTCCACAATGATCTATGTCACCCATGATCAGGTCGAGGCAATGACGCTGGCCGACAGGATCGTTGTGCTAAACGAGGGCTGTACTGAACAAATCGGCGCACCTTTGGCGCTTTATCATCGACCGGAAACCCGGTTTGTCGCCGGTTTTATTGGATCGCCTAAGATGAATTTCCTTCCGGTCCGCCTGACGGGTGTAGCGGGAAACGTGATGACGCTGACGTATGGAATCGATAGCACCATCACCAGTGATACGTTTGTGGCGCCAGAAACTGGAAACGGGGAGTTGACCCTGGGAATTCGCCCTGAACATTTGACGGTTTGTGATCTTGAATCCGGTAAACTGGGCGCCACTGTGAGGGTGATTGAAGCCTTGGGAAGCGATACCTATATTTACGCCGATTTGCCGACAGAAGAACAAATCGTAATCCGGGCTCAGAGCGATACAGGCGTCCAACGAGGCGAAACCATTGGGCTTCGCATTGATAAGGGAAGTGAACATTTGTTTGAAGCCAATGGGCGGGCATTGGGCCGCTCCAAATGAGTTCAAACACCGAACTGCAGTAACGCCGAATGATTGGGAATTGTTTACAATGAACGTTTCAAGTGTTCAGCGTTCAGGGGTTCAGTGCGGGGGGAATCGTTGTTCCTGAACGCTGAACACTGAACACTCATATAAAAATAGATTACAGAAGTTTATTTATCGATTAGACTGGCCATTTTTGCCAACGACTGCGCTCATGACTGAATTCATAGAACAACCAAACGAGACGATTCGCTCCGCCGTTGCTCAATCCAAGAAAATCGACACCATTGTGATTGAGAATGATGCACTGCAACGGGTCCCATTCCTATTGCGCGAGCATTTCAAGACTTCAAGCGTGTTTCTCATCGCCGATGAGAATACCATGGTTGCTGCCGGCAACGGCCTGATGAAAGACCTCACCGAAAGCGGATTTACCTTGACCACCCACGTGTTTCCGGCAACACCTTATTTAAAGGCCAAAGTGGAAAATGCAGACGTTTTCCTCTCCCGCCTTAAAGCTGATGGCGGCGTGCCGGTGGCAGTGGGATCCGGCGTCATTAACGATCTTGTCAAATATGCGGCCTTTCAAATCAACCAACCCTATCTATCGGTTGCCACCGCCGCCTCGATGGATGGCTATGCCAGTGCCGGTGCTCCGCTGTCAAAAAAGGGTTTCAAGCACACAATTCCCTGTGCGCCACCGCGGGTTATCGTTGCAGATCTCGGCGTCATTTCAAACGCACCGAAAGCGATGTCAGGCTGGGGCTATGGCGATCTGGCAGGCAAAATTCCGGCCGGTGCAGATTGGCTGATTGCCGATGCTTTGGGAATCGAAAGCCTTGATAGCGTGGTCTGGCCGCTGGTTCAGGACGATCTGCGAACCTGGCTCTCCAATCCTGCTGGTGTGGTAATTGGTGATGCGGAAACATCCAATGCCCTCTTTACCGGTCTGGTCATGGTCGGCATCGCCATGGAAATTCACGGCAGCTCCCGCCCTGCCTCGGGTGCTGACCATCAGATCGCTCACCTGTGGGAGATGGACGGTGTCAAATATGAAGGCCTACCGGTATCACACGGGACGTGCGTCGCATTAGGCACGCTGACCATTCTTTCTTTGTATGAATGGCTGCTGGCGCAGGACTTTCATGAACTTGATGCCCAACGAGTGATCCGACACCGCCGGCGATTTGATGATCTCGCGAAGGAGATTCGGCGTTCTTTCGTCTCACCGAATATTACTGAAAAAGCCTTGCAGGAAACCCGGGCCAAATACATTGAGGACGACCTGTTGCGGGAGCGCATCGTGCGGATCAAGCGGATCTGGCCCGGCCTCCGCAAACGTCTTGCCGATTTTTTGATCCCTTTCAAAGAAATGAAGGCAATGCTCTCAGCAGCCGGTATTGCAACAGATCCGGCAGATGTCGGTATTGATTGTGCCTATCACCGCCAAACCCTTGTCAACTCGCTTTTTATTCGACGCCGTTACACGATCCTCGATTTTCTGGAGGAGACAGGACGATTCGACGAAGCGATTAATCACGTTTTTTCAGACGCCGGGCGGTGGGGCTGAAAACACTGGATCCTGTCCGCTGGTGACTAGATGCTTGTTGGCGTGCAGCAGTGATCCTGATTCATCGGGGAAACGGGGAATTTCGAGGAGAAATAATGTCGATGACAATTAAGGAAATGAACGCTAAAGCGGTTGCCGAACTGACAGACGTCATTAACCAAATCGATCCGGTACAAGTTGATGCTCTGATAGAATGCCTCGCCAAGGCGAACCGAGTCATCGTTTACGGGGTTGGACGAGAAGGATTGATGCTGAGGGCCTTGGCCATGCGTCTGTTTCATATGGGATTGGATGCCCATGTGGTCGGGGACATGACGACTCCCCCTGTGGACAAGGGTGACGTCTTGATGGTCAGTGCTGGGCCGGGTTACTTCTCGACGGTAGCGGCCTTGATGGGTGTGGCGCACAGTGCCGGCGCGAGAACAATCTGTTTTACCGCGCAACCCGAAGAAAAGGTTCCCCGGAGCGCTGATCTAGTAGTGGTCCTGCCGGCTCAGACAATGGCCGATGACACCACGGGACCGACATCATTTTTGCCCATGGGAAGCCTGTACGAAGGCGTTCAATATCTCTTTTTCGAATACCTAGTGCTGTTGTTAGGTGACCATATGGGAATAACACCGGAGCAGATGCGCGCTAACCACACCAACCTGGAATGATTTCGGTTTTTTCTAGTGTATCCTGCCAAAACCCTTCAATTAGATAAAATGGCATTTTTCTTGCTTATGCTACAACAATGGATAAAAAATATCAGGCAAGGCTAAATGCCATCTTAACTCATAGGCCGCCGGCATCGATTAAGTTCGCACCCTGAAGCATGCTCTTGCGGTAACGGTAGAACCGTTTAAATTCTCATCCCGATAGATCGGGGTGGCTTATGAATTGAGTTAAGATGGACGAGCCTGGGAAGAAGAATTCCGTGCCATATTATTGACTGTTGCCGTCGAATTGACGTCGACAATTTCATTTTTCAGACAAAAGACAATCATAGAACTTTTCTGCCGCGCTGGGTCTGGCAATATCAGAAGTTCGAAAGTTTCTGAATTCAGCGATGCAGGAGACTATGGCAGGCAAGATTTTTCATGGAGGAGTACGGTATGCCCAAGCAGTCAGCCTTCTACGAGGAAGCCATTCCCATTTCCAAAGAACGGCACACGGACCTGGCGGTAAAAGTCGGATCTGATTACCGCTTCGCAAAAAATGTCAACTCGGTGCCGCTCACTGCGGTTGAATTTCGGCATGCCGCCGCTGAGTATGCCATTGTTTTCCTCGGTGGCGCGGAGGCAATCATGCCGGTGGTGGTGTTAAGCGTGGTGCAGGATCAGAACAGTTATGTGGACGAAAAAGGCCAATGGACCGCCAAGTACGTGCCGGCGTTCGTGCGCCGCTATCCATTCGTTCTTGCCGGCCGTGATGACGACGCCGGATTCATCCTGTGCATTGATGAAACCTTCACCGGGTGCAACCTGGAAGGTCGGGGTGAGCGACTGTTCGATGGCGAAGGGGAGCGTACTCAATATCTGGAGAGCGTCCTTAGATTCCAGCAGGACTATCAGGCCAATTTCAACGCGACCCGGGTTTTTTGTCGGAAACTGAAGGACCTTGACATTTTAGAACCCATGCAGGTAAAGTTTACGACACCCAAAGGCAAACAGTACATGCTCAGCGGATTTATGGCCGTCAATCGCGCAAAGCTCAAGGCGTTGCCCGATGACAAGCTCACGGAGTTGGTTAGAAGCGACGAGTTAGAGCTTGCCTATCTGCACCTCAACTCGATGCGTAACCTTGAGGCCATGGGCAGAAACCTCCAGGAAAAAGCTGACAGCACGGAGGCCGGTACCCCCGAGGATACAGCCGTCGCCGATTTTAGCGCTGAATCTGCCGGTGCAATCACCCAGAAAGCGAAAGCGGGTGTCAAGAAATAAAAAGAGAGGGACACACCCAAAAAGGTGAGAAAGAGGACGGTTTCGGACAAAAAATTGAACGTCTCGGAAGACATCACCATCGGATAGGCTATAATTTTATAATGCTGAAATTTTCCAATTGGGATAAAGCCCCTGACTTGTTACTTTCGGAGTTACTTTTTGGAATCAGCAGATTTGGAAAAACCCACCTGGGGCAATTCTCGCTGGGTTGCCAAGTCCAAGGTGAAGTAGTTTAGCTTCGTCATTCGTCAATCGTAATTCTGCGGTTCGCTTTTTCTTAGAACCCGCCACCGCTGCGAAACCCACCGTCCCCAAAACCGCCACCGCTGCCGAAGCCGCCGAAGCCACCTCCACCCGAGCCGCCGGAGCCACCGATCTCCGGAAAATCCCACTTCTGGGCCTCGCCGATTCTGTCCCAGGCGCTGCCCGAGGACCGGCCGCCCCGCAGTATTTCTCCCAGCAATATACCGATTCCCAGGTTGGTCGGAAAAGCAGATTAAAAAACAAGACATCGGATGAAGATGTTATCTCATCATTACGTCTATCCGCGCGGACTAAACAGCCTATTTAGTCTAATAGACCCGTAATGTCAATGCTGTCAAATGTATCGTCTGCAAAGCGTGCATGATCGTTTGTAAGGGTGAGAACAATCTGTCGACCAACCATTAGTTACGGTAATTTCATGTGCCAATTCCCAGCTGACATCTTTAAAATTATTTTTAAATAACGGCTTAAGAAGATTTTTTAAGGAGATAGTTTTTGTGGATGGGAGGGGTAATGCTTCAAAGGAAGCAAAAGGGCATCCCTCTTAAATCGAAGGATACCCTTTTTACACTGAATCGGAAGCTAAACCACAGTGACATTTGCAGCCGCAGGACCTTTTTGTCCTTGCTCTATGTCAAAGGAAACCTGGTCGCCTTCATTGAGGGATTTGAAACCGGCCGAGTTGATTGCTGAATGATGAACAAACACATCCGGACCGTCTTCCTGCTCAATGAAACCGAAACCTTTACGATCGCTAAACCACTTAACAGTTCCATTCGTCATGCGAATATCCTCCTTCCATAATATTTTCAAAATCTTAAACTGGAGGATATTACACTGGAAATGAATTGTTCCTTCAGAAAAAAATCGCTCCGCCAATTGACGGCGGGGCCTTGTTGAATGTTTAGACCATAATCTATCCCTGAATCAAAAGTCAAGCTTATTATGATAATTATTTGAAATTAATTATCATTGAATACAATCCTGTATAAAAATTTATTTGACTTACAGGGCGTTTATGAGGTAGTCAGGTTTAATTCCACCGAAAAGAAAGTCAAATATCGGTCGTCTCGCCCACACAAGTTCCGGAAAATGTAAAGCGATACCGGGTTAAGAGCGGCCGGCAAGTTTCGCTCTTTTTCTGCTCCAGCGGGTAACCATATGTTTGAGCTTATTTACCAAACCCTTACCATGTTCAAGCCCGCCCCGGCGCGACAGGATGTGTCTATGAAATTGTTTTAACATTCTATGGATATAATCTTGGCTTTCCATCACCACATCTTAACATGCCAGGTCTGGGCCAGGGGTTCAAAGGTTACAACCGTCCAAATTAGGAAGGAACAGACATGTATTCAGGATCATCGTCAATCACACGGAATTGGTTAACTTCATCCCTTGCTGGTTTGATGATTTCATGGACTTTGTTTGTCTCACCATCATGGGCCCAAACGTTTGTGTCCGGCAAGGTAATTACCTCAGATGGGATGGTGGTCGCCAGTGGAGCGGTAGCCCTGGAGAAGGGGGAGTTACACAACAATGCTTTTTTGACCGGGGGTGCCATCGGTTCGGACGGAACCTTTAAAATTCCACTACCTTCCGGGGGGGCCTGGGGACTGCATGTCTACAGTGAAAAATATATATATTTTCCTTTGCAGATTCAAGTCATTGAAAGCGCCGATAATGATATCCCCGTTATTTTGCCGGTTGACGGGACAACGAAAGATGATCCCAAGATTTCTAATATTGGATTGAAGAAAATTTCGGACCAGGTATTTCAGGTCGCCATGCAGGTGGACGACCCCGATAATAACCTGGGGCCTCAAATGCTGGCCATCGATACCAAGCGATTTAGATCTTATCGGCTGTTGCCAAAGGACGGCGATTTAAAAGATGTGAAAGCCGATTTTCCGATCGGTGAATACGTTTCACCTTTTATCCCCCTTGCACTGGATGGAGAGGATTTGAACGATTGGCTGTTTGTCGTTGCCGATCATCAATGTAGCAATGGTCCTGTTTATATCGGTTATCCATTGCCTTCCGCTTTGAGGGCAAGAAGGGCAACGCTGAACTCAAATTGCATTGTCAGGAGAATGAGGTTCTTCTCACGGGTACTTTCAAGAGCTCAGATAGTTCCGGCGACTGGGTTTTTACCAAATTAAAAAATGCCAAAGCGGCGATATCGGGTGAAACACTATTCTCGGCAAACTGCGCGGCTTGTCATTTTACTGATCGCCAAGACAAGAAAGTGGGTCCGGGGTTAAAAGGATTATTCAAACGCAGCAAATTGCCTGACTCCGGTTTACCGGTAACTGATGAGAATGTTAGTGAACGAATTGTCAATGGTGGGGATAAAATGCCGCCGTTTAAACATCTCAAAAAAGAGGAGCTTAAGGCTCTTTTAGATTACTTGAAAGCACTATAAACCCCAATGCTGGTTTTTCCGATGATATCGGGTATCATGCTGGACCATTCGCTATTCTTTGCTATTTTGCTTATGATAGATCGGGATTATAATGATTGAATTGAAATCGAAATGCATCCGGAAATCAATCCTTCCGGGTGCTTTCTTTTTTTTAGCCTCGATCGTTGCTTCAACCCATTCAATAGCGGCAGAGATCGTCCTCTCACCGCCCGCTCTAAGACTCATGAAGGACCCATCCATTGTGATCCCAGCTGATTTTAATTACACGAACCGGTTGATCCCGCTGCCGGCCTATCGCAACCTATCGGGAAGGCCGGCCGACGGATGGTCGGCTAAATTTGTTGAAACCCGCCGTTTTGCCAGCGACCGCAGCGCCTGGATTTTTTTTCGAGATTCGGACTTACTAGGATCCGCGTCCCGTCGAATAGAAGGGAAGCCAGACGCTTTCCGATTTTGGCCTGTCGGGACCACCATGATCATTGAAATTTATAAGGGGAATGCGTTTCAGAAAGAAAATGCAAAATTGATTGAAATTGCTGTGATGTCAAAATTGGAAGTGGCGAGAACGTCATATTTGAAAGCATTTTACCCGGCAAACTGGACCTATGCCAAGTTTAATTCGGATGGAAATGGCGCCACGACGGCTGCAACGGTGCGTGACTGCCATCAATGTCATAGCATTGCCTTTCATTTGACGGGAGACTTGATCTTCACCCAATTTCCTTAATATCACTTTGGGGAATATATGCCTCTCCCTCCATCAGACAGCGAGAAATTAAGAAGTTCTCGGATCCTGCCCTGGTTGTATTTCCTGGGAGCTTTGTTGGTCGTTTTTCTCAATGCTGCTTTTTCGGCCGTCCACAGCCCTTTGGGCCAAGAGATTTCAGCGGGCGAAAGCCCTGGCTTTGCTTGGCTGCGGACCAACATCACCACCTGCAGTGGATTTGGCTTGGTTTATGTGGTTGTGGTGTGTTGGCTCCAACTCCGTCAGATACGGCAATCATCCTTTGGGGACAGCAGATTGGTATCAGTGTTGGTCTGTCTTCAATTCCTTAGTGTTGCCGTCATTGCACTGCTGCTTTTTTTCCGACAAACAAGTTTGCTGTCTTTGTTTTATGCAGTTCTGTTGATATCGTTTCTTATTCAGGGTGTTATTGCTTACCGGCGTCTTGGTTTCGCCAAGGTCGAACGTCAATCGCTGATTTCAAAACAGCCTGGGCTAAATGCGGGCCTTTTTTTGATGCTGTTGTTTATTCTTGGCGCCGCCATTTCTCTGCTTGATCCTTCCTGGCATCGAATGGAAGATCAGATCCTGCTGGACTCGAATTTCGAGTCCGACCTGAGGTATATTTTTCCTGCCGTATTGTCCGGGATTACCACTGCATGGATAGGAATCGGCATGCTGGTTATGGTCAACGGTCTGGCAACTGGTTCTGTTTATAAGTGTGGCAGGCGGAATCTTATTTTCAGGCATTTATTACAGGATTCTCCCGCGTATACCCCAACCTAAACAAGCCAGTCTGATCGGTATCGTCGCCTTGACCTTTGGTGCCGCCATGCTTTTTCCGCTTACCTGGTTTCTGACATTGCGACGAAATACAAAGACATGCTGGATCTTGCTGCCGGTTTCCACACTCGGCGCATGCGTCGCCATCGGCTATGTGGTGTTGTTTGGCGATCTGTTTAATCCTTGGTTTACGACTTTTTCCTATCTCAAAGGGGCTATATTAAAAATTACATCAGTGATAGCCGCCGGAACGGCCCTAGTGTTGATAGAACGGTTTTTTTTACGAAAGTTCGCAGCACCGTCTAATATTCACCGGCTGGGGATCGCCCTGGCAATGACAGCCATTCTGGGGTTTTTGCCATTTTATGCCCTCGGTCAATATCCTGAAGTCAAGGCCGTCGTGCTTCAATTCAACGAACTGACCCGGGTAGATGCAACCTTTGCCAGAGAGTTTGTCGGCGTGTTGGGATTTGATAAATGGATCCATATCGGACAACGTCCACCGCAAAACAACAACCCTCATCCGTGGCCCCAACCTTGGGAACTGCACAAATCCCAGCCATCACGATTACCCACAGATTTCAATCTACTGGTCATTATTGTGGATGCCCTGCGAGGTGATGCTTTTCATTCCGCCGGATACCACCGCAACCTGACCCCTTTTCTGGACCATTGGGCCAGGGAGGAAGGGATATCTTTTCGGCGGGCATACAGCCAGGGCGGTGGATCTTTTGCCGCATTGCCGTTTTTAGTTGGCGGCAGAAGCCGATTTAAGCTTTACGGACCCGGCTTAGATCAGCAAAATCTATATTTTAAACTCGCGCAGGCTGAAGGAATAGAACATTACATGCTAATGAAGGGATTTAGCCCGCGCGATATCTATCCACCGGATTTCCCGGTAACCGAGCTTGCCATTCCGCGAGCTGTCAGCGATCGGCATTCAGCCACAGCCGATGAAGTCTTTGAATCTGCCCGGAATGCTTTCAAGGCACTTCCCGTCGGTGAACGCTTTCTTTGTTTTTTGTATCTGATGGATGTTCACAATGACCTGTATAAGAAAAAAGACGGGATGGATTTTGGGGACCAACCAAAGGATTTATACGACCATAATTTATCCTATATTGACCGGGCCATCAGCCGTTTCGTCGTTTGGCTCAAAAAAGAAGGGTTTTATGATCGAACGGTCATTTTGTTTACATCCGATCATGGTGAACAATTCTGGGAACACGGCGCCAGTCTCCACGGGCATACCGTCTACGAAGAAGAAATTCGAATCCCCTTGATTCTCGTCTCTCACGGTATTCGAAAGAGATTTGAAGATGTGCCGGCCATCGCTGCCGATATGGCACCGACCATCGCCGATTTGGCCGGATATTCAATCGACCCGCCATACGATGACCCCCACATGGGTATTTCCCTGGTTCCCCTGATTCTGGGAAATGAGAAACTACCGTATCTCGAAAGGGATGTGATTGGCAGGGCGTCATTCAAACGGCGCTATTTTCTCTATCGTAATTGGGAATGGAAATTGGTTTATTTTGCCGAATTGGATCTGTTGCAATTGTTTAATGTGATCGAGGATCCACAGGAAAAAAATAATATGATTGCGGAAGAACCGGAGCTAGCCGCCGAATTGGAGCGGGCGTTGCTTGATTACCTGGAAATGGTCGAAAGAAAAACCTATCGGCCGACACTTTCCAAATAAATGTGTCGGCGTGAAACAAAGATTATTCTACCCCAATGTTGCCTAAATTCTTACTCGTAGGGTGGCTATTGCCCACCCTACGAGAATACTCTCGGAATCAACTAACGGTGAATTTCAGATACTCAAACAAATTAAAGGTTTTATTGTTAAACATGTTCGATGTCGGTGTGCTCCGAAATTTCTGAATTGGTCGTGCATAAATCCGCAATTGAAAGTTTATGAACATCACCGTTTCCGGTGAGACGCGCAAAGTCTTTTAATTCATTGTTGGTTACCCTTAAAAAATTCTCCAAACGTTTTGCAGCCGTATCGACTTCCAAATTTTTTCGCAGAGCAGGATCATGGGTGGTAATGCCCATGGGGCATTTGCCGGTGTTGCAGATTCGATACTGACGGCACCCGATCGCAATTAAGGCCGTGGTACCGATCGCCACGGCGGTTGCTCCCAGAGCGATTGCTTTAGCAAAATCCGGTGAGATTCGAAGCCCGCCGGTTGCAATCAGAGAGATGTCAGATGCACTGTGAGAATCTAAATACTTCCGGGCCCGATATATGGCAAATATGGTCGGTATGGAGGCCGCTGATTTGACAAATTTGGGTGCGGCGCCAGTGGCTCCGGCTCTTCCATCAATAGTAATAAAATCCGGCTGGGCATATATCGCTACCTCGAGATCCGCTTCGATATTACCGGCCGCAAATTTGATCCCAATCGGTTTTCCTCCCGAAACATCTCTGAGCCAAGCCACTTTGTCTTTCAGATCATCTTTGTTGAGGATGTCGCTGAAATGCGCCGGGCTGATGATATCGGTACCTTCGGCAAATCCTCTGATTTCGGCGATTTCTTTGGTGACCTTTTCGGCCGGCAGGTGGCCCCCCATCCCCGGTTTGGCTGACTGACCAAACTTGATTTCGATGGCGTCAGCCTTTTGCAGATTCTCTGCGGTAACGCTATATTCATTGGGTACATACTCGAAAATATACTTGTGGGAACTTTCAAAAGATTCCGGCAGAATACCGCCTTCCCCTGAGCACATTGCCGTTTTTACGGCGCCACTTCCTTTGGCCAATGCGACTTTAGCTTCTTTGGACAGGGCCCCGAACGACATATGGGTAATGTAAACCGGGGAGTCGATTTCCATTGGGAGAGCAGCGCGGGGACCGATCACCGTTTTCGTGTTGACCGGTTGATCGAGATTTAACGGCACTTTTGAAAGCTGGGCGCCCTTGATCAGAATATCATCCCAGGAATATGTCGGCTGTCGCGTGCGCATCGGTTCAATGATCGACTGGCCGGTTTCGGACATGATATGGATGTCGGCCATGTAGGCTTCAAATTCATCGAATGTTTTCTCCGGTACACTTGCACTGCCGGCGACAACCTCGGCGCTATCTTCGGAAAAATCGCTTGTGACGGCATCGCCTGCCATCCGCCAGAGGGATTTCCCGGACTCGCAGACATGACACGTCCAATCGCTCGGGAGCCGGTCCCATTCTGTGCCTTCTTTGGTTTCATCAAATTCGGTTTCACATATCGAGCATATATAGATTGCCATGGTGACCCCTTAAAAATCCAGGCTGGCGGGTTCGTAGTATTCTTTCGGGTTTTTGCAGGAAGGGCATTTTGGCGGCGGCTCGGTCCCTTCGTAGATATAACCGCAGACGCTGCATTTCCACTTGATCGCTTGCTCCCGTTTGAAGACGGTGCCGGCTTCGACCATTTCACTTAGTTTCTTATATCGTGCTCGGTGATGTGATTCAATTTTGGCAACCTGTTTGAAGGCGATCGCTGCCGCGGTTTCTCCCTCTTCTTCGGCTTCTTTGGCAAAATCGGGATACATGGTCTCTACTTCATAGTCTTCACCGCCATAAGCCTCTTTTAGGTTGGCCGCCGTATCTCCGATGCCGTTCAGCAGCTGGAGATGATCCTTGGCATGCTGTTTTTCGTTCTCTGCAGTTTCTTCAAAGATTTTTGCAATGTAATGATACCCTTCTTGTCTGGCGACTTCGGCAAAAAACGTGTATTTGTTGCGCGCCTGGGACTCTCCTGCGAAAGCAGCTTTCAGATTTTCTGTGGTCTTACTCATTTTTGTCTCCTTTCATTCTGGTTTGGGTTAAATGGGTATGGGTGTCAATGACGGTTTTTGTTGCAACCGTTTTGCAGATATCTTTGAGAGTCTTGCTTTTGCAAATGATTTGAAATATTTTGTGAACCCCTTCGGGGACTTCCAAATAATATTTCATCCTATTTGTCAAGCATTTTTAAGCCGAACCCCTATGATTTAATGAACAAATACTTCAGCGGGACCAAAAACATGTAATAAGTGGCCAGGATGGTACCTCGAAGGGTTCCCGTCACTTTGGATTTGCCAACACGCTTGCGATAATTTATCGGCACACTTTGAACTCGCAATCCCATGCGGGCGCCTTTGACCACCATCTCTACCGGCCATCCATAGGTCATTTGTTCCATTTTTAAATGGAATAAGGTTTGACGTTTGATGGCCCGAAACGATCCGATATCGGTTATATTGACACCATAAAGCCGTTTCAGCAGTGACACGATAAAGCAGTTTCCCAGACGACCGTGAAGCGGTATCGCGCCTTTTTCCAGGGTTCCTTTTAGGCGGCTGCCGATTACCAGATCCGCCCGATCGTCTAATACGGGAGCGGCGACAATTTCAAACTGACGCGGATCATCGCTGCGATCGCCGTCCAAAAACACCAGAACATCAGCCTCGCCAGCGGCCTTGGCGCCTGCCAGACAGGCAGACCCGTATCCGGGCCGGCTCTCACGTACAACTCTGGCTCCGGCCAAAGCCGCCTGTCTGGCGGTATCGTCAGTGGACCCGTTATCGACAACCACGATATCGTGAATTCGATCAATGGGGACGGCCCGGACCACCTCACCGATGGCTTGCTCCTCATTGAAAGCTGGAATGATGACAGATATTTTCATAAGCGGATAGATTGAGGGTTGAACATCGAGCCACGCCCTGGCGTGTTTTAATATTGATGGGGCTACGCTTTTTCGATTTTAAAACAAGCGAGCCGCTCATACGAAACTTCGTATGAGATTGTGCCTATCCGAAACCGTGAATAGTCTGTATGTCGGGTTGCGCCGTAGACGCTACCTGACAATCTATTTGAACCTTGAACCTTTAAACCGATACTTTAATATCCAGCCTGCTGCCAGGAGTGAAAACAGGGGCAGATATTCGATCAGCAGAATCCAGGCGGGCATGATTCCCTGGGGTGACGTATATTTTAAATAGGACAAAGCTACCGTACATGTAAAAATCAACCAGGCCGGGTTGGGATAAATTGCCAGAAAGGGTACGATCAAAACAACATACCAGGGGTGAAGCGACGCCGGCATCAAAATCATCAACAGTCCCACTAAAATAAAGGCATACCGCATAACGTCAAGATCTTTTTTTTCTTTCAACAAAATCAACAACCCGGCGCCCGCCAGAGCAATGATAAATACCAAAGACAGCAGGTAGTAGTCCAGACTGGGAATCAGGCACATGAGAAGATTTTTTAGGCCCAAATTAAAGCTTTCATACGGATTTTTAAGGTACACCGGTAAAAATCCCGATATTTTGCCGCCGGCACCCCAAAAAGGCAGATAGAGAAATATGATGGTTGCTGAAAACGTAGTGATACCTTTAATTCTGGTGCCACGATTTAAGAAGGCTGCAAGCAAGAGTGCCGGGTACAGTTTAACGGCGGCCGAAAGGGCCAACATCATCGTTGCCGGTGTTTTTTGGTGAATGGTGTATAAGTACAGCGCTGTTACCATCAAAAAAACCGTCAGGCCCTCAAGATGGCCGCTATATGCAATTTCAAATATGACCAGCGGGTTCCAGGCATAGACGATGATCCTGGATGCATTAAAATCATAAGCGCGAAGCAAGGCGGTCAACACCAGCAGGGTAACTATATCAAAAAACACCATGATACCCTTGTAAGCGGTAACGTTGCTGCCCACCAGGGCATAAAATAGTCGAAAAAAAATCTGGGCACCGGCCGGATACAGTGTCGGATAATCTTTGCGGTTGATTTTCGGGTAAATCTGATTTTCCCGCAGGTGCTCGAGCTCATCGGCCTGGGGTGGGTAGCGGTAGGGATTGATCCCGTCTTGTTGTACACGTCCATCCCAGATGTAGCGATACATATCTCTTGAGAGCACTGACGGATCCGATGGAACCAGGCAAAGTCTGAAAATAATCGCAAAAAAAAATATGATGATACCGGTCAACTTCCAGAGGGGGTCTGATCTATCCATGAATTTTATAACCAGAAATACAGCGATAAAATACAGGACGCTTAAAAAGAGGAACATGATGACATAAAGCTGAATGCGAAATAGCCCGGAAAATACAGGAACAAGATCAAAAATTTTAAAATTAATTCCATAGATCGCAGCAGATACGCTTGCCAATCCGACGATAGCGGCAAAAACCGCTCGGGAATCGAAGCTTTTTTTAATTCTATGATCGGGTTGTTCCATAATTGCCCAAACCGCCGACTAAAATGATTGGCATTGCTGTACGCTACCACCTCATCTACAGTTTGTAAATGTCCTGAGTAATGTGTTATCCTACAATTTGGATCGTTTTTCAGCTTAAAAAAGGGCTGTCTGATTTCAGCCAGAAGCATTGGAGGTAATATGTTTGACCTGGAATCATATCTTGATTCTAAACGGATGTTGATTAATACCCACTTGGATAAAATATTGCAGAACCCCTCGAACTCCAGCCGCTTGATGGAAGCCATTCATTATTCCCTGATGGCAAACGGTAAACGTCTCCGGCCGGTTCTATGCATAGCGGCCGCCGAAGTCGTTGGAGGACAGACAGAAGAAGTGTTGAAAGCGGCATGCGCTCTTGAAATGATCCACACATATTCTCTAATTCATGACGATTTACCGGCCATGGATGACGATGACGTGCGAAGAGGAAAACCGACCTGCCATATCGCATTTGATGAAGCTTCTGCCATCCTGGCCGGTGATGCCTTGCTCACATTGGCCTTTCAACTTCTTTCAGCTGTTGAAATCAGCAATGGCAGCCAGGCAGTGACATGGCTCCGCATTATACATCGGATTGCAGACGCTGCCGGCTACCGGGGAATGATTGCGGGCCAGATGAAGGACATCGCATCAGAGACCAGATTACTTAGTATGGAAGAACTTGAAGAATTGCACGCTCTAAAAACAGGTGCCCTGATTGAAGCCTCGATATATTCCGGAGCGAGTTTGGGGGGAGGGCGTCAAGAGCAGATTGACCAACTTGGAATTTATGCCAAAAAAATTGGACTCGCCTTCCAGATTAAAGACGACATTTTAAATGTGGAAGGCGATCCGGCACTTCTGGGTAAAGCCGTGGGGACGGATAAAATGCGCCAAAAAAACACCTATCCGTATCTTATGGGGTTGGAAAAGTCCAAATCTTTTGCCGAAGCGCTTGTAACTAGCGCCTTGCAGGCCATTGAGCCTTTTAACAGAAGAGCGGATCCGCTTCGAGCCATTGCAAATTATATTGTTCAAAGAAACCGATGAGAAAGGCTAATTTAAGGCAGCTTACCGTTAACTTTATCTCGCAGTTTGCGGGAGCAAGTAAATGTCACGACCTTCCTCGGTTCAAGCATGATGTCCTCACCGGTTGAAGGGTTCCGTCCTCTTCGCTGCTTCTTCTCTTTCACACAAAATTTTCCAAAACCACTGAGCAGGACGTCCTCACCCGATTCCAGGGATCTTTTGATAAGCTCCAATAGGATTTCGACCATTTGCACAGATTGCTTTTTTGTGTAGCCGTTTTGTTTTGCAAGCGTCTCAACCATATGAGCTTTGGTGAGGGTCATGGATGATGCTCCTGTCTCGTAAACAGATTAGAAGGTCAATGGGTCGCAGGAATCTTATTTTTTACCAATATATAATCCTTTATCCACTCTTGTGATTTTCCCTTGTTTGTAAGTCCGGTGAAGCATGTTACGGACTTTTTTCTGGTCAAAACCGGTTTTTTTCATTAGAGTGGCGGTATCCACCCCTTTCTTTGATCTATTGATGATTGCAAGGACCTTGTCGGTATCAGTTCCCTTGCCAACTTTCGGCGGTGCCTTTTTGGTAACAGCCTTCGCTTTTGTCTTCGTCTGGGCCGGTTTTGCCTTTGACTTCCCGGTTTTCCCAATTGCCACTGCCAATTTCTCCGCCTGGTTGGCCAGTTGCCTAAGTTTTTTGCTGACAGCCTTGAGATCCTTGGTTATGGTCATTTTGTTTCTCCTTCGTTTTAAGGTTAGAATTTGTATCGATAACAGCATGTTACAGAAAAGCCCTAATTGTAACGGCGCCTAACTAATTAATATAACAATTAAAATTAGTATCTGTCAAGAAAATAAGTGGGTTATCAACTATGTCGCACGAATACTTTAATCAGGGTTTTGTAGACATGTTATGCCATTTTTGGGGCGACAACACTCGCAACTATTCAGAAAAAACCGCCTTTAGCTGCCTATTCGCACGGCATCAATTAAAATTTATCGCAAA
>JARFPZ010000044.1 GCA_029288035.1 Desulfosarcina sp.
TAAAAAATGGCGGACACAAAATATTGTGGTCCGCCTTTTATTTTATTTTTAAGATATCTCGGTATATCCTAAAGTAATAAGATGAATCTCAGAGCTGTGTTGATTACATAAAAATTTGATTTGTAGACTTTTAATTTACCAATATATGCAAAACCGCAAAAATACAGATATGTAGATGAAACCACAAAAATTAAAGCTTCCTAAGGCTAACTCCTCCCAATGAGTCTGATGCCATATGCAAACGCCCGCAACTAAAATATTTCCTTTTTTCAACTTTAAAAAAAACAAATTCTAATCACCCAAAGATTTAGCAGCCGAAACCATTATTTCTGGTAGGCTTCAGTTGGGCTTGAAAGACCCGTCCCCCCTTCTCTAAACCAGTCCGGGGTGGGTACATAATCCGGTTTGGGATAGGCGCCAATGGTTGTTGTAAGCAAGGCCATGATACGCTCCTGTCGAAAAGATAAGCTTGGATCACTTAATCAGATTTGATCGAATAAACTCCGAGGTGGCAATCGGATCTCTTCTTTTTATCAGGTCCTCAACTTCAGTCATTCCGACAGATTCAAGAATTGACTCCAGTTTTTGTAAGTAAAGCACACTTGATTTTATCGCACCATAACCATCTTCCCGGTAAGGATACTGATCCATTGAATGCCAACCGGCGTAATTCGTCTTTTTCAACCAGAAAAGTATTTCAAAAAACTCGGTTAACCGCAGAGATCCCACGATCATGTCGTCATCCCAGGCACTATAATTGTCGTTGTAGTGCATGTGAAATAATTTATCGCCTGCCATTTTGAACAAGGAAATGGATTCCCCGACATTTTCATAGGCCGCAAACGCGTGCCCCGTGTCAATACACGCACCGACGTTTTCCATATCCAACTCTTTGATCAATAAAATGGTATCCGCAGCTCTGGCCAGATACGAATGGGTTCGCGGCTCTTTCAGTTTGTACTCCAAAGCAAACCGGATACCCTTCTTGGCGGCATACAGCGCACTCTCCCGGATCCCTTCCGCAAACCATTGTCGCTCTTCCATATAATCCGCGCATAAGGCATAATCATAGCCGTCCTGGCCAGGCCAGATATTGAGCAGGTCACAATTCATTTCAACGGCCATATCCGTGCAGGTATTGACCTCTGAAACGGCGGCCCTGCGAATATCACTATCTTCAGATGAAAAACTGCCATTTCCCCATTTTTTCTGACTGAAAAGATCGGGAATAATCGAGACACACGTCAATCCAAAATCTTCTAGCTTCTGCTTCATTTCCCTGACATTGGATTCATCAATGTCCCAGGTACCGACAAGCTCTATGCCTTTAACCCGGTTAATCTTCGACGCTTGTTTCAGCATCGTATCTTTGTCCAATTCCTCTTTATATCCGGATGACAGGAAACGGTCACATGTATTTCCAAGGTTCCCTAAAATTATCGAATAGTTCATAGACATGTTAATCTCTCCTTTAATGATGCTAGATACGGAACTATTGATAGAAGGTAAATATTGTTTCGGTAGGCTGATTCAATTCATAAGCCGCCGGCATCGATCAGGTTTGCATCCATCAAGCATGCCCTCGCGGTAACGGTAGAACCTCTTAAATTCTCAGCGGCAAGCCGGTGGCTTATGAATTGAGTTACATAACGTTGCCGTCCGGACCGATGACGCCTTTCACCAAAATAAAACAACCATAAGGCCTTCTTTCCGAAGTAGAAACGACCGCATACGCTTGCTTTGCCCGTTCATAAAAGGCATGTCGTTCTATTGAACTGATTGGCCAGTCTCGATCTGAGAAATTATCGACACTTTTTTTGAAGTCATTGTGAACTTCCAAGACTTCATCGGGTTTACCGACAACCTGCATATATAAGACAGGAAATTCAACGAAACTATCCAGTGGAAATACAGAAAGGATTGCATCCGCTGCTTCAGATATAGTATTGCCATCCAGGCGGATGAGGCTGCCGTAGGTTGTTTGAGCAGCAATGGAATCGGAAGGGAAGTTACAATCGGCCAGAACCAGTTCATCACCATGCCCCATGGCACGCAAAACATATAAAAGTTCCGGAGTTAATAATGGATTAAGATTTTTTAGCATATGGCCTCCTTCAGAAAGATTAAAAGTAATTTATATCAAAAACAAATTGGTCTTTTTCGATATATCCTGAATAATTATCCAGGTCAAATTCTGTGATTTGAGAGTTGCATCCTCATTTCGTAGCGGAACACCGAGAAACCCATCTTTTCGTATAGTCTCTTTGCGTTGCGGTTATTTGCGAGGACATTTAGATCCGACTCCCGGTATCCCTGATCTTTTGCCCACTGCAAAGCCCTATCAACAAGTAAGATTGCAATGCCTTGATTCCTTGATTCCGGCACAACATAGACGGCATTGAGATGAAAGCTTCTCTTGGGGGCGAATACCTCATGGAGAGCACTCGATTTTCCTTCTAAATATCCAACAGCGGCATTTCCAGTTTGGGCAAGCAAATACAATCGGTCATTGTACTGGATGCTTCGGGAAACCTTTGCAGTAAAATCCCGCCAGAAGGTTTCATCAGAATTGACGGCGTGGCCACCAGCAGCCTCCATGTCCTGCAGTGCCGCCCGTAAGAAGCGGACAATCAGCTCACAGTCTCGAACATTCGCTTTTCGAATCTGTATGTCGGTCATCTATTTGTGGCTCCCAACGTTTAGTTTTTTATTCTAATGCGTTAACCCATATTGGGCCATACGCGAAACAACTAAATGGACGATCCACCATGGATAAAATGACAACATAGATGCAATAAATTTTCGTAAAGTCGTCTCACCTTCGAAAACCTTTACATCGGTGAAATCAGCTTTCTCGAAATATTTTTCTAATTCGCTAAATTCAGAACTACTGACAGGTCGTAAAATCTGATGCAACCCAAATGTCTGTGGTCGCGCCAACAATACTGGATTTCGGGCCAATCGTTCTGAATTTAATTTCTTGCTTTTCTCGGTTTGCAAGGCAATATCCACCGGCGACGATATTAGCTTTTATTGATACTGTTGCATCTTTTAATACGAAATTCAGCTAATTCAATTATTTTTAATTAAGCCCCGAGTATCGATGCGAACGATTGTCCCGCAAGTTGAGCCAACATGACAGCGTAAATGCCAAGATACCCAGAATCAGGACTGCCGCGTCCACTACCAAAGGATCCCAATTATATCCTGTTAGTTTGTCTACATAGTACTTGACGTATGAATGCGGCAAGTTGGTTTCTCCGATTTTACGCTTTACCTCCCAATGCCAGTCCGTAAAAGGACAGTAGCCCCAACCGAAAAATATTCCTAGACCGAACCAGGACAAGATGGTAAGGCCAATAGTTATGAAATGTAAGCGTCGTGTTCTTCGCCACGCCCAACCGGTTAGAATAAATATAACCAAGCTACCATGGAATACGATGAAGAAATAATCAAGGAATTTGTACATACCTTTGTTCTACATTGAAGAACTCGAGGGCAGATGTATAATCAAGGGTTATTGGTTCAGTTTTGCGTCCAAAAATAGGAAGATATTTGGCGTATACGTCCCGCGTACAATTCCTCAAGAAGGCTAAGTCCAGTTTCTGGGTTGTTGTGTGATCTAATAGTCTTCTTTTTCTATATCAGTTCCAAGCACATCAATAACCTCTGAATGAAACTCAATATAAAACCATTTTTCAAATAGAGAGAAACTTCGTTTTTTTGGCCAAGTTCTTTTATCGGTGTTCCAACCTTCCAGTTCAATTTCAAAGATTTTTTTGTACATCTTTTTCATAAATTTGTTGGATTCGGAATTGTAATCAAAATGTGGTATCAAAAAGGCGGTGCAATCATTATTCAGTTCTTCTATATCGCATGGATTTTCTGAACCGGGAAGCGAGTTTATCCATTTTACATATGGCTCTTTTGGTTTTATGATGGCTATCTGGCGATTAATTGAGTACATTTTCTATTCACACACCTCATCCCCAACCAAGCTGCTGAAGGCTGCCATTTTCATTGCAATTGTCCTAATTTTTGTAGGATTTCTCATTCAATTGCCGCAATGTTTCTTCAAGCACAGGCAAACGCTGCATGTCCTTAGGATCTGCGGAATTTCTCTTTAGCTGGATTAACATTTCAAGCTCCAAAACGCGAATAGTGTGGGCTCTAAAATCAAGTTCCACTGTGTGTTCAAGGAGGTCTTGGTAAGTTTTTCCCTCTTCAATAACAGCCAAGATATCTAATGGGCCGAGCTGAGTCGTAAAAAGAGCATAACCCATTCCCGTTAGGTCGCCCTCTTTTGGTTCAATCACCTTGTCGTCAGGACGACGGTGAAATGCGCCAATCGATTTAAGAAACGACAGTAGCCTGGCAATATTTTTGGGAGATTGGCTGTGAACGATGTCGACGTCCATTGTTGTGACAGGTGCTCCCTGAACAACTGCGGCAAGGCCACCGACTAAAATAAAGTCGACGCCTGCCTCTATTAGCCCCTCAAGAATTGCGCCTAGATTTACGTTCGTTAGTTCTCCGTCGCTTATAGGCATATCTCAACTCCAGAATTGTACGTAACGCGTTATCGTTGGCTTGCAATCGCTCCTCAGGAGACATCCTTAGGAACATAGCGACCAGTCCTTTATCAAAATTGGGTTGAAACTCAGCTTTTGTTCCTTTAACCATAGGACCTCCTTGAAGTACTATATTCACTTCCCTTCAGCCGAACGCCAAGTTCACCCGCCGGGACCCAAACAGGCAGTGATAAAAGGCACGTTCAACTCAAAAGCGGCCATGAAATTAAAGCCGCGTGGTTTCCCGGTCTTGGTCTCTCTTGTCGGACCAAACTATGTGCCCGAATTCAATGATGAAACCTGCCATAGGTGGTCGTTCTTCAGTCTTAGAGCACACTTTTTAGGGTCAAAAACAAAGTTGTAAGGACTTTGAGATTCTTTAAGCTCATATCCTTCATCATTTTCTTTCTCCCTGCGGCCTATTGCCCTTGAACCCAGTTTAGCCTTTGTTTCCGTCACAAATTCTTTGTCACCAACTGCTATGCTTTGCGTCCATTTCGCATCGCGTTGGTTTGTTCCATTTTTTAAAACCTCCTCGACCCATTTGCGATGATATTCTGCTAGCTGATCGTTATCTTTGATGTCAAGTAACGCTGTTAATTTCTGACGATCTATCAGCGTATACCGCTGCCTTGGATTTTGTATCTCACAATATCCACCATATCCCCATTCACACGGATGTTGTACAACTCCGGCTCTAACCATATTCAAATCAATATATGCCAGGCAGCTTATTAAATGTTTACCGGTTTTAACGGCGGTTGCATGGTATCGATCTTCCCAGAATGCTCCCTTTCGATTTTTTCTTTGATTATATTCTCTTCCCGTTCTTCCGGCTATAAGTTGGATTGATGTTGGAATGTTATTGACTTTACCGTCATAGACTAACAAATGGATGTGATTTGAGGTAACCGTAAAATCTAAAATCGTCAGCCCATAACGTTTTTTGGCTTCAAACAGCCAGTGTATCCACCGTGCTTTATCCTTATCAAATTTTAACAGAAATTCTCTTTTGTGGCATCGATGGGTAATATGCCATACATAACCAGGTAGATGATGTCTGTTTGCACGGGCCATTGCTAACTAAAATCACCTGCTAAAATCAATACCGGCCTCAATCCTCATTTTTCTTAAAACCACTTTTTTGCTATCAAAAAGCTAGCTCTAAGATCCAGAACAACCCCTGAATTATCATCTATTTCAGTAATTTTCAGATAGTTAATTTGGTCCGACAAGCTTTGTTCAGAAACTGATAGAGTTATTCGACGACAAACGCAATGAGTTTGAAGAGACCGTCATTGAAATCTATCGCGAGAAAAAGACTATACTTTTCTTTTGTCTCGATCTGATTTGGAAGCCCATCAAAGAAAAAGTTCGATTTGTTTTGGTTATCGACGGAGGTGAAATGTTCATTTTGATGTGCTCAGATTTGACGCTGTCACCTCAGGATATCATTAGAGCATACAGCTATCGTTTCAAAATTGAGGTCAATTTTAAGATCTTAAAACACTTGATGGGCGTTTTCTTCTATCACTTCTGGACCAGTGTCTGGCCTAAAATAGGCAAACGCAATGAAAGTGATTTGTCCTCGATCAGCACACGGTCGGAAAACTTAATC
>JARFPZ010000064.1 GCA_029288035.1 Desulfosarcina sp.
GCTTTGTTGGGTTTCGTTGCACTCAACCCAACCTACCTTTTGCCGGTGTTATTGCGAAAGGCGAAACCCAACAACGGCCGATTTCCAAACCGAGCCCCAAAAGTTTCAATACAGAGAGTTTTTGGCTTTTCTCTGCGCACGCTGTGAGTTCTACTCAGAGATTAAATGGCCCAATTAAGGCCATGAACAAAAATATAAAATTTCTATTGACAAAACCGAACTGCACCCGTTAGTAAAACTGATCAGCCGATTCGCTGATTTCAGTCACAGTCATTGCCAAAAAAGAAGATCAGACGTTCAAAACTTAACTTTCTCCGGTTGCCGGCCTGAATCGTCATTTGACGCGAAGGATATACAAGGCCACAAAATTTCTTTCCAACAACAATCAGCTGCAAAAGAAAATAGGGGCTTCGCCCCAATTTCCAGTATCGAGCATCTTTTTGCACATCGGTTAACATGCTTGCAACTAAATAAATTGTTCGTTTGAGAATCTGAGGACTAATTGGGGTTGGTCTTTAGAATTCACCTTAACCAATAATGAAAGGAGGTTCATCATGAAGCGTGTTTTTTTATTATTCATTGCCGTGCTGCTGAGCAGTATTTTTATCGGCAGCAGCACGTATGCCGATGTGACGGTCACATCAGCCAACGGAGATGTGATCACCTTCACCGATGAAGAAATCGGCAGCATTGCTGCCGGTGGCAAGCAACCATTTAAGGGTAAAGAAGTCACCATCACAGTCAACACCGGCGGCCCCAAAGGCGGAATTTCAGGCCCGTTGTTTGAGTGGCGTGACGCCTGGGAAAAACTGACCGGGGCAAAGCTGAACATCGTCGAAATCCCCATTGCAGAGCAATTCCAAAAAGTGATGATCGATCTGCAAACCGGTGCCGGAAACTATGACGCCTGTATGCCGGCCGCATCCTGGTACGGTGACCTGGTTACGGGAGGGTTCGCGTTCTCACCGGATGCATTTTATGATGATCCTCGCTTTCCGAAGTGGCATCGCGAGTATCTCCCTGAATCTCTAGTCAATTTGCATACCTGGCAAGGAAAATGGTATGGGGTTCCCAATGACAGTGACGGCCAGGTCCTGTATTACCGTAAGGATATCTTGACTGATCCCGAGTGGCAAAAAGCCTTCAAAGCCGACCTGGGATATGATCTGCCGGTACCACCCAAAACCTGGGATCAGGTCTATGATATTGCTAATTTCTTCAACAACAAAGATTGGGATCGCGACGGGAAGGTCGAAAAAGATTCCGGCATTGCCCTGCATTTCCAAGTGCACAACCAGGGGATGTACCATTTTGTCTCGCTTTCGGCCGCGTTTACCGTCCTGCCCGGTGACAAGGTGGATAAATGTCATAATGTCTATTGGTTTGATCCCGACACCATGAAGCCATTAATCAATGAACCGGGACATGTGCGGGCCCTGGAGTTTTTAATCAAACTGACCAAAACCGGACCGGCCGCTGCGATTGCCTGGGATCTTGGCACCGCTTGGGATTATTTCCTGCGGGGGGATGCGATCTTCACGTTTTCCTGGGGGGATGTCGGGTCATTGGTGCAAGATGAGAGTCGATCGAAAATGAAAGGTAAAATGGGTGCCTCGGTGCTGCCGGGATCTTATGAAGTTTATGACCGTTGCAAGGAATCGTTTGTCAAATTGGATAAGCCCAATGTCATTGGCAATACCACCGGTGGCTCCTGGCATGGCGTCATTTTGAGCAGCGCCAAAGACAAAGGTGTTGAAGAAGCGATTTATCATCTGCTGGCCTTTCATGCAACGCCGAAAATCAGTATGTGGAACGTCACCCGCGGATGGACGGGGGTCGACCCGGGTTGGACCTTGCACTATCTGAAAGAGCAGGGCGGAATGTCGACCATCGAAGATTACGTGGCGCAAGGGTGGAATGCCAATGACGTTGCCGATTATACGCAAGCCTATCATGATACCTTCTTTGCGGAGACGGTCCAGTCCTACATCCGAATTCCCGGTGGCGAAGAATTCTGGTATAAGCTTGATGAACATCTCTCCGAAGCCATTTCGGGTCAGGTTGGCGCCAAAGAGGCACTGGATCGGACCGCCAAAGACTGGAATGATATCAACAAACGCTTCGGGATGAAAGAGCAGCTGAAGTTCTATCAGCAATCCATCGGCTATCAACCGTAATTAATTGCGCAACCCTCAACGGCTTTCAAGACCGTTGAGGGTTGAAAGACGGACTGAGCCTATTTTGAAAAAATCCATCGCTTTACTATTTAAAGCAGCCCCTGGAGACGTCCTGGGGTTGGGACTGCTTTTTCTGAGCGCCGGTGTCGCCGGGCTGATCTATGGGCTCACCACCGGCATGTCTTTCCTGCTGGCGGCAGTGACCCTGTATCTGCTCATTGCGGGCCACGGCCTATGTCTGTTGCGACACTGGTCCTGGCTTATTACGCTGTGCGGGTTATCGGTTACGATCCTTTTCAGTATCCTGGGACTCATACAAGGATCGCTGCACCCCGGCATTGCCATCCTTGTCTGGGTGATCGCCGGAGGTCTGATCTGGTATTATACCGGCGATCGGATTAGGAAGGCATTCAGGGTTACGGGCAAAGATGTAAAATTTCTCTTTGTCCTGCCGGCTGCTACCTGGGTCTTGTTGTTCACCGTATTTCCCTTTCTCTACGGCGTCAGAACAAGCTTTTTCAGGGTGTAGATCGGACGGGGGGATCGGTTTATCTGGTTCGAGAATTTTGTACGTTTTTTTACGGATTACAAAATTTACAATACGGTTAAAGTCACCCTGATCTTTATCATTATCACGGTGGTTGTCGAAATTGTACTGGGTTTGCTGATCGCACTGCTGTTCAATCAGAAAGTCAAAGGATTAAAGGCCTATCGAACCATTTTGCTGATGCCGCTGTTTGCCACGCCCGTTGCGATCGGGTTTTTGTTCCTGACAATTTTTTATGAGGAGGGTGGCCCGATCAACGGATTTTTGATCCCCTTGGGATACAAAATCCCCTGGCTTTCTGATCCGACCTGGGCTCTGATTTCCATCATGCTGGTCGACATCTGGCAATGGACGCCGTTTTGCTTTTTGGTTATCCTGGCCGGTTTACAATCATTGCCGCAAGAAATCTATCAAGCCGCCTCTCTGGATTACTCACCGGGATGGCGGTTATTTCGCCGTGTGACGCTGCCCATGCTTCAGCCCGTTTTGATCATTGTTTTTCTGCTGCGCTTGATTGAAGCCTGCAAGATATTTGACATACCTTCCAGGCTGACCCGGGGTGGACCCGGAACATCTACCATGGTCTATTCATTTTTTACGTATCTTACCGGCATGAAATATTTCGATCTCGGCTATGCCTCCGTCCAGGGTTTTGTATTGCTCGTGGCCATGATGATTATTGTGATATTTTTCTTTAAACGAATGCGGGACATCTATAGATAAGATGAAAAAGAAGAGATGGTTGGGCAAACGTATTCTGCTCGGTATTGCCATTGCCCTCTGCATCGCGTGGGCGACGTTTCCGTTTTACTGGGCGATCACCACTTCCCTGAGAAAGCCGGCGGAGACATTCACCGTCGCCGGACTGGCGATTCCATTTCTGCAATTTAAGCCGACCTTGGAGAATTGGGCGGCCGAATTGAAGGTGCCTGAAAACCTGAAAGCGGTGAAAAACAGTGCTATCATCGCCGTTACCAGTGCGATCCTAGCCACCATGCTGGGGACCATGGCGGGTTATGGATTGGCTCGCTTTCAATTTTATAAAATTAAAAATCCGGATATCACCATTTGGTTTCTTTCCCAGCGGGTGTTGCCGCCGGTGGTAGTTGCCATACCGTTTTTTCTGCTTGCCAGGCAATTCAACGCGCTGGATAAAGTCTCCACCCTGATCGTGCTGAACACAACCTTCAATCTCCCCTTTGCCGTTATTATTATGAGTCAGTTGTTCAAGGAACTTCCGATTGAGCTTGAACAGGCGGCCATGGTCGACGGTTATTCCAGGATCGGGGCATTCTTTAAAGTTGCCCTGCCGTTGTCTGCCCCGGGATTGGTGGCCACGGGAATTATCTGTCTGGCATTTGCCTGGAATGAGTTCATGTTCGCCCTGATTATTGCCCAGCGAAACGCAATTACCTTACCCTATATTATTTCGGGCGCATCGGATACCCGGGGCATCCAGTTTTGGTTCATTGCCACGCGGGCGCTGATGGCCATGGTGCCCCCGACGATCTTGGCGCTCACGGTTCAAAAATTCATTGTCCGGGGCTTGACGTTCGGCGCTGTGAAGGGATGATATGGCAGAAGTCGTCTTAAAAGATATTTATAAAGAATACGTCGAAGGAATTCCCGTTGTCCAGGAATTCAACCTGGAGATTCAGGATAAAGAATTTGTGGTGTTTCTGGGCCCATCGGGGTGCGGTAAAACCACTACCCTGAAAATGATCGCCGGTCTTGAAGATATCACCCGCGGAGAAATTTATATAGACGGCAAGCTGGTCAATGATGTGGCCCCGAAAGACCGAGACATTGCCATGGTGTTTCAGAGTTATGCCCTCTATCCCCATTTAACCGTGTTTGAGAACATGGCCTTTAGCCTGCGGGCCCGGAAATTTCCACAAGACGAGATCAAAGAGCGGGTTGAACGGACGGCCGAACTACTGAGAATCCGGGATTTGCTGGATCGTCGACCGCGGTTTCTATCTGGCGGCCAGCGCCAACGGGTTGCACTAGGCAGGGCGATCGTCAGAAAACCGAAAGTTTTTTTGATGGACGAACCCTTAAGTAACCTGGATGCAAAACTGCGAGTTCACATGCGGTTCGAATTGAACAAGATCCACCGGGAACTTGAGGCGACCATCATTTATGTGACGCATGATCAGATCGAAGCCTTGACCCTGGGCGACCGGCTGGTTTTGATGAAAGACGGCATCGTCCAGCAGATCGGTGACCCGCGTACGATGTATAATCGCCCGGCCAATGTGTTTGTCGCCGGTTTTATCGGGAGCCCGTCCATGAACTTTCTCGACGGCAAACTCGATGCCGAGAACGGATCCCTCTGGCTGGACCTGGATGCTTTCCGTCTTCAAGTTCCCCCGGCAGCGAAAGCACTGGATGACTACATCGACAAAAACATCATTGTCGGCTTTCGCCCGGAAGATATTAGTGATAAAGACCGCGCCGGGTTTGCCTCTACGGGCAACGTGATGACCGCGCGAATTGATGTGATCGAACCGATTGGTTCTGAAGAACTGCTCTACGTTTCAGCCGGAAAGCACACCTTTGTTGCTGAAATACAGGAAATCAGCGGGGGGACTTCTAAAAAACGCGCCCTGGTCGAAAAAGAAATTGAACTTGCTTTTAACATGGATAAACTCCACCTCTTCGACCCGGAAACCGAAAATGCGATTTTAAATCCCTGATATGACCTTATCGGCAGGCCTTCGCAGTCTCCACCATGGCCTGGATATTTTCCGGTGGACAGATGGCCGGTAAAATACACCCTCCACTTACCAACAGCCCCCCGTCTCGACCGGCCTTATCGATTACCTCCCGGGTTGCCTCTTTCACATCCTCAGGGCTGCCCATCGCCAGGAGACTCGTGCTGACATTGCCCATCAGGCAGTATCGCGGCCCCAATAAATTTCGCGCTGCTTCGAAATCAACCCCTTCATCGAGACTCAAGCCGTTCACCCCGGTTTCGGCAAAACTTTCAAGCCGGTCCGAATTGTCTCCGCAAACATGCATGATGATTTTGATGCCGGTGGGCTTGACGAGGTTGACCAGGCGGGCGGTCATTGGCTTCCCCCATTCTTCCCAATGTTTTTTGGAGATGGCATCCCCGGAACTACTCGGGTCGGAGACAAAAAGAATATCTACTCCCGTGCTGATAATGGCCACCGCATATACAATGAGGCTGCTGAGCGCGATGTCGCAAAGTTTCCGAAGGGATTCACGCGCCTTGTACAAATCCCGCATGGCGTTCTCGGAACCGCGCAGCATGGAAACATGCCTGAAGGGGGCCTGTATGTAACCGATAACCGGGACCTGGTGCTGAAATCGATTTTTCAGTCGCCGCATTCCCTCCAAGATCAGGCTCAGCCTTTGATTCTGATGGGGATCGAACAGCTTCAGGCGCGACAAATCGGTTTCATAGTTCTGTACGGCGGGGATTTCCACTGACGGCGGATGCCCACGTGAGATTTTGAGCACCGATCCCATGGCCTCGGATTCGGAATGACAGGCGAACATATCCCAAACGCAGTCGTAGCCGAACTTATCGACGGCATAGGTTTGGGCATAGACATGCCTTTCAACGCTTTCAAGCTCATCGATCAAGTCAAAACCGGCCTGTTGGCTGCACCACTCTCGTGCCATCGGTACAACAGGCGGATAGTCGGGCCGTTTGCCGTTCAACACACCCATAACCCTTTCGTAGGCATTCATATGATCCATGGTATTTCCCTTCTCAGGTCGACCCTTTTCTTTTATCTAGAGGCCTGTAAAAATAATGACAGGTTTCATAGCGTTGGTGATACAAGTATATATTAATCGAAGATATTACCAATGTTTCCGGAAATCTTTTTTAAAAAATTTCTGCGGGCTTCGTTGGTAACTGAAATTTCTTTATAGCGTCTGCTGTTGTTAATGGCAACAGCGACCATACGGGCGGCCAGGTTCAGTAATTCAAGATCGTCGGTTGTGAAATCCCCTGTTGTTTTGTTTAATGATTGAAGTGTGCCTAAACAATGATCCTTGTAACCAATTAGGGGCGTACAGACCAGATTACGCGTATGAAAACGTGTCATGTCATCCACCTTACTGTAGAAACGGCTGTCTTCATAGGCATCATTAACAATAGCAGGCTCGCTGTTTACAAACACCCATCCAGCCACACCGCACGATTTTGGAATGCGGATTTCATTTCTCTCAAGATCAAGTGAGGAAAAGATGGTAAGTTTTTGATTCCAATGTTGAAATAACCATATCGAGGACCTTTCGGAATCCATAAATTGGTTGAGGTAGTACATGGAAACTGAAAGCATCGTATCTATGTTGCCCTCCAAATCGAAAAGCTGCGACAGTTCCTTTGCCAGACAATAAGATCGTGTCATGCTTTCTTTCATTTTTCCTTCCTCGCTAAAGAAGTTCCAAATATAAGCATGGGTTCATGACTATACCGATACGCTTCTGGACTAGATAAACATCAGGTTGAAGGCAATCTTTACTTGGCCATTTTTTAATTCGGCGACCAATACCATTTATTATAGTTAACAGGAGTTTTGGGTAAATGATGGAATCTCTCCGAAGGCCCTAATATCAATCACGTATCGCATAAATTGAGAATACACTCAGCAATCCACGCCTCTCATAATTGCGATGCCTAGTAAGTGTTTTATCCTTTGTCCTTTATCCAACTTGCCAAAATTAGGAATCAAAGCGAATTACAAGTTATATTAGGATATCAAAAGCAAAAACCCCATCTCCAATATCGGAAACAGGGTCATATAATCCATTCATATGCTCTCCCTCTTGATTAAAGGTTGAACCCAGCAATTGTATATTTCTGCAACAATGGCACACTTTGTATGAAAAATCAAGCAGATGAAAAATATTGAGATTTGCGGGAGATTTGCGGGACGTCCATAAAATAATAAATAATTTTCTATGTAAAATTAATCGCCACTAATTTGATTGTTTAAAAGCACATTTTTGGAGGTGAGATATCATAGAAATTTTGTTTGGTTGTTTTTGTTATTTATTTATGTATTTATGGATGTCCCTAAAATTCCTAAAATTCCCTAAAATTCCCCAATAGTTTAGACCGGTTTTAAAATGACCTTGAAATAAATGTTAATTCAGTTTGGCTAAAATTTTGTTCAGTGTATTACTAGGTCTCATCTGTGCATCGGCCAATTTGTCAACCGGCATGTAATATCCACCAATATTAACCTTACTTCCTTGGGCGGCCTTCAATTCATCGATAATTACCGATTCATTTTCAACCAACTCTTCGGAGACTTCATCAAATAATGTCTTAAGCTTGGTTAAGGTATTTTGATTCGCAAGCGCCTGTGCCCAGTAGGTAGCCAGATAAAAATGACTTCCACGACTATCCAGTTCTTTTACCTTACGGGAAGGCGATTTTTTATTCTCAAGAAAGGTAGCTGTGGCTTTATCAAGTGTTTCGGCTAACACAAGAGCAGCATCGTTATGGGTTGTTTTTCCTAAATGTTCCAACGACACGGCAAGAGCAAGAAACTCACCAAGCGAATTCCAGCGTAAATGACCTTCCTGTTCGAACTGCTGAACATGTTTAGGAGCTGAACCACCGGCACCGGTTTCGAATAGGCCACCACCATTCATTAAAGGAACAATGGACAACATTTTTGCACTGGTTCCTAATTCGAGAATCGGGAATAAATCGGTTAAATAATCACGCAATACATTACCGGTAACAGAGATAACATCTTTTCCTGCTTTAATACTTTCTAGTGAGAACCTAGTGGCTTCAACGGGTGAAAGTATTTTTATATCAAGCCCAGTTGTATCGTGATCTTTTAAATAGGTGGTTACTTTTTCTATAAGATTTTTGTCGTGAGCACGATTTTTATCAAGCCAGAATATGGCAGGAGAATCGGTAGCCTTCGCCCTGTTTACTGCTAATTTTACCCAGTCTTGAACCGGTGCGTCCTTCACCTGACATGCACGCCATATATCACCTTTCTTTACATTGTGTTCAAATATTACTATGCCTGCTTCATTGGTAACCTGTACTTTACCATCAGCCGGAATTTCGAATGTTTTATCGTGCGAACCGTATTCTTCGGCCTTTTGTGCCATTAAACCAACATTGGATACACTACCCATGGTTGTAGGATCAAACGCACCGTTTTTCTTGCAAAAATCGATGGTTTCCTGGTATACACCGGCATAACTTCTATCCGGAATTACCGCTTTCATATCTTTCAGATTCCCGTCGGGTCCCCACATTTTTCCTGATGTTTTGATAGCAGCTGGCATTGAAGCGTCAATAATAACATCGCTGGGCACATGTAAATTGGTAATTCCCTTATCTGAATTCACCATGGCCAACTGCGGTTTATTCCTGTATAAGTTTTCTATATCTGATTCAATCGATTCGCGTTGTTCGTCCGGCAGTGCTTTAATTTTTTGATACAATTCGCCCAGGCCCTGATTTGGATCAACGCCCAAGGAATTTAATGTATCTGCGTATTTATCGAATATTTCCTTATAAAACACAGATACCACGTGACCAAATATAATTGGATCGGAAACTTTCATCATAGTCGCCTTCAGGTGTACCGAAAACAATACATCCAGCTGTTTTGCATCGGCTATCTCTTCCGCGATAAAATCACTTAAGGCCTTCGCACTCATTACGGCAACGTCGACTACTTCTCCCTCAAGTACCGGTGTTTTTGTTTTTAATACCACTGGTTCACCGCTATCCGGTACTAAGGTAATTTTCAGTGTGTCGGCTTTTTGCATAACGACAGATTTTTCGCTGCCATAAAAATCACCTTTGGTCATACTGGCTGCATGCGATTTTGAATCGGATGCCCATGCACCCATCGAATGCGGATGCTTTTTCGCATGTTCTTTAACAGCACGTGGCGCACGACGATCGGAGTTTCCTTCGCGAAGCACTGGGTTCACGGCACTGCCTTTAACTTTATCGTACCGTGCTTTTATTTCTTTTTCTTTGCCGTCTTTTGGATCTTCGGGATAGTCCGGCAATGCGTATCCTTTATCCTGCAGCTCTTTAATGGCTGCCTTCATTTGTGGCACCGACGCACTAATATTTGGCAGCTTAATAATATTGGCTTCGGGTGTTTTTGCCAGCTCACCTAACTGAGTAAGGGCATCTTCGATACGTTGTTCTTCTTTTAAAAACTCCGGAAACACCGCTATAATACGTCCTGCAAGCGAAATATCGCTTAATTCAACTTCAATTCCTGCTTTTGCAGTGTAAGCTTTTATAATCGGTAATAGCGAACGTGTTGCAAGGGCGGGTGCCTCATCGGTTTTGGTATAGTAAATTTTTGAATAGTTTGTAGACATTGCTTCTATCTTTCTTTTCATGTTATGTTATTCTAAATAAAGATTTAAACGTTTTCAAAGCGGCTGAATCGAAGAACGGGAATTTGTAACGGTTCCCGCGGCCGTCTTCGCTGAAGCTATGCTGCGACAAGGCAGCACAACATATCGATTCCTCAATGAAACGCAATCTTTAACCAATCGGATACCGAAATCGGACGCTATTGTCAACATTGATTTTTGCGCAAAGATTGAATTTTACGATCAATTCGAGCATAGCTCACCGCCAATGTCTGCAGCCAATTCGTCTTCAGTCGGATGCGGAGATTAGGAAACAACTTGCTGTCAGCATAGAATATCTGGAAACTTTTCACCAACGTCCCACTGTTTTCACTCGCTCGGATGCTTGACTGGAATCGACGATAACTGCATTTTGAGATCGAAACTGAATATGTATCTGATAATTCACAGACAACCTACTTTGCCGATGTTGCGGGCACTGTCTGGGATTTATTATTGACCTCCAGATAAGACGACCGACGAAAATATCGATCTTGACAACTAAACCCACCTACGATAATCGGTTGACAGCTCTTTTCGTCTATTAAAGGTTCAGTATATTTAGTTGCTCCAGTACAGATACACAATTCATACATATACTTTGCCCGCTTTTAAAAAGCGGATTTTTCTCTATGAAAAATTCTGATCAAAAACTATCGATGCATGACCGAGTCCAGGCTGTGCTCCAGGGTAAGCAACCTGATCGTCTGCCGTTCATCGACCGAATGGAAATCTGGTACCAGAGCAAATGTTCGTCAGGCAGCCTGCCGGCAAAATACCAGGAAATGTCTTTGAATGATATTCATCAAAGCGTCGGTATCGGCCGACAAAAGTTTACGGCGCCGTACGCCTTCAAGTTACGCAACATCGAAGTTGTGCGTACCTTCGAAAACGAGATCATTTTTCGTGATTTCGAGCCGGTCACCGAATACTTTCCAGCGCAATGGGCACCGGATCAGATTCCTCGTGACAAAGCGGGAACGACTACCATTGAATATGTCGCGCCGGTTGGAAATCTGAGTATCGCCTATGAAGTTGCCGAAAGCATGGTTGCCATGGGCGGTGTGGAACCTTATCTAACCCACCATCTGATTAAAGCGGAAGAAGATTATCGAACCGCCGAGTACATCATCGAACACACGGAGATAGTCCCGCAGTTCGATAAAATACGTGAAGACCAATGTGAATTGGGAGATAATGGATTCGTGGTTCCTTGTCTTCATCGGATCCCATTTCAACAGGCCTTACTTGAATATTTGGGTGAAGTACCCCTGTTTACGGCACTCTACGACAGCCCACAGCAGCTGAACCGGCTGCTCCACCTATTGGATCTGCAGCTCATGGAAATCCTTCGTCAGATGGCCGATTTGCCCTCAATTTATGTGGAGTTCGGAGATAATCTGGACGGGACGATGACCAATCCGAAACTTTTTAAGGAATATAGCTTGCCGTACTACCAAAAATATACAGACATTCTGCATGGGCAGGGCAAAAAAGTCGGCAGCCACACCGACGGTAATGTCAAACCGTTACTGAGTTTGCTGGCACAGTCCGGTTTGGATGTTTGTGAATCCTTTTCGCCGGCACCGCTGACCGAGTGTACCTTTGAGGAGGCCTGGGAAACCTGGCGACATGGCCCCTTGATCTGGGGAGGCGTTCCATCGCCCATTTTAGAAAAAAGAACGAGTGAATCGGAGTTCCGGGATTACATCCATCGGCTTTTAGAGATCATCGAAAACCGTAACATTATATTGGGTGTGGGAGATATGGTTTTAGGTAACAACCTGATAGAACGCGTCGAATACATTGCAAAGGAAGTTGAGCACCACCGGCTGGTTTGAAATCCACCATCCGCTTCCAGCGCTGCTCCCGTTAAAAGCCAAGCCCGTATCTTGCAGTGGGATATATATATAACCTTGTTAATTAAATCGACGTATTAACTTTTCCGTTTTTTGATTTTTGATATGGCAGATTTGGAAACATCTAGCCACCTGGGAAGTTCAGCTAAAGCAGCCCCTTGTGTCCTCACCAAACCAATCACCATCCGAGCTCTGTGAAAATCGACGACATGATGCACGGATACAGTGGCGTCCAACCGATTTCGACGTGCCATCGTATCCCTCGCATTTAAAAATTTTTGTCAGCTACAAAGAGTATTTAAGTTTATTCAGTCAACAACGTCCCCAAGTTACACCTCAGCTACAAGTTATTTCAGGGCTGGATAACCTGTAGCCCGCCTTTCTTCTTACGGGATATGGATCGTCGATTGCATCGGCTGCCATTGCAAGTGTTTGGTTGCAGTAATCAATTGAACGAGTGCCCGGGCCAAATGCGCCGTGGCTTCCTGCAGCCAGCAATTTTCATAAAAGCTGCTGCGCACATCTTCCAGGGACTGCATGCTGTGGCCGGTGTGATAAATGAAACCCTGTGGAGGCAGGATAAAGCCATACTGATTCAGGATATACATAATCTCTTTGAGGGTGCTCGCCTGGCCGAGTTCACTCCCGGCCACCACGACACCGGCGACCTTGCCATGCAATGGATTGGAAATTTTCAATTTGCCGTCCGCCAGATCTTTCAGCAGATCGAAGCACTCATCGAGTGATTTGGTCGCATTGCGCGGATCAACAGGCGGTGCTTTGAAACTGATCCAACGCTCGAAAAACAACTTAAGCACCGCGGACATGCCGCCCATGTAAGTCGGGGTAGCAAACACGATGGCGTCGGCAGTCATCATCTTACGGACGATCGACTTAAAATCGTCTTCAAAGCAGTCGCACAGGAAGTGACAGCGGGTTTCCATATCCGAGAAGCAGCCGCGGCATGGGTTCAACCGACAGGTGCTCAAATTCAGTCGTTCGAAGGAAACGTCCTTGGATTCGGCAGCCAAGTCCAGCACGCCCTGCAGCATGATCCCGGAAAGAGAATCGAAAAGGGCATGATCTTTTTTTCGGCGTGGTGAACTATCGATACCAAGTATTTTTATCGACTTTTGCAGGGGCATATAAAAGCTAAATAATCCGCAGTATTCGTAACAGGCATGTCTAACAGCGTCAAATATAAAAAGATGAGAAGTTGCTTTTCCGGGGCGGATGAATCGTAAACTGTGAATTGTGCCCCGGCATCAGCTTCCGACTTTGCTTTTTGAGCTACATCGGGACAAGATAGCCTAACATATTGAGGCGCCAATTAAAGGGAACCAATAACTATTCTGATAACGAAAGCAGGAACGGTTGTCAATATTGATTTTTAGACGAAAATTTGAGCATTTACTTACTTTTAACAATCGGTGTGCTGTTGACCGACAGCTTGAGTAGCTTGTTCGGTTACTATTCCCGGAATCTCCTGGAAAAGGACGAGTACTGGTTTTCCGGCTTTAGCGCTATTTTCTAAAGCGGTATCCAGGTCGCGTCCCCAATCGAAAGTCACCGACTTCAATCGGAGTTTTTATTGTTTGGCCGCTGAACACTGTAGCACCGGTGGCCAAAATTATAAGTATTGTGAGCACTCTTATTTTTTGCATATCATACAGGATTCACTCAACTAATCTTCCTTTACCCACGTTCCGAAAACAATATCCCAGAAGATATTCGTGACGCCAAAGCGCTTGTCCGGTGTTTTCCAGTGATGCCGCATGTGATTCTTTCGCAACATTTTAAAATAGTTGGACTTCAGATCGAAATGATGAATGGCGTAGTGGGACATGTCATACAAAATGTATCCAATCAAAAACCCCGCAAAAAGAGGATACACCCAGTGGGGCCGGCCGAAAATCATCTCAATGACATTCGCATAAAAATAGTAAAACAGCAGCGCCAGTGGAATACTCACCGCCGGCGGCATAACCAGCCGGCTTTTTGCCATTGGCTGAGCATGGTGAACCCCATGAAAAAGAAATGAAATCCTTTCCTGCCACTTATTTCTGGGTTTAAAGTGAAATACAAACCGATGAACTCCGTACTCGGTCAGGGACCAGAGTATCAGGCCCACAATCATACAAGCCGGAAAATAAAGTAAATATACGCCATCGGGCCGATTCATCAGACCGTAAACAACAAACCACAATACCACCGGAATCCAAATGATCAGAACGATGGCAGGATGTATATGGGAAAAAAATTCAAGGAAATCCGACTTAAACAAACGAATCGGTTCTTTGCTGGATTGTACTTTCCACATAAGTATGCTCACTTAACTCATCAAATTTAAATTTATTGAACTTTTCCTCTTCCGGCAATTAGAAGTTCTGCCTCGACTTTTCCACGCCGAATTCCATAGGCTTTGTCAGACAGATTAATGACCGGACAGGCATGATTGGGAATGATTCTAACCGTCTCACCAATTTCCAGCTTTTCCTTGGAATCCAACGACATGACGCCGTGTTCTTCGGAAAGCCTCTCGAGCACTGCGTTCTTATTCAGCACAAGGCCGAACCCTTTTAGCATCTCCTTTCCGTGGGCCCCTTTGTCTAACGCAAAAACTTTGCTTCCGGCATCGACCACTGCCCGGTCATGGGCCGGGCGACTTGTTACCGTGGCCAATACCGTCAAGGCACATTCTTGTGGGTTGGCAACGCCCAGGGCAATTTGAATCGCATCCAAAAATATATAGTTGCCGGGCCGTATCTCGTTAACGCCGGCGCACCCGTTCCAAACCCGCATGGTGGGGGTGGACCCGACGGAGACAACCTCAGGCCGAACGCCAACGTCCTTAAAGCAGTTGCAGGTCTCGACGATGATTTCGCTTTCAAGTTTGCTGACCGCCATTACGTCTTCAAGGGTTTGTTTACCGTAGACCTGACCGGCGTGGGTAAAGATGCCTTTAAATCTCAGCCCGGTGAGCTGTTTGATGGCGCTAAATAATTCGACAGCGGGCAGACCCGGTGGAACGCCGCAGCGGTTCAGCCCACTGTCGATTTCAATCACATAGTCTATTTTTTTTCCAGCGGCTGAAAATACATCGGAAAGGATTTTTGCACCGGCCGCACTGTCCAGTCCGACGGATACCTTAACCCTTTTTGAAAGTGCCGCCAGCCTCTTGAGTTTGGTTGTGGTGACAACCTGGTTGGCGATGAAGATGTCTTTGATTCCCGCATCCGCCATGACTTCGGCCTCTGCGACCTTGGAAGCGGTTACCCCCACGGCACCCAATCGGATTTGAGTCCGCGCCAATTCGGGTATCTTGTGAGCCTTGATATGCGGGCGCAGCAACGCTCCGGTTGTATCAGCCTTTTTTTGCATGGTTGCCAGGTTTTTTTCGACCCTATCTAAATCGATTAATAGCGCAGGCGTGTCAATGTCAAATGCGTTTGAATCTGTCACCACAAATCCCCTTTAGCTGGAATACCGACCAGTTCGGTTACCACCCGCAAAACACCGTGTGAGATTACGGGGGAGCATAAAGTAATCTTGAATTTTTTTTTATAAATAATGCAACAAATCGATTTTCTGATAGAATTCATAATAGGGATAATCATTGCTTTGGTCAAATCTTTAGAGGAACTTTTGTGCCCAAATTGTGACCGTCCAGGTCAAATACTTCCAGATAGTTCCAAACGAAATCAAAAGTTGTCTGATAAATTCAGAACTACTGATGAGTCGAAAAATCGGATACAACAAAAATTTCAGAAATCGCGTCAATAAAACTGAATTTGGGGCGAATCGTTCTGAATTTAATTTTTTATTTCGGTTCTAAAACCAAAATAAAGGGCAATGACGATCAGCTATCTGAATATCATCGCAATTGGGTCGAGGAGGCTTTGAAAATTGGATGCAGCCAACGTGATGCAAAATGAAGGGAAAGCATCGCAGTCCGGGATAAAAAATTTGCGATGTAAACAAACGCTAAACTGGGTGCAAAGGCAATAGGCCTCAGATAGTTGGAAAATAATGAAGGATATGAGCTTAAAGAATTCTAAAATCCTTGCGACCGTGTTTTTGACCCCGAAAAGTGCAGCTTAAGGCTGAAAAAGGACGATCTCCGGCAGGTTTCTTAATGAAATACAAGCATATAGCTTGGTCCGACAAAAGATAGTGTTTGCCAGATCCCAGATTATTTTAGCCTTGCAAGCCGAATGAAGTTCATTATAAATTGACCTTGGTATTCAACTGGGTACGGAAAGGGGGAAATGGCATAATGAAGGATCTGATATCTGATATTGTAAAAGCCTTGGTTGATCAACCGGATCAGGTTTCGGTGAATGAAGTTGAAGGTGGCCACACCGTCGTGTTGGAACTAAGTGTTGCCAAGAGTGATATGGGCAAGGTCATCGGTAAACGGGGCCGGAATGCTTTGGCACTGAGGACGATATTAAGTGCAGCATCCGGCAAGGTCCGGAAAAGATATGTTCTTGAGATTGTTGAGTGATAATCTCCGGCTTCCTACATGCTATTCGGAACAAGTAGTGATTCAGGCCCTCCAATGCTTTTTTGCAAATTTCTTACTGTTATCGGGCGGGTATCACAGAGCGGGAAGGCCCGGATATAAGCTGGGGTGATTCCATTCATCCCATAATATGATAAAGATATTGGAAGGTTTATTATGGGATATCCAACGGTATTTCCGACAGGCACTACCATTTATAACCCAGAAAAATGCTGGAATGGATATACGGTTTTTCAGGCCAAAGATCTAGGCGCTACGATTATAGACATGAACGGCAATATTATAAGGCAGGTTCAGCGTCTTCATGGCTTTCCCAACAAGCTGCTGCCAAATGGAATCCTAATGGGAAACACCGGTCGTCGTGACAGCAAATATGGTTATCAGGATATGAAATCCCTGGTTCAGGTCAACTGGGAAGGGGAGGTAACCTGGCGTTTCGATCGATACGAATATATCGAAGATCCTGGTGAAAAACCGCAATGGATGGCCAGACAGCACCATGATTACCAGCGGGAAGGCAATCCTGTCGGATATTACGTACCCGATATGGATCCGCTCGTCGATAAAGGAAACACCCTGATCCTGTCTCATAAGAACTTGCATAACCATAATATAACCGACAAACTACTGCTGGATGACACCATCATAGAAGTGAGCTGGGAAGGGGACATCGTCTGGGAATGGGTTTGCAGCGAGCATTTCGACGAATTTGAATTCGATCAGCAAGCTTTGAACACATTGTACCGCAATCCGAATTTACATACTGAAATTGAAGGCGGTGTGGCTGACTGGATCCATATCAATTCGCTATCAGCCCTGGGTCCCAATCAATGGTACGACGGCGGTGACTCGCGTTTCCATCCGGACAATCTTATCTGGTCAAGCCGTCAAACGAACATACTCGCCATTGTGGATAAAAAATCAGGCAAGGTCGTCTGGCAGATTGGGCCGGATTACAGCTTAACGCCTGCCTTGCGAGAATTGGAATGGATTATCGGGCCGCATCACGCCCATATTATTCCCCGGGGGTTGCCCGGAGCTGGCAACCTTTTGGTGTTCGACAACGGCGGATGGGCCGGATACGGTGCCCCCAATCCTTCCTCGCCCAAGGGATTCAATAATGCCTTACGCGATAGTTCCCGTGTATTGGAAATCGATCCCAAAACCCTGAAAATAATTTGGCAGTATACACCGGTAGAGGCGGGTTTCGTAAAAATGGCCGACAACTACAAATTTTATAGTGGTTACATCAGTTCAGCGCAGCGGCTACCCAATGGAAACACGCTGATTGCGGAAGGATCCGATGGCCGAATGTTTGAAGTAACTGCAGACCATGAGATCGTGTGGGAATATGTCAGCCCGTTTTTTGCTCTGGGTGAAAATACGAATTATCTGTACCGGGCGTATCGCTACCCCTATGAATGGATACCCCAAATAGACCCACCCGCGCAAATACCGATCCATAAAATCGATTGCGCGTCTTTTCGCGTGCCGGGTTCGGTGGACAGTCAGCCCAAAAATGTGTCTTTGTTCGATGAGGGCGATGAATACGCCAACACCACCCAGCTATGTATCGTGGCAGATCATCAGAATAAACCTTAAGGAAAATGGTCACGGGCAATAGAAAATTCCCTGTTACCGGTTTAATCACTTTCATTGCTGTTTTCTTTTCGTCGGGCGTAGGCTGAACCAATACACCGAAGTAATTGCCAGGGCAAACAAAACGAGTGCAATCGGATGGTAAATCAACAGGGTAGGTTCGCCATCGATCAAATTCAGCGATTGAGATAAGGTCAGTTCGAATCTTTCCCCGAGAAAAAAGCCGATAACAAACACGATGGCCGAGTAGCCAAACGCGTTCATCAGGTAACTGATAAATGCGAAGATGAACATAATCGCCACGCCAAGCAATCCGCCGGTGGCCATATATACGCCCACGATGCAAAGCAGCAGGGCCGTCGGGAAAATAAACGATTCCGGCGATCGAATCACACGTGACCAGAGCCGTAATCCTAAGAGTCCCGATAATAGATTCAGCACATTGGCCATCATTAAAGCGCCGAAAAGACCGTAAATCAACTGTCCCTGCTCCCTGAATAGAAGGGGGCCCGGTTGGACGCCATGAATCATCAGGGCGGTGATAATCAGTGCTGCCGCAATGTTACCGGGTATGCCCAGGGTCAGCATGGGGATCAAATTGGCTCCGGAGACCGAGCTGTTGGCCGATTCCGTGGCCGCGATGCCATGAATGTTGCCCTTGCCGAAACTATCCGGTTCCTTGGATGTTTGTTTCGTTGTGGCATAGGTCATAAACGCGGCGGCAGAAGAGTCGAGCCCCGGGATAGCGCCCATGATAGTTCCGATCACCGCACCTCTCAACATGGTATAACGGCAGTCCCAATATTCGGCCCAGCTTACCCGACGATCTTCCTTTTTTTGTGTTTTCGAAAATTCGACGGCCGAACTGATCTGGCCTCGAATTTGGGAGAGCCGGCGAAAAATTTCGGGCACGGCCAGCATGCCTAGCGCCACCGACACCAGCGGCAACCCTTCATAGAGCTCGAAAAACCCGAAAATAAAGCGCGGTGAACTGTTTTCCGGATCCAATCCCACGGTCGCGCAAAACAGGCCCAAGGCCGCCGATACGATGCCTTTGGCCATGGAATCGCCCACCAGCCCGGCGATGACCGAGAAGGCAAATACCATGAGGGCAAATATTTCTATAGGACCCATTTTCAAGGCTGCCGCAGCGACCACCGGAGAGACGGTGAAAAGGACGATATCGCTGAAGGCATCACCAGTGATGGACGAATAAAGCGCCATTTTGGTCGCTTTTTCCGGTTTCCCTTTTTGGGTCAACGGAAAACCATCCAGGGTAGTGGCGGCGGCGTCGGGCGTTCCGGGGGTGTTGATCAAAATGGCGGGAATGGCGCCACCAACCAGACCGCCTTTGTTGACCCCGACCAAAAAGGCGATGGCCGTGAGGGGATTCAGGGTAAAGGTAAACGGAATTGCGATGGCCATGGCCATCACCGGCCCTGTACCGGGCAGGGCGCCCACAAGTTGTCCCAAAATCACCCCAAACAAGACAAAACACATATTGTACAGCGTAAATGCATCGGCAAAACCCGCCAGGACGATGTGAAAATCGATCATATCACTTACCGCTTTTTTTTATGGAAGGGGTCTTTTCAGCAGCAGCTCAACGGAACTCCACATCGCCAAAGGTATCAACACAATGCCTGCAAACAGCCATAGCGGCCGTCGTTCCCCAATTAAAAGCATAAGCGTCATTACCAGAAGCGGCGCGGCGATGATAAAGCCCAGGTAATACATTAAAAAAAGGCCTGCCAGGGAAATCACGAAAAACAAACCGGCACGCACAGCAAGCTGTGCATCAAAATCGACCTTTCCTGAAGGGAAAAGGATATGAATAATGCCCGATATAACGGCAATCGTGGCAGTGATTTTCGGCAACGTCGCCGGTCGCAGCCATCCATAATCCACTGTTTCGGTGTGCCGGGGGATAATCCAGAAAAGCAGTATAATGCCAAAAACAGCAACAATAACGCCAGATAAGCGATTGAGTGTCATCCGAACTTTCCTGATTTGGGGTAAAACGGCCCCGCGTGACGAATCCCGCAGGGCCCCTCCTAGGGTTGTCTGGCCGGTGTTCACAGGTTCAGAGTTCTGCTTCCCAACGGACCTATCTAAAGCGATTAAATCTTGAACCTGTGAACGGTTACGAGGTGTTATTTTGCAGCTTCGATTAGTTCCTTTACAGCCGGTACTCCGTCAGCGAGCATTTTCAAAGTGCCCTCCGGGCCTAAATTATATGGCTGGGCCTTCAGTGTATTGGCAATGGCTGTTTTCACTTTGTCTGATTGGATTGCTTTGTCGAAAACACCGGCCAAGGATGCTTTTACATCGGCAGGCAACCCTTTGGGGGCAGCCAGATAATAGTAAGGATCGAGGTAGTAATTGTATCCGGATTCGATGAGGGTTTTGGTGTCGGGCGAGTAACTGTATCGATCCTTACCAAAAACCGCAATCATTTTAAGATCGCCGCTTTGGAGATATTTTATATGAGCACCTGCGGGACAGCCGACATCTACATGGCCGCCCAGAATGCTCTGGATCTGCTCTGCGCCGCTTTTATGTTTGACAAATTTGAAGTCTACACCGGCCTGATTCTTTACGGCGGACATGATCATCTGTTGGGTAACGGCATCAAACGCAATCGCAAGCTTTTTCTTTTTTGCCAGCGCAATCACGCCGTCGATATCGTTAAACGGGGCATCCGCTTTTGCTACCAGGGCGACTTCTCCCTTGGTAATGGTACCGATGTAATCAAAGGTATCGATTTTAAACGGTAGCTGGTCGCCCCGTTTGGCCAAATTTATAAGTATGGGCACATTCACAGCCAATCCAAGTGTCGATCCATCGGGTTTTGCATTCATGAGCCCCGATAGCATGGCGACACCGCCGCCACCGGGTTTGTTCTCCACCACAACGTTCCAGCCAGTATTTTCTTCTACCTTGGCTGCGACAATTCGTCCCAACGTGTCAGTGGACCCTCCGGCGCCAAATCCGATCTGAAGTTTAATCGATCCTTTGGGCGCCCAATCTTCGGATAGACCCATAGCCGGCGAGAGTATCATGCCTAAAACAGCGATGCTGAACAATAATGACCTGATTTTCATAGTTCACCCCTCCTTTTTTAAGGTTAATAACGGTTGTGCTTACCCCGGTTTTTAAAGCAAATCTAGTAATCTAACTTTCCGAAGGAATAGGTGTCAAGTACAAAAGGGAATACTATTTCGTGCTTTCGTGGTTAAAAATTATTCCCTTACCGGTTCCTTTCGGCGGACAATACATGGGATCGATTTGTAGGCTGGGGTCCCTGATATAGAATCACGGGACTCGTCACCGCAAAGATAGTTTGCATTTTCTTTTCCAGACCAGCCATGGGGAATAGAGACGGTGTACGGGTTTCTTCCGTGGACTATTTTTGTCCGGATGGACAATTGGCCCCATTCTGTCTCAATAACGATGAATTCATCGTCGAAAACGCCCATATCGGCAGCGATTTTTGGTGAAATTTCGGCTTGAGGAACAGGGCAAAGTTTGAGAAGATCCGGAATGTTTCGATGTTGGGAATGATTGAAGGCATTAGATCTGGCTCCCGTCACGAGTCGATACGGAAATCGATCGCAACATTGGCAACTGTCTTCACATACCGGCAGGGGTGGATATCCTTTTTGGGCAAGCCAGGTCGAATAAAGTTCGATTTTGCCAGATGGGGTATTGAAGCCGTTTTCAAGCAAAGTGCCGAAGTCCGGTTGGACGAGGCGCATTCCCCAGCGCATGGCGATTGGATCGAGTTCGGATCTTCCCGAATCAATTTGACCTCCATCAAGCGTAACCAAAAGACCGCAATTGCAGCCGCAAATCTGGCAAACGGAGGTTTTTTGAACCATCATAGAAGCCCTCCTGGTATTCATACCTGAGTTTTTCCAATTACCGATAATCTTCATACCAGCATTCGCCGGTTCATATCAAGTTGCAAAAAAATAATACAGATGTTGCGAACTCAGATCCAGATTGAAGAGGAGCAAATTAAGTAGCTCAGAGATAGAGCTAGGCAGAAGGGTGTGTCGATGTCTCAATTAATCCGCGAAGAGGTTGAATTTTAATTGAAAAATGAGGGTCGGCTTCCCGAAGATCAAAAAAGGAAGATACAGCCGGCGATCGTACGCTATGCTTCGGGCGTTTCCGAAGCCTACCTTTTCGCCTGCTGGTCCATCAGTCTTTGAAAAACCGGGGTTCTATCAGTCAACCAGTTATTTTCTTCATCGAAAAGCTTTTTATGTTCATAGTACCACCCAAAAAGGTACTGTAAAAATGCCGTCAACGTTACGCATCCTAAAATGATATAAACGACATAACTGGTTGGAATATCGAGAACGGTTTTTAAGAATAAGCCAAAAAGCATTCCCGTATTTATCAGACTCATAATTACGCTCAATTCAAGTTGTCCGCGCACGAGGAGATTCCTGTGGTGAATATACTTCTTTGCTGCTTCTTTGACATCCATTTGTAACTCCCTTTAACTCCAATACCTTTATCGATATATTTCACAGCAAATCTTATGCCATTTTTTAATGTACTTATCTAAAACCACCCTAATTATCCGTAATTTAAATATGTTGTGAATCTTTCAGCTAAAGGTCGGTATTGTCAAAGGAACTAGGAGATCAGGTAGATTCGATAACGTGGCAGATTATTCTATCGAAAGGGTTATTCTAACAAATTGATATTTCGAATAATTTTTTGAAAATTTATTTGTCGCCACCAAACGACGGATATGTCGGATTCTCAGCATAGTCAAACGATTGGCAGCTAGTTTGGATTGTTTGCATACTTTGCGAAAATCGCCGGAAATTCCAAGCTTAACGTCGTACTTGGTGAAAAGGGGCTTGCAGAAAGGATTGTAAACTTACTATAATCGCTAACGAATGAGGGTGCCCCGTCAATTGGACGGGGCAATGCCTCGAACCGGAGAATTCAAGGGGGAAAGATAATGGTTACAATTGATGGATCATTTGGTGAGGGAGGTGGTCAGATCCTTCGTACTTCGCTTGCACTTTCTCTGGTTACGGGAAAGCCGTTTTCTATACATAACATCCGGGCCGGTCGAAAAAAGCCGGGACTCATGCGCCAACATCTTACGGCCGTAAATGCAGCTGCGGAAATTGGCCAGGCTGCAATAGAAGGCAACAGGATCGGCTCACAGGCATTTACTTTTAAGCCTGATATGATCAAGTCGGGCAATTACCATTTTGCAATCGGTTCTGCCGGAAGTTGCACCCTGGTTTTTCAGACCATACTGCCGGCGCTTTTAATAGCCGGAGAACCCTCGGAAATTATTCTGGAAGGGGGCACGCATAATCCGTTTGCGCCTCCATTTGACTTTCTTGAAAAGGCCTTTCTTCCTGTCATCAGTCGCATGGGACCCAAAGTTGATGCTGTCCTGGAAAAACCCGGGTTCTATCCAGCAGGCGGCGGCCGATTTAAGGTGTCTATCAACCCGGCGGGTCTTAAAAAGATTGAACTTCTTGAGCGCGGAGATATTATTCATAAAGCAGCCCGGGCCTCTGTGGCCAACCTGCCGGTCAAGATCGCAAACAGGGAGCTCAAAATTATTCGTGAAATGCTTGAATGGGGTAGAGAACAGCTGAACGCCGTTAACGTCGAAAATTCTCAAGGACCGGGTAACATTCTGACGATAGAAATTGAAAGCGAAAATATCACTGAAGTGTTCACAGGGTTTGGCGAGAAAGGCGTTTCCGCGGAAACGGTGGCCAAACGGGCTGTAAAGTCTGTTCAGGAATACCTGGCCGCTAACATACCTGTGGGTCGGCACCTTTCAGATCAGCTGCTGATACCCATGGCACTGTCGGGTGGCGGTAAATTCCGAACGCTTTCACCCACCAAGCATACAACTACCAATGCTGAGATTATCAAAAAATTTATTGATGTCGATATTGCCATAAATGAATACGAGCAGAATCGATGGGAGATCGAATTATGGAATGGATAAAACCTGAAACACATCCGCCCTGCAAAGATTCTTACACGCTCCCACGTCACCGGCGAAAACCCTTTCAACTCAATTCATAAGCCGCCGGCTATGCCTGTGAGAATTTAAGAGGTTCTATCATTACCGCGGGGACATGCGTAATGGGTGCAAAGCTAATCGATGCCGACGGGTTATGAATTGATAACAAAAAATTCTTTTTTAATAATTAGCGGCCACCAGCAGAGATGGCCCCGCTCCCCCAGGAGCCATCCTCATACTTTAGGCTCTGCTGGTGGTCGCTGATTACAGGAGGCTTGAAATGATCAAAACCATCCAATTTCACCTTAACAACAAAGCTCATAGCATCGAAGTCGACCCTGAGCGGACCCTCTTATGGGTTTTGCGAACCGATCTGGGACTTACCGGAGCAAAATTTGGTTGCGGGGAGGGTTTGTGCGGTGCCTGCACGGTCCTTGTAGACGACGAGGCGATTCCATCATGTCAAATTTCTGTAGAGTACGTCGCAGGAAGGGAGGTCAAAACGATTGAAGGCCTTGAGAGGAACGGGCAGCTTCACCCTATCCAAAGGGCCTTTATCAAGTATGACGCTCTCCAATGCGGGTTCTGCACATCTGGCATGATTCTAAAGGCTTACAGCCTCCTGGTATCGAACCCGATGCCGACCCGCGACCAAATCATTTCGGAAATGGACGACAATCTTTGCCGCTGCGGCGCCCATGTTCGAATTATTCAAGCCATTCAAACCGCATCCGAAGAACTGAAAGGAGGCAGACCATGACGAGAAAAGAGAACTTCGTGGGAAAAGAATCCAGCGTGAGCGCCCCTTTCGCAGCATTGAGTCGAAGGCAGTTTCTAAAGCGCATGGGCCTGCTGGGCGGCGGCCTGATTGTCTATTGTGCCATTGGAGATTTAACGGCTCAGGCCCGGGCACCGAGAGAGGGCTTCCTTGGCAGTAATGTACCCACCGATTTTAATGCCTTTCTACGAATCGGCATAGATAACCGGGTGACCTGTTACGTAGGGAAAATTGAAATGGGCCAAGGCCCGATTACTTCCTTTGCCCAGATGTTGGCCGAAGAGCTTGATGTCGCCTATGAATCGGTAGACATGGTTATGGGGGACACGGACCGATGCCCGTGGGACGCTGGAACGTGGGGGTCCCTGTCGACCCGCTATTATGGAATTTTCGTGAAAGAAGCCGCCGGTGAGGCCAAAGGGGTTCTGAAGGAGTTGGCCGCCGAAAGACTTATATGTCCTGTAACGCGCCTGGTCACGGAAAACGGTCTCATATTCGACAGAAATCGCCCCATGTCCCGGGTGACTTACGGAGAGCTGACCGCCGGGAAAATCGTTGAAAGACATTTAAAAGATCTGCCGTCTCTTAAGCCCGCATCCGAATATACCATCAGCGGCAGATCTTATCTGCGAAGGGATGCGTTTGAAAAAGTTACCGGCAAGGCCCGGTATACAGCGGATATTCGTCTTCCGGGGATGGTCTACGCCAGGATCTTGAGACCGCCGGCTCATGGCGCAAAACGGCTGCGCGTGGATACCTCCACCGCGGAAAGAATGAAAGATGTCCAGGTCATTCGCGATGGTGATCTGATTGCCGTTCTGCACCCACACCCGGACGGCGCCGCCAAAGCCCTTGACAGTATCAAGGCCGACTTTGACCTTCCGGATACGGGCATCAACGACGAAACCATATTCGGGCATCTGCTCGCAAATGCGCCGGAACCGGTGGTCGCGTCCGAAGCAGGCAATCCCAAAGAGGGCGAAAAGAAGGCCGCTTCGATTATCGAGGAGACTTACCTGAACAGTTATGTATCACATGCGCCCATGGAGCCCCATGCGGCCATGGCCTCTGTCGATGGAAATAAGGCAATGGTCTGGGCCTCGACGCAGACGCCCTTCAATGTCCAAAGCCTCGTTGCCCAAACGCTGGACTTGCCGGTGGAAAACGTTCGCGTCATGGTGCCTTTCGTGGGTGGTGGATTCGGCGGCAAGTCGGCATCTGCCCAGGCTATTGAAGCGGCGCGACTTGCCAAACATTCCGGCAAACCCGTCATGGTGAACTGGACCAGAGAGGAGGAGTTCTTTTTCGATACCTTTCGGCCGGCCGCCGTGGTCAAAATCCGATCAGGTATCGACGGCGCTGGGCGCATATCGTTTTGGGACTACCATGTGTATTTTGCCGGTAAAAGGGGCTGTCAAAATTTTTACGAAATCCCCCACCATCGTGAAGCCGTCTACGGCGAATGGCGGATCGAGCCGGGCATTCATCCCTTTGCCGTCGGCCCCTGGCGGGCGCCCGCGGCAAATACGAACATCTATGCCAGGGACCTGCAGATGAATATCATGGCATCCCTGGCTGGCAAAGACCCCCTGGAGTTTCGCCTGAGTCATCTAAAAGACAAACGAATGCGCGGGGTGCTTACAGCGGCTGCAAAACAATTCGGCTGGACATCTTCAAAAACACCCAGCGGCCGGGGCTACGGGATATCCTGCGGCATTGATGCAGAGACGTACGTGGCCTCCATGGCAGAGGTCGAAGTAGACCGCAGCAGCGGAATGATCGAGGTGAAGCGGGTCGTCTGCGCCCAGGATATGGGTCAGGTAGTCAACCCGCAGGGGGCCGTCATACAGATGGAAGGCTGCATTACCATGGGATTGGGCTATGCCCTGAGCGAGGAGGTTCACTTCAGCAATGGCCGGCTTCTTGATGTCAATTTCGACACCTATGACATTCCGCGATTTTCATGGCTTCCCAAAATCGAAACCGTGATTGTGCCGAATCCGACGCTGGCTCCTAAAGGCGGCGGCGAGCCGGCCATTGTCTGCATGGGCGGCGTGCTGGCCACAGCAGTCTACGATGCCACGGGAGCCAAAATGCGCCAACTTCCCATGACACCGCAGCGCGTCAAAAGTGCCCTGGAAAAGAGGGGATGACAGGTGTGACGCTTTAGCGGATTATTATTTAATCTTAAACAGGACTAAGGCATATTTTAATTGAACCCAAGAATGGGTAGTCTCTAATTAATAACGACCGTGCTCGAATTTTGCCCGTCAATCCTTGCTCATAACATGTAACGAATTTATCCAAAGAGGAGGATAGCGATGAAAAAAACATGGTTAAAAACTGGAATTATTTTGGTGGCCTGGATATTCGTGGGTACGACTGTATCCGCAACCACGATTGAATTTTGGACAACAGAAACCCAATCCGATCGGATGAAAACGATTCAACTTTTAATGGATACCTACCAGGCGCTCAACCCGGATATTACCGTAAAACTAGTGCCGGTGGATGAAAACGAGATGCCCTCGCAGATGGCAGCGGCTTCGGCAGCGGGCACCTTACCGGGGTTGATCGAGGGAAGCTCCGAATTGATGCTGGCCTTTGGCGAGGAAGGTATACTGGACGTCAAAGGTGCCAGTCGACTCGTCGATAAAGTTGGTAAAAAACGCTTTTTCCAGGGGGCTTTGAAAATGATGGAAGTCCCCGGCGGTGGCAATTATTATGCGTTGCCTTACCACGGCTGGGTTCAGGGAATATGGTATCGGGCAGACTGGTTTAAGGAAGCCGGATTAGACCCCCCGGATACCTGGGAGATCATTCTCAAGGCGGCCAAAACGTTTTACAAACCAGAACAGAATCAATATGGCATTCTGGTGGGAACGAAACCGGAGGCGTATACAGAACAGTGTTTTACACACTTTGCCCTTTCCAACGGGGCTGGGGAATTTAACTCATCCGGCGAACTCATCTTCAATTCCCAGCAAACACTTGATACGCTGATATTTTATGCCGAGCTTGCAAAATACACCCCCCCCGGGCCTCAAACCTGGCGCGCACGAGATTATTATATCCAGGGTAAGTTGGCAATGTTTTTCTATTCTACCTATATCATGGATGATCTCGCACTGGCAGAAGTGGCGGCCGGCTCACTGACGGATGCCCATTTCCCGCAACTCAGCAAATCGACGTTTGACGCCAAATTAGTGGACAACACCCAGTTCGTTGCAACCATCACCAAATCAAAACCGGGCGCCTATGGCGCCATCGTAGGATTGGGATTGGTAAGCCAAAAATCCAAGGAGAAAAACGAAGCCGCCCAGAAGCTCGTGGAATTTCTGTACGAACCGACCAGCTATATTACCTTTTTGCACATGGCCCCCGGAGGCATGAACCCGATGCTGCGTGATATCGCCAGTAAACCCGAATATTTAAATGACCCCAAGGGGGTATTCAAGCGATATGGTCGCCACAAAATCGAAGAAATTATATCCGGATTGGATAATATTGGTTCCTTTACAATTGTGGACGGGAAAACATTTCCCGCCGCCGGAAAAATATATGCCAAGCAAATCATACCCAGAATGGTTTATTCGGCAACCATTGAAGGAATGAATCCCGCCGACGCCTTAACGTGGGCTGAAGGTCAAATGAAAAGCGTCATCGATGAGTAGTCTGAGTCCGTTGACTTGTTATGGAACTTACCCCGGAACAAAGAGAATCTATACTTGGTTGGCGGTTGATTGCGCCTTGCCTGGGGGTCATCGGCCTGCTGATTATTTATCCGATTCTATACAACCTTTACTTAAGCTTTTTTGATGTAAAACTAACCGGTGACAAAATTTTTGTCGGCCTGGCAAATTATGAAAGACTGCTGAAAGATACGGCGTTTTACGGGTCTGCCCTAACAACGTTTATTTATCTTGTCGGCACGGTTTTTGGCAGCACCCTGGTTGCGCTGTTGGTGGCCTTGCTGATGAACCTCGAGTTTCCACTGCGAAATTTGGTCAGAACCCTGATTTTGTTACCATACTTCGCACCGGTCATATCGGTTGTATTTGGGTGGCAGTTTATTTTCGATCCGGTCAATGGGATCTACAACCATGTTGTCGTGGAAGTACTGGGAATTGCCGCCGAGCGTCGTAACCTCATCGGTGAGCCCAAAACGGCTTTGTTTGTCGTTATTATTTTTGATATTTGGAAACATTTTCCCATCTCCTACCTTTTGATCGTATCAAAACTGCAATCCATCAATAAAGATCAGTATGAGGCAGCGGCGATCGACGGGTACGGTCCCATCGGAAGGTTTATTCATGTCACCCTGCCGGAATTGTATTTTGTATTGGGTACCCTCATCATTCTCAGATTCATCTGGAACCTGAACAAATTCGAAGACGTATTTTTGCTGGCGCCCAATGTGGAGACGTTGCCTATTTTTACCTATTATGCAGCATTTACCGGAATTATTGATCAAGGTTTCGCTGCTTCGGTATCTGTGGTCCAATTTATGCTGCTTTCCTTTCTAATATACTTTTACGTCAAAAAAGTCTTAAAATGGTGATTTCACAACTACTTGGCGCTGAAATACTTCTATGTCAAAAAGAAAGTGAAACGGAGAAACTTGCGTCAAAGTGAATAAAATATAAAAATCTCTACTGATTTGTTTAGGCAAATGAATCGTAAACGGAATTTACTTCAAAACGTTTTGCTGACACTGGCAATCCTGACGGTGTTGTTCTTCTGCCTGTTTCCTTTCATTCAGATTCTTTCAACTTCTTTGAAACATCAGTTTGACTGGGGCAACCCTTCTTTAATACCAGTAAAATTTAATCTCAAAGCATACAAGGAACTGTTGGGATTTGGTGAATCGACTGAAAAGCAGATACCGGAAATGGTAAAAAAACTGCTGAACAATCCGCTGATCACAAACGAGCAGAGAGAAAAAATACTTTCAAATTACCAATCAACTCATGACGTCTTTCCTTTCCCGCGTTTCTTTCTAAATACTTTTTTACTTTCTGCATCCGCAGCAAGTGTGTCTCTTGCATTGGCTGTTTTTGGCGCCTATGCCTTCAGTCGGTTGCGATTTGGTGGTCGGACGATCATCCAACGCAGCATTTTGTTTGTTTATATGGTTGGCGGTGTATTGCTGATGGTTCCGCTATATCAAATGAGTGTGAAGGTGGGGTTGGCAAAGACGGTTTGGGGGTCTCTTCTAAGCTTGCTGCTGATATACATTATTCAAACCCTGCCGGTCTCCTTGTACATGCTCGGCAACTACTTTCGAACCATTCCCTATTCCATTGAGGAGGCGGCCACCACCGACGGATGTTCGAGAATTCAGTCAATATTTATAATTATCATTCCGCTCTCGGTTCCCATGCTGGTAACCGTTTTTGTATATTGTTTTATTATTGCGTGGAATGAGTTTTTATTCGCTTCCGTGTTTCTGAAGCAGTATCATAATTTCCATACACTGCCTCTGGCAATTCAGTCACTGTTTTTATCCAAAAATGCGATATGGGATCGTATCATGGCAGCGTCTATGCTAACCTTAGTCCCCGTTGTCATCTGTTTTCTTCTTGCCATGAGAAATCTAAGCGGAGGCTTGGCTGAAGGAGGCGTCAAAGAATAATTATGGCGAGTGTCAGATTTAAGAATGTCAATAAGTGGTTTGGTAAATCCAAAGTACTCCACAATATCAACCTTGAAATTAAAGAAAGTGAATTTGTTGTACTGGTCGGGCCGTCCGGATGTGGAAAGAGTACAACACTCAGGTTACTTGCCGGTCTTGATGATATCACGGAGGGAGATATTTATATCAATGATAAAATTGTCAATTCACTGGAGCCTCAGCATCGAAATATTGCAATGGTATTTCAAAATTATGCCCTTTACCCCCATAAAAACGTCCAGGAAAACATCGTCTTCGGCTTAAAACGAGCAAAGGCGTCCAAGGAGCTCATTAAAAACAGACTGGATAAAGCCTCCATAATGCTTCAACTGCAAGACCTGCTCGACCGAAAACCTGCTCAGCTATCCGGCGGACAGCGACAGCGAGTTGCTATGGGTCGGGCAATTGTTAGAGATGCCGATGTATTCCTTTATGATGAGCCTCTCAGTAACCTTGATGCCAAATTAAGGAGTCAAATGCGCTATGAGATCCGTCGAATCCACAGAGAATATCAAACCACCAGTCTCTACGTTACGCATGACCAGGTAGAAGCCATGACACTCGGCGACCGGGTCGTCGTTATGAAAGATGGGTTTATCGAACAAGAAGACTCGCCCATGGCCCTTTATCTAAAGCCAAAAAATATCTTTGTGGCCAACTTTATCGGGGCGCCTTCCATGAATATCCTGGATGCGACATTGTACCCTGGATATATTGAACTTGAAAATCAAAGGATGCCCTTTGACAAACACCGTGTGAAGAAGGCGATACCGTCAAATGGGGAACAGGTCAAGTTTGGCATCCGGCCGGATTTTTTTCAGGATGAACAGCATATCAGCGGGAGCGAATCTCTTACGACGCTTAAAAATGTCCAAGTCGATATTGTAGAGCCACTGGGCTATGACAGAGAATTTAATCTAAAATTGGGAGATCAAATGCTAAAAGCAAGACTAGATCTCAGAACTGAAGCACAGGAGGGTGAAACGATCAACCTATGCTTCGATATGAACCGCGCTCATGTTTTTGATATCGAAAGCGAGAAGAATCTCACTCTAGGAATTTAATCTTGCAGCCTCCTAAAGCAAGTCATCAATTTGCAAAAACACCGGCACGATAACCGATCATCAATAAACCAGCACCACGCATGATCCATTTACCTTACCGACGGCGGGCGTTCAATCATCCAGCTCTTCAAAATACTCCTTCTCAGCGCCGCATTCAGGGCAACACCAATCATCGGGCAGGTGTTCAAATGGCGTGCCCGGGGGAATATTGCGCTCGTGGTCGCCCACTTCAGGGTCGTAGGTGTATTTGGTACATGGGCTTTCATAACGGGCTGTTTCTTTGGTGGACATGGTATACCTCCGTGAATTCAAGTAGTTGATATCTAAAGATTTATTATGTTTCGACACGACTCCCGGATTGGCTTCTTTCACCCATTGGGTGTAGCAGGTTTGGGCGCTTATGGATGCGGAATTCGCTGAGGATGCATCTTTTAGTACCCTTTAACCGGGAACCCTGAACTCTGAACCGCTTAACACAGGTAAAATATATCAGAACCGGACGTTTGTCGATGCCAAAGGCGGCTTTTTTCACTTCGATTATCTCGCTCGGCACCAAAAAACGTAATTTAGAGGCACTTACAAAACAGGCGGGATGATATCCGCATGATTTCCAAGTCCGAAGTGAATTCGCTGATGGTTCTGAGCGAAGCTATGCATGCCTCCACTTTGAACCCGTCTTTGCACGACGCCTTCTGTCTCCATCAAGACGTGGGCACCGATACCGTCACGGTTCGACACCGTCCCTTCGAGGTCAATCATTAGCCAGTGGTTCTCGTTGCCTCGATTTTGGAACAATTCATGAGGTCCGTCCTCGGCAAAAGGGGGCTATCCCCTCCATTGGTCACAAATAGCAACATTTTGCCCGCCGCTCGCCCGAACAAAGTAGATATCAGATTGCCCATCGCCATTGAAGTCTTCGATAGCAGCATCCCAAACCGCCTCGACCTTTCCAATCTCGAAATTGTTTGTGATATCCTCGAAGATTTTGTTATTCAACGCATATATACGCATGGGTTGTGAGTATGCGATCAGATCTAAAGCGCCGTCGCCGGATATGTCTCCAAGTTGAGCGAATTCGAATAAAACAAAAATACTACCGGCTCTCTTTAGTTTTCCGAGGTTAAGAAGATTACCGGCTTTTTGCGTAACCTCCTCAAATCTTATGTCCGCAGAGCTCAGGGGGGGTAAAGAGCGAAAAGAAAACGATAAAATAGTAACCGATGAGAAGATGTTTGCTAGAGCAGCAGTGCTTTCTCTCCTACTAGGTTACCATTGTGGTCTCCACGGTCGTCAATATCTGGGCCGTATATCATGATTTCTTGATTATAGATAAGGGTATTACGTTCTCAATGACGGTGACACCGATTTTCCGAACCATTGCAGGGGTCGTTGTCAATATGGATTTGTTTGACATGAAAGATATACACGTCCATAAAATTATAATTCTTCAGATAAATCTATCCTTACAAACCTCTAATTGAAATGAATTTGTAATCTATTTTTAAATATGATAAGTACAACAAAAGTATAAGAATTTAATGACTTATTGAACGTCTAGTCCCTAACTGATCAGTCCCCAGAATCAAGAGGTGACGGGCCATTTTTCTGCCATTAGCGAGAAATTGCAGATGAGAATTATCGTGAAAATGATATTTGGTGCTCACCTTTATGGCACCGCAACGCCGAACTCGGATTTAGATTATAAGGGCATTTTTTTGCCCAGCAAAGCGGAACTGCTTTTAGGGCGAATACCAAAAAGTCATAGATATTCCACCGGTAGAGAAGAATCGAGGAATACAAAGAATGATATCGACATTGATCTGTATTCATTACATCATTTTATAAAGCTCGCCTGTGATGGACAGACCGTTGCAATGGATATGCTTCATGCTCCTGATAACATGATTCTGCAGAAATCCGAAATCTGGGATGAAATAGTAAAAAATAGACGAAAATTTTATACCAGAAATCTGAGTTCGCTAGCAGACTACGTACGCCGCCAAGCCAGCAAGTATGGGATAAAAGGCTCAAGAATTGATGCAGCTCTGCAGATTCTAGAAATATTGAAAAAAGAAGATTCGTCTCAGAAAATAAGGGAGATTTGGGACCAGTTGCCAAGGAATGATCATTGCTACGATGTGGCCCCTGATCCCAATGGTATTCGGCAATACCAGATGTGTGGGAAATTATTTCAAGAATCGGCTACAGTTGGGTATCTTATTCCAATTGTTGAAAAATTTTACAATGATTACGGCCGTCGAGCGAAGTTGGCGGCTGAAAACAAGCGTATCGATTGGAAGGCGGTCTCTCATGCTCTCAGAGCAGCTTACCAAACCAAGGAAATTCTAACTGAAAATACCATAACCTTTCCTTTGGAAACTGCTGATTTTCTTATGAAAGTAAAAGACGGCCATCTGGATTATTTAACCCAAGTGGGACCTGCATTAGAAATCCTTATGGAGGACGTTCAACGTTTAGCTTTAACGAGCAAATTACCTGAAGCAGTGGATCGAGAATTCTGGGATCGATTTATTTGCGATACATTGGAAAGGGAGCTGTTCTGAAAATGCGAAACCGACGCTTTCCACACGCCTTCAGATTTCGTTACGTTGTTATCTATTGATAATTGGGGCATAGAATCTTGTAGATTTCAGTCGGAGTCGCATATAACTTGTAGATCTGAGGCCCATCTTATTAAAAAACTTAAATTCTTGGATTGAAAATTCAAGAATATGTGATTATTTTATCTCTAATAACTAGCGTGCAAATGTTTATTTTTCTGGACTGGGCTGCAGTGCTTGATTAAGCAGGACAACAGCGAGTGAATAATCGGCAGCCCTTGTGTGACATTTTCTAAAGGGGGCAAACTAAAATGCATGCCATGAAACGCAATTTTAATGACAGGCGTTCCGGAAAAAATAGGCGCAGGATTTTTCGTCTTTATAGAAGCGACTATAATGGTCCTAATAGAAGAAATCCACAAGATCGAAGATCGCAGCTGGAAAGACGAGATGGCTATGTTAGAATCGACAAATGGTCGAGTGTGAATATGCACAATCTAAAAATTTCGAAGTATTTGCGTCCCCAGTGAAAACCCTTCATTTTTATTTTAAATCTATCCTGATATCTCAGCTTTGTCTTACCCAAAACTTTGTCATCACGTTATATTGTGAAATAAATTTCATAAAATCAGGTGGTTTAATTCATAGCCTGCAACCAACGTTGTTTGTAAATAATCGATATCTACCTGTAATAATTAATTTAAACTTATTTGTGGCGTTTCAGCACGATTATTGCACTTTGAAAAACCGGTGTAATCAGTTGGGGAGGGGAGTCGATACCATAGGGGGGTTGAGTGAAAAAGGTGATCTTAACAATATTGATAAATTTCGCGGTGGCCTCAAATGTGTGCGCATACACAGTAATTAAAGACCCAAATGTTTTCTACTCTTTTTTTGAAAAACCAGCAAAAATTATAGATTTCGCAGAACTTAAAGATGGTACCTTATATGGCAATCTTACAGATCGGGTCGAACTGGATATCCCTGAAGCATCCGAACCGAATTGCATAAACAACCGTGCAGGCAATTTAAATGCATTGACAGTCGGACCAAGTGCCTTTTCAAATACCTGGTCTTTTCTAGGCGCTGAACCCGTGCACGCGCAATCCTTTTGTGATGCTGTTCTGTGGTTTGATCAAGGAATTTCGACAGGTGACTACAATTTGGCGGTGTCGACAACAGCCGGTCGATCAAAACCATTTGCGATATACACAAACAAAGGTTTTTTGGGAATAATTCCGGATACCCCCCAAGAAACGCTTTTTATATTTGAAAATCTACACTTTATATTCAGCTTTGAAACAGAGTTTTCAACGACCGCTCCGGTCTCTGAATCGGAGGCCTCCTTTTTGGCGCAGATTGAGATAAACTGATAGGACGGTTGTTAGCCGGAAAATCAAAGTTTCAATACCATTCATTTACTGATGTTCGGTTCGCTGACAAAAGCTGACCGGTGAAGAGCTGATGGGAAAACGCAAGAGATTAACCTACATTGAAATACTCTTAATACTGGCGATTATTGCAATTCTGGTGGTCTGGCTGTTCCCAAGATTTCTAAAATTGATTGATTCCAATTCCGCTGAAGTTGGTACTTTAAGACTGCCTGCCGGTATAAGTTGTATAGAAAGATATTGCTTGTCTTCGGACCAAATTTCAAGGCTCCTGACCTCCGTTGGAAAAACTTCCCGGGAGGCCCAGATGATAATATCAATGGGACCCATAATACGAACCCAAAACTCTCCTAGTAGCTGTTCATTTTTTTATTTTCAGTCCTCCTCTTGACAACTAAAACCGTAGCTGATAGTTCTGCCTATCTATTGATTTTTTCCCATTGGAAATGGTGTGTTTTACTTAGATACCTATTTGGACTTGAAGGAGACCCTATGAGTTCAACAAATTCGTATGTTTACATTAACGATGATGAGGTAGAACTTAAACAGATTATTATCAGATATGGGAACTTAAAAAAGCTGAGGAAATTTACGGTTAGTGAGGCCGAAAAGCGGGGATTGGTTAAAGTGGAATCGGGGCCCCATGCGTTGAGCGGTGATAAATTTTCCAAAGCAATCGCCATCCTTGATAAAGAAGTGCGATTGTGTCTCTCAACGAAGAGAATGGCCTATTAATCCGTTGAATTACGATTGAAATGGTCATCTTTTTCCGAAAAACCCGGCAGTTGTTCTTGCTCGCTTTCCATACGGCATATACCTTCGATTATCCGAATAACTTCCTGATTTAGGTGGATATCGTCGATTGATTTTGAACCTGTGAAAAATATTGCCTCAAGTTGGTTATTGATCATCCATTTTCGAATTAACGCTGAAGCCGAGTTAAGTGGATTTTCGTTTAAATCGATATGAAGATAAGGCCGGTTGTGCTTTTCAGCACAATCTTTGACTATTTTTAGCCCGATCGTAAGGCCGCCGCGGGTTAATATCGCTGTTGCGTCGGAAGCAAGCACATTTTTCTCTATCCGGTCCGAAAAGCTAATATCTTCTGATTCTTTTACACGATACTTATCCGGTAAGATGCCCTCATCCGTTCTTCGCGTCTTATATGTCCAGCCTTTATGTGGTATATTGAGCTTTATGGCGGCATCCAGAGCAGCTCTTTCGACGCCGGGTTGGCCTCCTGAGATGATTTTTTTAATCATTTTAAATTCTTATTTAGTTATCTGTAGGCGCCTGACAGCGGATGACCCAATCAATTCCATACCATTTCGCATTTTACTATTAGGAGCACATTTTTAGCAAGCAGTAATAAGCGCATAATTGTGTCATTACCCCAAAATACCTCATAGGAGTACAGATATGTCCAGTTTCGCAAATCGAATGGTCCGGGCCGCAAAATTGGATGTCAACCTATATGAAGAAGTAGAAGCGGACAAACAGGCCATGGGACAAGCCATGGGGGTGGTTGTTCTGGCCAGTTTGGCAGCCGGTATCGGGAGGGTCGGTTCCACAGGTATCAGCGGGCTATTGCTTGGAACCCGTGCTGCAATTTTCGGATGGTTCATCTGGGCATTTATCACTAATCTGAATTATTCTTGCAGCACTTAAAGTGCCCAATCGCATCCAGGCTCTCATAATTGATAGTATAGAGGGGATCAATTATATTTTCTTGAAAAAAGGTATCGGTCATGGATGCCCCCGAATAGAGCAGGTCCACCAAACTGTCGGTTGGAATTTTTTCAAAGCAATCCTGGCAGGTAAAAAAACTTTCAAAAATAAAAATTTGGCCACCGGCGGCGTAGAGTTTCTTGAGGTTGCCTTGTGTAATCGTGTGGGAACAGGTGATCCAGGTCTTTGCGGACGTATGAACGTTGGACCTATCCCCCAGGAGTTTGTTAAAATTATAATTGCTGTCCATCAAAGGACTAATAAAATCCTCTTGAAACTGCCGATCCGTCATGGGTCTGCTTGAACCGATCAATTCCGACAAATCATCCCTGGATAAAATCATATCAAGACAGGATTCGCAGAAACATTTTCCCAAAACGATGGTTATAAGCCCCGAAGCCATATAGTAGCGATAAACCAAATCCGGATGGGATAAATGGGGACAAACCGACCAAGTGTTCTTTGCCGAATCCTTTTTAGAGGTATCTATTGTCGGATACCAAACAATATTTTGGGCAAAATTTGGTGCCCCAATTGCAACAGCACCGTTTTTCCATTCGGGTTTATCAATGATGAACAAAGACATTTCGGTTTTGTTCAGATTTGCTCCCATACAATTACCCTCCAAAAATATATTGAATAACACCAGTCACTGTCTGTATTTTTAAAGCAAGATTTGGACCAACTCCGGTTTTAAAGAAAAACTTAGGATTATCAAACAGTTGACTCGAGTACAGCTTAACTTGATATATCGGCGGCGCCAAATTATTGATGATGAATGTCAATTCAGCATCAAAAGCGTTTGTTTGCCGGCGACAACTTTAAAGGTCTGACAATATGGCCTCCGCTTGCCTACCGGCCCGTTCAAAAAGATCTGTCTGATATGGGTCTTCTGGTTCAATCGCCTTAATTTCAAAAATCGTAAAATAAAGCGCCTGAATCAAAAAGAACATCCAGATGTCTAGCAGCCAGGCTGCTGCGAAAGCGGGGGTGTACACGACCACCGGGACCCCGCCAAGAAGGCAGAGAGACGATTCCACGATCAGTTTTCGGCCATCAGGAGTTGGAAAACAGATCTCACTGCGAATCCAGCTAAGGAACACCAAAGATAGAATGTAATAAGCGGCAAGGGAATTCACCAGAAAAGACATAACAAAGAGCAGCAAGAGCGGAAAACCACTGGACAGAATCGGTTTTTTAGTCCAACGACTCAACAGCCATGAATAGCCTGCCACGGACAGCCAGAGGGTCAGGTAGATTGGTTTGGTCCCGGGTAGCAGGTAGCCTATCGTTAGATTAAAGGGGATCAAAGACAGTCCGCAAATCAGACCGAAGAAAAGGGTCGTTCGGATCGGATGCTGTGATGTTATTGTTATCATGTCGGAATGCCTCCTATAAATTAATTCGGGACCGATTCACTATCAGCTTCCAGTGCCTCTTTGCGCTTCAACAACTCCAATTCAATCTCTTCATCCGTCGGCGCGCCGTAACCATCCGCAGAGACCGGAACAACCAGATCTTTTTCCCACTGCTGCATCTGTGTCCTGCGGAGGTATTCGGTTGATCTGTATTTGAGTTGTTCATAGCGGAGACGCTGCTGCTTCAGGTGGTTTTTAAATTGTATCATTTCTTCATTCAAGGCTTCCAGATGACGGGTAAGTTTATCACTCATATTTTCCAGAGGCTTCATTTTTCTAAGGAGCATTCGGGCAATCTCATCTTTGTTCTTGCGCAGAGCCACCGTCAGGTCATGATCCAGTGCTTCCCACTGCTGCCGATAGTCAGCGAGATCCTTTTGCTTTTGATTGTGACTTGCCTTCATTTTCCTGAGCTTCGCCTCTTTGCGATGAAGTACTTCCTCCATATCCCGCAGATGTTGCTTGAGCAGCGACCTTCGATTCTCCAACCGGTCCATGACCCCATGAATGTCGGCTTTAAAAATTTTTACGACCCTGGCGATAATTGCCATGGTTCCTCCTTGTGGTGGTGGTTTGGTTCGTTTTGATCGTTTGAGCCCTTCGTCACTTGTCACTCGTTCGCTTTTTTTGAGTTTCTTTTCCGATTAGCCTCGCCGTTTCAGGAGTCAATGGCGACGCTGACATCCGAAACCTGACGCCCGAAACCTGATTTTCATACACCCGGGTTACTGACGGCGACCACTGTAGCCTTCAAATTGGAGGGCTTTGGCATTGGACTTTTGCTTTTGTTGCACAGCTGCCGGTGTGCCCTTGAAGGTATCGTTTACATAGGTTCTCAGCACTTTGAGATCTTTGTCTAGGTTTTCAGCAACAGGGGCCGAACCGACGACTGCGTTTACCGCCTCCCGTTCTTCGTAGTATTGGTCTATTTTATTTAAGGCGTTTTGTTTTTTTCCGGATTTTATGTCGGCCGCCACTTCCTGTTTGAGGCGGTTAAAATCCTCATTGATGATTTTCTCCGACCAGCTCTTTTTATTGATGGAAGAATACACTTTTTTTCGATCACTCACGCAAGCAAGGGTAAGAGTTTCCTCCAAGGCGGTTTCATAAGTGCGGTTGTCGTACTGATAGCTGAGTTTAATTGTATCGAGCTCAAACGTCTTTTGACGATTCGTCGGAACCTTCAGGGTTAGAAACAGTTTGCGAGTTTGTCCAGAACGCAGGTTGCCCGGGTAAAAAACCAAATAATCATTGTGATTAATTATCGGGTATCCGGCGGCATCGATCAGGGTGATTCCGCTATTCAGAGGGAATTGGACTTTCACGCCGGTCACGGCTGCTGATTGGGTATTGAAAAATTCTTTTTGGAATACGTCTGCAAACGCTGCCGGATTCTCCAGATAATAATAGCTGCCGGTTCCTCGGTCGGCGATGGCTGTCATCAAATGCTCGTTGAAATCGATCCCCAAACCTACCGTACTGACAGCAAACTCCTTTTCCACGGCGACGGCGGCAATTTCGGACAGCGCCCTGACATTGGTTAGCCCTTTATTGGCAAGGCCGTCGGAGATCAAAATGACTTTGGCAGCATTTAGGTGGTGGCTTGAAGCTAAAAGAATGTCGATTCCGGCCTGCAAGCCGGCGCCGAGGTTGGTACCTCCACCTGCCCGGATGGTGTTGACGGCCGAGACCATGCCAGCCCGGTTGGCAGCAGTGACATTAGACAGGCCGGAGGCGATGTGAACACCATCCGAATAGGTAATCAGGGCAAAGCGATCTTGGTCGGACAGGCCCGACAATAACGCCAACACCGCCCGGCGGGCATCCTCTATTTTACGGCCTTTCATCGAACCGCTGCGGTCGAGGACGATCACCATGTCCACATTTCGGGCTTCACGGACGTCGGTTGAAGGCAATTCTGCGGCCTGCAGGGTGAGGTTGAAGCCCACGATGCCGTCGGACCCCAGTAGAACTTTGTTTTGAATCAGATGGCCGGACATCCCCAGAATTCCATCATTTCCTGCACCATTGGGAGATGGGCCAGAAATCCTATTCGACCCAAGCACACCGATCGTATTTGATGAATAGGCCATGGCCACACCGGTGGCGGCGATAAGAATGGAGATCAGTAGAAAATTTTTCAATCGTGTTCGTTTCATGATAGGCTCCTTTCGGCTTAAAATTCAGAACTACTGATTTTTACTACAAAATCTTTAAATTCTGTAAATATCAGGGTTTTCCGAGAATTTTTTTTCGAATGAGGTCGGCCCTGAATTTGTGTGTCTAGTCAACGGAAAAGTGAAAACCGGTTTTGCTTCCATATTTCAATTTTACTTCAGCAGCTGCCAAATGCAATTCAAAGAAGTGTAAAAGAAAACGGAAGAATATTTGCATAACTTTTACTTTGAATTTGTGAACATCTGATATACTCTATACTTAACCCGACAAAACTGGAAATAACTGCCACCAAGGCACAAAGACACCAACAACAACCGTTTATAATACTTTAACTTCGTGTCTGGTGGCGAAACCATTTTATTATTTGAGTCCTTCGCAAATATGATGCGATTTTGATAAATGGGTAAGAGTAGAAACTCATCACGGGTTGTCCGATGTTTGCATTATACGTTGTCATCAAATGCTCACAGAGATTAAATAAACCATTAGAAATCAACTCTATATAACTGGGAGATATTTAGATTGAAACAATCCAAAGCGCGAATCCTGGTGGTTGAAGATGACACGGCTTTGTTGCGTGGTCTATTGGATGTGCTGGTATTCAACGGCTACGAAGTTAAAGGAGTTGAAGACGGTGGTGCAGGTCTCAGGGTGGCAGTGGATGAACAATTTGATCTGATTTTGTTGGATGTGATGCTGCCGACCCTGGATGGATTTTCAATTTGCAAAGCGATCCGTAAACAAAAGCCAACCCAGGGGATTATTATCATTACGGCCAAAGGGGCGGAAGATGACGTTGTCACGGGATTTAAATCCGGGGCAGATGATTACATCACCAAACCCTTTTCCCTGCGGGAGGTCATGGTGCGGGTTGAAGCCGTATTGCGGCGCACCGGGAAAAATCTGGGGGATGAAGAAATTCATTGTCGCGGCATTTTTTTTGACGGTAAGAACCTGATGGCTCGGATTGGAGACCAATCCCTGGAATTAACCCGCAAAGAAATGGATATCATCATATTTCTGCATCGCCACCAGGACAGAATCGTCTCGAAAAAGGAGCTTCTGACCGAAGTTTGGCATTATGCCGACGCCGACATCGAAACCCGCACGGTTGATATCCATTTGCTCAAGCTGCGAAAAAAAATTTCAGCTCTGATTGGTGACACGCCCTTGATTTCAACGATTCGGGGAGAAGGGTACCGGCTGGAGACGGGGTGAGGGGTAACGGGTTACGGGTTGCAGGTTTTGGGTTAGAGAATGGTTGAATCTTTTCGATTCAATATTCAATTCCGGCATGGCACTCGCGTCCGTAAATACCTGAACCAATGTCATTCTGGCAAACGCCAGAATCCAGGAAAACAGACTGGATGCCGGATCAAGTCCGGAATGGCGACTGTTTCCTATTTCATTGCCCCTTTAATATCTGGCGAAATTCAATATGAAAAAACTTAAACTTTTAATACTGATCTTTTCGCTGGCGCTTTGTATACCGCTTGCCTTTTTTGTTTTTAAAACCTACCGCGGGCTGGAGCGGGAAGAAGCAGCTACCTTGCGATATTTCGCAGAAACCCTTTTTGACGAGATGGAACAGGCATTAGCGGTGTTGGTGCAAACGGAAGAAGGCCGCGCCATCGATGAATTTAATTTTCAGGTATTACCTTCCGGCGGGCGACGAGGTGTCGATGAGCCGCAGCGGTCTCCTTTGTCCCAAATACCCCGGGAAAACTATATACGCGGATATTTTCAGAATAATCCCGACGGTTCGTTTCAAACCCCCCTGGTGGAGACCGGCGGGCAAATACCCCCCGAGCACGCCGAGCTCATATCAGAGCTGAAAGATGCCAACGAGATCTTTAACCGTAAGCGGGTGACGGTGACAGATAGATTTAAATCTAGACAGGCTGAAATAATCGCCGAAAAAGAGGGTAAACAAGTACGCGGATTGGCCGACAGATATCTGGATTTATCGCGGGCCCAGCGCTCAAAAATTTATCTGGGGCAAACAGAGAAGCGACTCGAAAAGATAACCGTCGGTCAGGCGGCCAATATTGCCAAACCGGCGTCACCGCAAGTGATGAGGAGCAGCGTTCCCCTTGCCGGCAAACCCAAAGATCGTAAGGATGTTCCTAGTATGGCCGAAGGTAGGGTGGGGGATAAAACGCTGAGCTTTAAAAAGCGCCGATTTGAAGAATCCTTTGTAGCGGAATCGGTAGATGCCGGTCAACCGACAGCCGAGGCAGACACCGATGACGCGACCGGGTTTCAGGTGGAGGTGGCGCCCTTGCGTGCTGTCTTTTTAAACGATGGACAGATCTTTATCTTCCGACGGATTATGATAGAGAGCCAGATATATCGCCAGGGGTTTCTCCTGGGAGTGGACGCTTTTTTAGGCTATCTTACCCGGACCTATTTCCTGACGCAGCCCTTATCTCAATTTACCGCACTAAGGCTTAGTGTGGTAGATCAGGAGCGCGAAGCCAAGGTGGTGCAAGTCGGAGAGATTTCCCAGAATCCCGATTTTATTCTCAACCGCGGTTTTCCCTCTCCGTTTAGTTTTCTAAAAGCCTCGTTAACTTGCGATCGGATTCCGCGGTCCGATGGCCGCCAAACGTTGTCCATCATGCTGATCGTTCTGGCGCTGATCGTTTTGATGGGGTTGTTTGCCATTTACCGCAGTGTGCGGACCATTGTCGAGCTTTCCGATCGACGCTCCCAATTTGTTTCTTCCGTTACCCACGAATTGAAGACCCCGCTGACCAATATCCGGATGTATATCGAAATGCTGGAGCAGGGCATTGCTGCAAACCCGGAACGCGAACAGGAATATTTTCGTATTCTGGACTCGGAAGGTGTGCGCCTGTCCCGACTCATCAACAATGTGCTGGAAATGTCAAAACTGGAAAAAAGCCAGCGGCACATCAACCTGCAGACGGGCACTTTTGAAGAGGTAATTGCCGAAACCCAGGCGGTCATGTCCGAAAAGCTTAAGCAGGAAGGCTTTATCCTAACCGTGAGGCCGGGTCGGCTGCGGCCTTTTAAATATGACCGCGAAGTGATGATACAGGTATTGATCAACCTGATTGAAAACAGCATCAAGTTCGGTAGGAGCGCTTCTGATCGCAAGATCGGTATCCAAACTGTGCAGGAGCCGAAAGAGGTGAAAATCATGGTGTCCGACACCGGACCCGGTATCCCGCGCCATGCCCTGAAAAAAGTATTCCATGATTTTTACCGGGTAGACAATTCCCTTACTCGCACCACCCGCGGCACCGGCATCGGTCTGGCCCTGGTAAAAAAATTCATCCACCTGATGGGCGGCACTGTAACTGCGTCTGACAATGACGGTCCCGGTTGCACCATTACCATTCGCCTGCCGGCCTGAATCCTCTCCCTTGCTGAAAAAATCACTGGTCCATTTCGGTGAAAATTTGATCGAATTATCGTTGTTTTTATTATTCCGCCCTTCTTCAAGACCGACCATATGAGTCAATTGATAACAGGTAGCTGAAAACGGCCCGCATGATGAAAAGGATCCTTGACTCCGAATCGGGGGAAAGGCAGGTAATTTGCTACCGTCCATATCTGGTATATATTTAAGTAGTTGCCGGTTATCCATACCAGATTGGCGATTTATTTTTTCTAAATTATTTCGCTATATTGATTTTTAAATGCAGCTAAAAGTCGATGAATATTAGTTTGGGAAGGAGCTCTACTCAGAGCAGGATCCCGCATGAGATCAATAATCGTAAGAGAGGACAATCAACGCTGAGTTTCTAAGAATATGGAAAGTTCAGATAATCAGGAATAAAAAATTCTCTGACTGAACTATACAATTTGGTTAGTTCTTCTTTAACTTATTTCTGCCGATATTCGCGAGTCCAATAAGAATTAAACCGCTTAAAATTAAGGAAACAGGTTCTGAGATTAAGTTTAAGACTTTACTTCCAAGAAACCAAGGCGCAGCAATAATTATTGGTGGTATTATCGATATCAATATTGGCTTTATCATTTTTTCCCCCTAAGAAAAATTCTTAAAAAATGGTACAGCCATAAAACCCATAAATCTCCTTTTTGCAGTGTTAACCAAGATTGAAAGCATTCAGGTTACAGGCAACGAGAGACGGCCACTTAGGTATTATGCGCACGAACGGGCAAATATTAACTCGGATCGGAGCTAAGAAAAAAGTTAAATGCCTTCGCTTAGACGTACAGCAAAAATCCTGCCAAATTATTCCGCCTTATCAGATTTTAATATTTTGTTAATAAATCGAATAGATATAAAAATTTGAAAGTCGCGGTCTTTCGTAGATATGAAATGTTTTACATAGAAATTATGAAAAATTTTTCATAGCATGAAATGTTTTCAAAATAATGTGACATCGTTTTTTTGATAAAGTTAGGAACAAATGATGATCATAATAATGATCGTGTCACCAAATGGACTAATTTTTGGTCAGATTGTTATCTAAAATCTTAACCTGCAATTTCTGGCGACCGAATCGACGTGCTTTGTGGTATTCATCCTTTTCCATGGCAATATCTACCCGGTTACGGTAACGTCTATTCATTCGGTCCGTAACCAAACACACGCCAATTTTATCCACATATAAATGTGAGCCTAATGGGACAAAGTTGGCTGCACATCGCACTTCACCTTTGGCCAGGGCGCTACAAATATCTTCTCCATTTGCGGCGATGCAGGGGGTATCGTCTGTTTGGCGAGGGTCTCCGACATTGTAAGCAGTTACAACACGAATTGTTTCACTTTTCACTGTGTATTTCTGATTTTTATGGAGCAGCAATGGCGACATCATTGAGTCTGCATATGAGATGCCGATAGCTGAAAAAATTATGAATAAAGTAAAAAGACATTTTACAAATGCAGGTGGTATTATGCTTTTGATTTTTTCTTTTGACCTCATTACTTTCCTCCCTTTCTTTGCGATATCTTAACATCTCTTGCTAGTTTTACTGCTCCTCGAAAACGTAAGAAGCTTGATAAGGTAGTCATTCACAATGGCAAATCGCGTGCCAAAAATTAAAAATTAAAATAAACCAATAAATATAGATAGATACGAGATTAGTAGTAATAACTACTTGTCGCGGATTATGAAAGAAATTGGATAGAATGGTGAAGAAAAGTTCTCATCGAACGGGTTGGATACCCACGGAGATAACAGGACCTGAAGTAGCTAAACAGATTCAACTTTGCTTGTTCTGGCTTGTAAACAAATGAAGTAAAAAACTTGACGATAGTCACCATCACCAGTTCATAATTCTCATTTGCAGCTAGTTTAAAACCTACTGTAGAGTCTATGCCTTAAAGTGTGAATAAATACTCATAAAATCCGGAAACTCACTTCCGTATTTCGACAAAATCCTCACTCGAAAAAATTCTCTAACCAATCGTAATTAATGATAATTATGGATATTATGATTTTTGGCACAAACATTGTAAAACGTGAAACAAGATTTGGCATATTCTTAATGCTTATGACTACCTATTGAACACTACTCGTATCGGTGGACTAATTTATGGAGGCGGGGTGTGGATAACGAAGAAAGGCTTGCTCTTGCGGAAAAGGTTCAAAAAAGTATTCAGAAGAGAACGTTCAATTACCGGCTAGTACAGAGGAGAGAAAAGATTGAAAAAGAATTCGAAAAAAAACTTCAAAGTAAATGAAGCATGTCCGTCAAGCGTCGGTCAGGCAGTTCAATATCTTTTATATCATTTGCCATTTAGAGACAAAGTAGAAGTTGCTATCAAATCAGAGTGTGAATTACCGCAGCTACAGACTTCACTCGGCAACTATATTCAACATGAGTTTGGGCTTGATGGAAACATGAGTCTAATTGAATCCTGTCTGCCACATTCTCACAACGGGGCCATTGATTCGGAAGATGCTTCCCAAATAATTATCAAGGAATTTTGGA
>JARFPZ010000077.1 GCA_029288035.1 Desulfosarcina sp.
ACTCAAAGACTTACCCAAACTCCTCATCGATACGGCAGCGACCAGTTCCCTGGTTATGCTGGTTATCGGAATGGCCAGCATTTTTTCTTGGGTGCTTGCCAGCGAACAAGTCCCGCAGATGGTGACCGAAGCGATTCTCAGCCTGACAGATAGCCGCATCATCATTCTACTGCTCATGAACGTCGTGTTGCTCATCGTGGGGACCTTTATGGAGACTGCGGCTTCACTCATTATTCTAACGCCTGTCCTTCTGCCGTTAATGGTAAGCATCGGTATCGATCCCCTTCACTTCGGCGTCATCCTCGTACTCAATCTGGTGATCGGGCTGACGACGCCGCCTGTAGGTGTGTGCCTTTTCATCGCCTGTTCCATAGCGAACACCCGCCTTGAATTGGTTTCACGAGCCATTGTGCCTTTTATCATGTCGTCACTTGCCGTTTTGCTTATTGCGACATACTGGGAATGGTTGATCATGGTCATACCGATTGCGTTTGGATACAAACCTATGTGAGAAAGATCCCCCTCGAATGACACAGAAAAAATTCTCTCTAAAGTTTGGCAAGAAAGAAATCTCTTTCGATATACCTGAAAAGGCGCTTCCATATGAGTTGATTGGATGGAACCGTCCTGCCTGTGAGGATCTACCAGAAGCGTATAGATTCGCGTTAGACCATCCCATTGATGCACCACCGTTGAGAGAAATACTCAAGCCCAGTGATAAAGTGGTAATTATCGTCCCGGATATTACCCGTGTCTGGCAGCGTAGTAATCTAACGCTGCCAATTCTGATGGACTACCTAAATCAAGCAGGTCTGGAGGACAGCCAGATTTCAATCATAAACGGCGTTGGTGCCCATCGCCAGAATAGTAAGGAAGAGTTTGCCGAACTCTGCTCGGAAGAGGTGTGCAAACGTGTCAGAATTGTCAATCACAACGCCTATGATACCGCCAATATGGTTGAATTGGGCACCACGAGCCGGGGTACTCAGGTGGCAGTGAACCGTCTGGTTGCCGAAGCGGACCGGGTGATTCTCACAGGCGGGGTGATTTATCACTATATGGCTGGATTCGGCGGTGGTCGAAAAGGTATCCTGCCTGGCGTATCATCCCTGAAAACCATTCAGCAAAATCATCTCCGCTGCCTCACTGACGAGGTCGGCGGCGGAACGAATCCATCCACAGCGACCGGTATAACATCGGGCAATCCCATGCATGAGGACATGATGGAGGCGGCCGCTTTTGTGAATCCGGATTTTCTGGTGAACGTGGTCCCCAATATGGACGGTGACATTACCGGGATATTTACGGGGAATTGGGTCTCCGCCTGGCAACAGGCGTGTCAAATGGCAGAGCGTATCTTTGGGGTTCCCATCGAGGCCCAAGCCGATATCGTCATTGCCTCAGCAGGCGGTTACCCCAAGGACATCAATCTTTATCAATCTCAGAAAACTATCGATAATGCCGTCTATGCCATGCGGCCGGGGGGCGTCGCCATCATTTTGGCTCAATGCCCTCATATTTCCGACCCACCCGAATTTTTTGACTGGTTTCGCTACCCGGACATTCCTTCGTTGGAAACCGCTGCGAGGGATAATTTTCTTATTTCCGGGTGGCTGGCAATTCGACAAATGGAGTACAAGAATCAAGGGACTATTATTTTGCTAACGGAGAAGGATAATATGGAACTGGCCCGCAAGGCCCATGTTGAACCAGTTTCCACCATAAGTGCGGCCTTGAAGTTGGCTTACCAAAAATGTGGTACGCCAACACCGCAAATAACCGTCATGCCTCAAGGCGCAAATACGTTTCCTATCGCAGGTGAATAACATCCTTTTAATCGCCGGCAATCATATTTTGACATATTAAATATCGAAGCTTCTCATTTAATGAAGAGGCACAATAAGAGAACATTTATTGAGATAGGCAGCACTTGCCCATCTGAAAAAGGGCTGGTGTTACTGCTAATCTAAAAGGGGGTAGTTATGCAGAGAATTATCAATGACCCGAATCAGGTTGTAGAGGACATGCTGAAGGGATTTATCAAATGCCATCAGGATCTGATCGCTTCGACCAGCAACCCACGCGTGCTCAAGTACAAGCCGGCGCCGATTGCCGGCAAGGTGGGGATCGTAACAGGCGGCGGATCCGGCCATAAGCCGGCATTTATAGGGTACATTGGAAAAAACATGGTGGACGCCGTGGCAGCGGGCGAGATTTTTTCTTCCCCTTCGGCAAAGGCATTCTACGATGCGTTTAAGGCTGCGGACGCCGGCAAAGGCGTGGCCTGTCTGTATGGGAATTACGCAGGGGACAACATGAACGTCAAGATGGCCATAGAGATGGCCGAGGACGATGATATAGAGGTAAAGAAGGTGGTAGCCAACGACGACGTCGCCTCTGCGCCAAAGAAAGAAATAGAAAAGCGGCGTGGCGTTGCCGGTGAAATATTGATGTGGAAAGTAGGAGGTGCCAAGGCTGCCCAAGGGGGAACCCTTGATGAAGTGATCGCTGCAGCCCAAAAAGCTATCGATAATACCCGCAGTATCGGCATCGGTTTGACTCCCTGTACCATCCCTGCCGTCGGCCAACCCAACTTTACTATTGAGCCTGGCAAGATGGAGGTTGGCATAGGGCATCACGGAGAACCGGGAATCGAGGTGATGGATATCCAAACGGCTGACGAGATGGCCGCCAGGATGGTCGATGTCGTTCTGCCGGATTTGCCGTTTGCAGCAAATGATGAAGTCGTCGTTCTTGTCTCCGGACTCGGTGCTACCCCGGTGATGGAACAGTACATCCTCTACAACAAGGTCGAGGCGCTTCTGCGAGAGAAGAATATCTCCGTTTATAGGTCGTATGTAGGCAACTACTTCACCTCACTCGAAATGATGGGCGTAACCCTATCGATCATGAAACTCGATGACGAACTTAAGGAACTAATGGACTTGGAAGCAAATTCAATGGGCCTTAAACACTTCAAGGAGTGATCAATTATGGAATCTTTTACCAATCAGCAAGGGGTGGTGATCGTTGATGCGATCATAAAAGTCATCCAGGAGAACACCACCTACCTTAGTGAGATCGATGGTGCTATCGGTGACGGTGACCATGGCATTAACATGAACAAAGCGGTAACCCAGACAAAAGAGAAACTGGCCGGTCAAGCGACGGATCTGACCACCGGCTTTAAAGTTGTGAGTGATATTATGTTGGACGACATCGGTGGATCAATGGGGCCGCTGTATGGGACGTTTTTCCGGCAGATGTTCAGGGTCGTTCGGAAAAAGGAAAACATCGATGCCGAGGTCTTCAACGACATGCTCACTCGGGCTCTGGAGTCCATCAAGGACATCGGCAGTGCCAAAGTTGGTGACAAAACCCTGCTGGATACTCTGGAGCCGGCGGTCATAGCCTTTGAGACACAGCGTAAAAACGGAAAAGATTTTTTAACGGCACTCACGGCCATGAAGGTCGCTGCGGAAAAAGGCAAGGACTCCACCGTGGATATGGTGGCAAAAGTGGGCAGGTCGAGCAGATTGGGGGAGCGATCACGAGGCGTCTTAGATGCCGGAGCTACTTCGTGCTGGCTCATCCTGTGTGCAATGGCCGATTCAATCATAGCGCTTAAACAGTAGACCGTTCCCTGTAGACGAAGGTAATTGTGAATTGGTTGCGGTCCGAATATGAACCGGGCGGCAGGTCTGAACTAAAAAATCCAGCGGATCGACCAGTATGACAACGCCCGAAAATAAAAGCAGATAGACGCATTGCATGCGAAGTTTGCCAAGATGATCATCATCTGAACTGGTGAGGGGAGGGACTGTCAAGCGCGTCTGAAGTGATTACGCAGACAGACGCCGAACCCTTTTATTCTCATTTCTTTATAAAGTTCCCAGTTAATAACTGAATCGAGGGAGATAACCATGAGTAAACTGAACCAACTCAAAGCTATGACCACGGTTGTCGCCGACACAGGTGATATCGAGTCCATTCGGCGTTTCCAGCCGGTCGATGCAACGACGAACCCGACGCTGCTCCTAAAAGCCGCTCAACAACCGGACTGTCAACCAAAGCTGATGGAAGCGATTAAGTGGGCCAGCGACAACGGGGGAGCAGATGAGGACTTTCTGCAAAAGTGCACTGAAAAGTTTACCATTAGCATTGGTAAGGATATTTCGCAA
>JARFPZ010000120.1 GCA_029288035.1 Desulfosarcina sp.
TATCAGATTAAAGACGACTACTATGTTCTGGACGGCAATCACCGCATAGCGGCGGCCAAGCAATTGAATCATGATGAAATCCTGGCCCACATTTTCGAGTTTATCCCCTCGGAAAATACCCTTCAAAACCTCCTTTACCGCGAGCGGGCAGAATTTAGCGACCGTACCCAGCTGCCCTACGAAATAAATCTGACGGAGGTCAGCCAATATGCGCATCTGCTCGATCAGATAACCGATCACCGGGAAACCATGCAGGCTGAACAGGGGGTCACGATTTCTTATGAAAATGCGGCCTTGGATTGGTACAAGGCGATTTACCGCCCGTTGTGCACCATCATCAGACGGGCGCGATTGATTGATTCTTTTCCCGAGCGGACCATTGCCGATCTTTATGCTTATATCACCCTGCATCACTGGAAAGAGGGCCGAAAACGTCAATACGGTATCGGCATTGATAAGCTCATTACAAAAAACATGGAGGATTTCCGAAAAAAAATGGCCGATTTAAAAGACGCTGAATATCCGGAAATGAAACGGGGCATCACCGTTTTTATTCTGATGAACGTTCAAGCCAAAAGAGAGATTAAGCTCATTGAGAGGCTCTTTGAACTTGAGGAGGTTAGAGAGGTCCATTCCGTCCACGGGGATGTGGATCTTCTGGTGAAAGTGGTCCTGACGCGTGATCTGCTCAGTTCGGATGCCGAGATCATCTCCCAGTTTGTGCATGAAAAAGTCCGCCAACTGCCGGGGATCAACCGCACCAACACCTTAATCCCTGGCCTGTCCAGGATAAAGGCGTCTGAGGCCCTTTAAAAAATAATACCTCAGACATTTTTTATCCATATTGAATCTTCAATCTGTTGTCATGGTACCGATACGCTGTATCAGAGGGCCAAACTGAATGAAAAAGTCCACCAAGAGCAGATTAACAGAAAAACAGATAGCTGCTTTTCCGGGTAATACTCTTTTTGATAAGATTGCCCGGGCAGTGTGCCGCGCAGGGACCCTGCCCGGCAAAGAGCTGTTTGAAGCATGGGAGGTGGCACGACGGATTCGCCGGAAATACCGGGGCGGAAGAGTTGTGGATCTGGCATGTGGGCATGGCCTTTTAGCCCATATCATGCTGTTGCTGGATGACAGCTCTGAAGAGGCCCTGGCTGTTGATCTTGATTTTACTGAGAATACAAGGAGGCTTTCACAGATCATTATTGACAGGTGGCCACGTCTGAAAAATCGCATCAATTATCTGAATTCCCGTGTTGAAGACATTAACTTGGATCCGGATGACATCGCTGTGTCAGTGCACGCCTGCGGCCGGCTTACCGATACAATAATTGAGACCGCGGTAAATGCCTGCGCAAAACTGGCTGTATTACCTTGCTGCCATGATACTAAAATGGGTGACCTGGGCGGACTTGGCGGATGGGTAGATGGTCCACTTGCCATTGATGTAACAAGGGCGGCGCAGTTAAGGGCAAAAGGGTATGCCGTTATTACCCGGACCATACCAGAGGAGATAACGCCTAAAAACAGGCTGTTAATGGCACACCCAAAATTAATCAAAAGGGCCGGACCTACACATTGATAAATCCCGGATTAGAGAAAAACATCAGAAGGATATTCAAATTCAATATTGTCCAATTTACAAAACCTTTAAGACGGGATACTAGGAGGCCACTGTGAAGCCGAGAGTAAGAATAGCTTCAACCCGGACCCCGGACGGAGGCGAGATGCTGCTTTATCAGCATGACCGTGATTTCTCGATCACCATCAACGGTCAGGATTTGATGCACAGTCGCCAACATGAGTCGGAACAGGCGCTGGCGCGGCTGGGTTGTTCGCATCTGGCTGGTCGCAAGGCACCCAGCATACTCATTGGAGGCTTGGGCATGGGCTATACCTTGCGCCAGGCTCTCGATATGCTCAGCCCTCACGCCCAAGTGGTGGTCGGAGAACTGTTGGGCGCGGTCGTCGAATGGAATCTTGAGTTCCTCGGAGAACTCAACGACCAGCCTTTGGGGGACGAACGAGTTGACCTTAAGACGGGCGATATCGTCGAGCTTATCTCACGTTCCAGGAACAGATTCGATGCGATCCTGCTGGATGTCGATAATGGTCCCAGCGTGATGACAGATTCAGGCAACCGCCGTCTGTATGGTCGTGAAGGAATTCAGGCCTGTCGCCGCGCGCTTCGCAAACAGGGGTGTCTGGCGGTATGGTCGGCTGAGTCGAGTAAGAATTTCGAGCAACTCTTGATGAGTTGCAGCTTCCATGTTCGCCGTTTCCGGGTTTCCGCCTACAAGGGGAGTAAAGCGCAGTCACGCTTTGTATGGGTCGCTTCGGAGGACAAGAGTATCCTCCCCCGCGGTGGGGGCGAACCACGCCTGCCGCTCAAGAACACGTCGAGGGGAAAAAGACGCGTTCATCGGCCGGCAAAACCTTAACATTTATTAATTCCGCAAAGAGGCAAAATATGATCTATTGAGGCGGTTGACGAAGCCTTTTGATTCGTTCCACGGCAAAAACATATTCGATCATATCGTCCATGTAAGAGCCCAAGGCCTCCCGGTAATGGTCGATGGCCTTGCCTTTATCCCCATTGCCCTCGGCCCAGAAAGCCAGGGCCATATGGCCGGTGAGCAGATATTCCGGACTTTCCCCGGCTTTTTGCGTCAGGGTTTTCTCCTTCTCCTGATCCAGCAGGCACTCAGCAATCGAGCGGTACCAGGCATCTTCGGTATTGTCCAGAAACGTCTTCAGCTCGGCCAGTGCCGCTTCCTTGCGGCCCAGGTTGTATAAAATTTCTGCCTTCAGCAAACCAACCTGCAACTGCCCGGCATTCTCACGACCATCCAGGGAAAAAAATCTATTTGTATATTCCAGCGCCGAATCCCAGTCGTCTTCCATAGCACAGTAAAACACCATCTCAACCAGCAGATCTCCGTTTGCGGGATCGATGTTAAGGGCCTGTTCCAACATCGCCCGCTTGGTGTTGGGCGCCAGTGAATCCTGTTCGAGTTTTGCCAGTAGCGGTGCCAGCAGGGCCTGGCGTTTGGCCAGCTTGGGGCGGGATTTTTCAAACATTTGGGCAAATTGGTCAAGTTGCGACTGATACTGCCTGCGGGTCTCCAGGTCTTCAATGCTCGCCAGCTTTTGCTGTTGTGTTTTTTCCAGTCGGGCCAGTGCCAAAAAGTGAAGCCAGGTTTCATGCCCGGTCATCAAAACCACAGGTTGAAGCAACTTTTCAGCTTTTGCCGTATCGTGATTCCTGTCGGCAACCAGTGCTGCTACATAACGCAGCCAATGGCGTTCATAATCGGTGTATCCTCCCCGCAGGAATCTGTCTTCGGCAATCTTTCCTTCCAGGGCCCGCACCAGGTAACCGAAAAACTCATTTGGCGACCGCCAGTCCAGCGCGAGCAATTCCCGTCCATAGGGACTCGCAGTCGAGCGGTCGGCCAGCCAGTCGATTAAAAAAAGCAGCAGGCGGGCCTGGTCATTCTTGTCGTCCATGGACAATGCTTTCTCGAACAGAGGTCCGGCTTTCTCGTGATCGGCGGCACAAAAATGAATCATGGCTGCGGTCAACAGGAGAGTGGGATCAAAACTGGTTTGCAACTCCTGATCCGCCAGCGCTTGGGCTTCAGACCAACGTCGTTTGTCAGCCAGGTCCATTATTTTTTTGATCTTGGCATTGACGGACAAATCCAGCACCCCATTCCATTTCACCTTGCCGGCTTTTAATTCGCGCAAAAAAACAGCCGCCTTGTTGATGGGCAGCACCATACCCATGTCTGACAGCGGGGTGGCAACCGGCACGGGGCCGGCGATCCAATCCAAGGCCACGCTGGAAGCGATTCCGATGACCTTGCCGCGGAGGTCGATAACCGGTCCGCCGCTATTGCCCGGATGGATGGAGGTATCCATTTGCAATAAGTTTTCGAATGCCCGACGGACATGGCCCTGAGTGACGCTGACGTTGACAGTGGCTTCCTGGGTCCGGCTGCCCAAGGGGAAGCCGAGGGCGATCACCGGGGACAACTTTGGTACTTTTAACGCCTCCATTTTTTCATCCAGCGGCAGCGGATAAAGACCTTCAGGCACCCGATCGATCTTGAGCACGGCAAAGTCATCTTTGAGGGGGGATTGGATCAATTGCCAGGTTCTGTCCGGCCATCGGGCGACGCCGGCGATGGCCAGGCGGGGTTGGCCGTCTGTGCGAAAGGCCGCAGATAGTCTATAAATATCATCCAACTCGGCGCTTTTCGATAACCCCAGCAATCGATTGAAGGCCTTCTCGCCTTCAAACCACAGAAAGACGCGATAATTTAGCTGAAGAGCGCTTTGCTGATCCATGAGTCGACGAATCCAGAGATGGAGATTGCCATCTTCCAGCCATGGGCAGACCACGTGGCGGTTGGTAAGCAGATAACCGGTGTTGTCCACCAGAAAAGCGGTACCCTCACCACGTTTCTGGTAAACACGACTGTCACCGGCAGTAAGCCAGTATTCGGTCAAAACAAAAGCGACGGATTTCGCATATCGATTGGCATGCTCGCCGAAAATCTTTTCGGTATCTTTTTGCCTGAAAACGAAAAAAAACCAGGCCAGTATTGCCAGTATCGCTACGACACCGATGACCAGGGCCAGCTGACCGATCCGTTTTTTCAGGCTTCGGATTTCCTGCACCGGCGGTTGCATTGTTTCGCGACGGCGATGCATGGCGGATTCAATCTCCTCTTCTTTTATGCGAGAAAGGCTTTCAGCAACTTCGGCCATGGATTGGGGGCGCAGGTTGGGATCATCCGCCAACATGGCTTTAAGCAGCACGGCAAATTCCGGGGGCAGAGACAACGCGTCAATTTCGGCTTGAAAATCCGTCGAATCATGTTCGGCTGTCAGCAGCTCCACGAAGATTTTTCCCAAAGACCAGATATCGCTGCGAAAATCCAGTGGCCGCTGGTTGATGATATCTGGGTGGCAGGACAGCAGTCTTTGCAGGGTCGGCCCGGGACGATCCAATTTGGGATCGAAAAAACGGGATAGTTTGTAGTCGATTTTAATCTTGAGCTCACCGTCGTCACCCTTGACGACCAGAATGTCGTCCAAGATCAAATGGGGGATGAAATGACCGATGCGGTGAAGGCCTTCCAGGATGGAAGCAATCCGGTAGAAGAGCTGGAAAGCGACCCGGTAGTCCTGAAAAACACCGGATGCGATTAAATTTCCCCAGTTTTCCGTGTCCAGCCACTCGCTGACCCGGTACCACAGACCGTCGGATGATTTCCGAATCTCGAAATGCCTGACAAAATATTCTTCGGGAAGTTTCTGAAGCTCTTGCAGCTCATTTTTTAGGCGTTCAGCGATTTTTTCGTCAACACCGGACTGCGGGCTGAAGATGCGGATCATGACCGATTCTTCAGTATCCTCCTTGACAGCACGACAGAGGGTCGTGGCATACCCTTCGTGGAGAACCTCGATGATCCGGTAATCATCGATGGTTTTTCTGCCCTCGTCGACGTCATTGCCACAGACAGGACAGGTGCTGATATCTTCGGCCAGCAGTTGGCCGCAGCCTTGACATAGCTTCATAGGAATTCCGCCGTGCGGTTGAAGGGTTAAACACCAAACCTGGAGCCGATCGCTTGAGATGGAAATTTATTTTTTGTGATCACGAAGTATGGCAAAACATGGAATGTGTGTCAATGATTGAGCCGAAGCTTTAGACGGCATTTATAGTAATATGAACATTTGAGGAAAACGATACCACAAGCCGACTCCGCCATAGTGTCCTATCCGGCCTTCGTAGCCGTTGTTTCTGCGGCGGAGTTTGCTGGCTACGTCGGCCGGGAGCGATCCAATACATCCGCAATCAAAAATCCAATATCCAAAATTGGTCATAGCAGTTGGATTCTTCTTGACAAAGACAATATTTCTTACTATTTATCGATCTTTTATCAAATATGCGAACCGGTCGCGTAGCCGATTCATTCGAAAAATAAATAGAGAAAGGAGAAAAAATCAAATGTCAAAATTGATTCCACCTCATGGCGGAAAAGGTCTGACCTGCTGCCTGCTCGAAGGCGCTGAGTTGGATGCCGAAAAGACCAAAGCCGAAGGCCTCAAAAAGATTTCCATTTCACAACGGGAAAAAGGCGATCTGATTATGATGGGCATCGGCGGCTTCAGTCCTTTGACCGGATTTATGACCAAAGCAGACTGGAAAGGCGTGTGTGATAACTATTTGATGGCCGATGGGACCTTCTGGCCCATTCCGGTCACCCTGTCGGTCACCAAAGACGATGCCGCCGGCATCAACGATGGCGATGAAATTTCCCTTTACGATCCTGAAGGGGATGAAATCATGGCCACCATGAAGGTCACCGAAAAATATGAAATGACCGACGCCGATAAAAAGTTTGAATGCGAAAAAGTGTACATGGGCGAAGGCACGCCAACACCCGAGGAATTCTGGAAAATCGCCAAAGACGATCATCCTGGTGTCCAGATGGTCATGGAGCAAAAAGACGTCAATCTCGCCGGACCGGTCAAGGTACTGAGCGAGGCGGAATACCCCACCAGGTATGCCGGGGTCTACATGCGCCCGGAGCAATCCCGCAAGATTTTTGATGAAAGAGGCTGGAGTGAAGTCGCTGCGCTGCAGCTGAGAAATCCCATGCATCGTTCCCACGAATATCTCTGCAAAATAGCAGTAGAAGTCTGTGACGGGGTATATATTCACTCACTCGTCGGCAATTTGAAACCCGGCGATATCCCGGCCGGCGTTCGTGTAAAATGTATTGATACCCTGGTAAAAAATTACTTTGTGGAAAAAAATGTCGTCCAGGGTGGTTATCCGCTGGACATGCGCTATGCCGGTCCGCGAGAAGGCCTTCTGCACGCCACCTTCCGTCAGAACTACGGCTGCTCCAAAATGATTATCGGCCGTGATCATGCCGGTGTGGGTGATTTCTACGGGATGTTCGAAGCCCAGACCATATTCGACAAGATCCCCCAACCGGATGGCGAGGGCAAGGCGTTGCTGTGTACACCGCTGAAAATCGACTGGACCTTCTACTGCTACAAATGTGACGGCATGGCCTCCTTGAGAACCTGTCCCCACGAAAAAGAAGATCGTGTATTGCTCAGCGG
>JARFPZ010000143.1 GCA_029288035.1 Desulfosarcina sp.
AAAACATGGGGCAGGGAACAAGAAAAAGCTTACCGTGAAGCCATACGGGCGGCGGCGCTCAGGGTAATTGCGAAGACCCCGAAAATTGGACAAAAGCGCGATGAATTGACGGAAGGTTTACGGTCGTTTCCAGTTGCACATCACATTGCGTATTACGTTGAAAAGGGGGACGGGATAGAGGTCGCCCGTATCCTCCACCCCGCCATGGATAGAGAAAAGGCGATGGAAAAATGAATGAGCTAATATCAATTAAAAATATACCAAAGTTTAAAAATGAGGATGAGGAACGGGAATTTAGGGCCACTCATTCGCCTCTTGATTATTTTGACACCCGCAATATAGGGAGTTAATCAAATCAGCTAGCGCAAAAATCAGAAGAATAAATCCAATCAACCGATTTAACCCATTACCGCTGTCATGCATTCCACACGAAGTCTCTGACTAAAGCTAATTTTGCTTTACAATTAAAGGAGTTATGTCCCGGCTTAAAGCTGCTTGACTTGGCTGGAAAAAGCCTCTATGGTTTAAAAATCAGCGATCACCGGCAGAGCTGAGAGTATGAGGAGGGCCTCTGGAAAGGGCCGGGCTTCGCTCTGCCGGTGATCGCTGATTTTTAAAAAGAGATTGTTAGATGAAAAAAAATAAGAAAGTACCTTTATCTAAAAAGCCGATTCTGGTTTTAAGCCGTAGAGCCCTTATCGGCTGGGCTTGCTTCATTTTCTTTGTTTGTGCCTGGATGTTTGTCATTGGTATTCTGGTCGGCAGGGACACGGCGCCGATTAAATTCGATATTGCCGGGATTCAAAAAAAACTGGCGGCTGACAGGGAGAATCTTGAGAATAAGGAACGGTCGCGAATCCAGGGGAAATCAGGGATTGCAAAAGATAAAACCAAACTTGATTTTTACGAAGCCCTGAAAGACAATCGTGAGGATACCCAACTCGATAAGAAAAAGCTTTCTGCGTCAATCAGCAAAAAAACGGAACCTCCACCCGCAAAAAAGCCTCTTCGATCAACTGACGATAAAGCGGATAGAAAAATTACCGAAAAAAAACCATCTCCGGAAAAGAAGCCGACCAAACCGCTTCAAAAGCCTTCGATTGCATCTAAAAGCAAGATCCGGCCATCGGTTAAAACCTATACCATTCAGGCTGCTTCGGTGAAAAACGCCCGGGATGCCGACCGACTAGTAGCTGAGCTCAAGAAGACTGGATTTCACGCCTATCGGGCAATCGGAAAGGTACCGGGCAAAGGCATCTGGTACCGGGTCAGGGTCGGGGAGTACAGAAACAAGGCGGATGCCCGCAATACGATGCAAAAATTAAAGAGAGCGGGTATAAAACCAATTTTGATTGAAAAATAGGACATAGGTGAAAGGCAAAAGGCGAAAGGTGAAAGACTAAAAACATGGTGCAGAGCGCATGACGCATAGAAGGAAGGTGTATTGGCCAGAAAAATGGTTTAAGATAGAATTTAATTGATTTAATGTGTCAATCCTTTGCCTTCAAGGCTTCGGTGGGCAAGTAGATGTAAGATAAGGATTTTTTTCCGAATTCCATATACCCTTAGCCTTTAACCTTATATCTTGTAATTTTTACCCTTGAGCTCTGGCATTGTTAATTTTTATTTAGCCAACGAACAACGAACAACAAACAACAGACAACGGACAAATAAATGAAAATCACCAAAGACGAGGTATTGTATGTGGCCGATCTTGCGCGGCTGGATCTGGACGAAGCGTCCATAAATAAATTTGCCGGGCAGATCGGAAATATTCTGGATTATGTCGCCAAACTCAATGAGGTCGATACGGAAGGTATCCGGCCAACTTCCCATGCAATTTCTGTTACCAATGTCTTTCGCGAAGACCGACAACGGCAACATTTGGATCGTGAACGGGTTCTGGCAAATGCGCCGGAGAAGGAAGATGGGAATTTTGTGGTACCGAAAGTGGTGGGGTGAAAACTCATCTACATATTCCACAACATAAACTAAGCGAGGTGATAATCCATGCAGCTCCATCAATTAACTATTAGTGAAGCCCACGAGCTTCTAAAAAATAAGAAAATTTCCTCGCGGGAGTTGACCCGGGCGGTTTTGGACAGAATCGAGGCGGTTGAGGGTCAAATAGATGCCTATATTGTCCTTTCGGAAGAACTTGCTTTGCAGCAGGCCGGACTGGCGGATGAGGCGATTTCCAAGGGGAAATGTTTGCCGCTGACCGGGATTCCGCTGGGTGTTAAAGACCTCATCTGTACCCAAGCCTTGCCGACCACCTGCGGATCAAAAATTCTTGAAAATTTTTTACCGCCCTATGATGCAACGGTTATTCGGAAGTTAAAAGACGCCGGGGCGGTCATCGTCGGCAAGCTCAACATGGATGAATTCGCCATGGGATCATCCACGGAAAACTCCGGGTTTAAAATTACCCGCAATCCATGGGACGTCACTTGTATTCCCGGCGGATCCAGCGGTGGTTCCGCGGCGGCAGTCGCTTCAGATATGTGTTTGGGAGCGCTGGGATCGGATACGGGGGGATCCATCCGGCAGCCGGCTTCCCATTGCAGTGTCGTGGGGATGAAGCCTACCTATGGCCGGGTATCCCGCTTTGGCCTGGTCGCTTTTGCATCGTCATTGGATCAGATCGGACCTTTGGCAAAAAACGTGACCGATTGTGCCTGTTTGCTGAACGCCATTTCCGGATATGACGCCGCCGATTCGACCTCGGTTTCTATGGATGTGCCGGATTTTACAGCCGCCCTCGACGGTGATTTGAGAGGGATTACCGTTGGCATTCCCGAGGAATACAGCGCCGCCGAGGGGTTGGACCCTGCCGTGATGTCGGCGGTGAGTGATGCCGTAGGGGTTCTTGAAGAACTGGGCGCCGAGCGGGTGAAGATTTCTTTACCCCACACTGAATATGCGGTGGCCGTCTATTATGTCATCGCACCCTCGGAAGCCAGCTCCAATTTGGCCAGATACGATGGCGTTAAATACGGCTTCCGCAACAAGGACCGCACAGACCTGATGAATATGTACCGCAGCACCCGATCACAGGGATTTGGACCGGAGGTTCAGCGGCGTATCATCATTGGGACATACTGTCTTTCGGCCGGGTATTACGATGCTTATTACGGCAAGGCATCCCAAGTTCGAACCCTTATCACGGAGGATTTTAAGAAAGCCTTTAAAACCTGCGATGTCATCGTCTGCCCGGTGGCCCCCACGGCGGCCTTTAAAATAGGAGAAAAAATCGATGACCCCCTGACCATGTATTTGTCGGACATCTTTACCCTTTCAGCCAACCTGGCCGGTATCCCCGGAATGTCTGTGCCCTGCGGGTTTTCAGCAGACGGTCTTCCTATCGGCTTGCAGATCCTGGGAAACCACTTTAACGAAGAGATGCTTTTGAAAGTGGGCTATGGTTTTGAAAGGGCAACGGAGTTTCATAAGAAAAAGCCGCCGATGTAGGGCAGAAGACAGAGGGCTGAAAACAGAAGACAGATAACGGAAGATAGCGGGTATGTCGCATTGGGTGAAAATCGGCGCATTTGTCATTGGATATTTGTCGGTTCTGGGAATTTTTAGTAAATGACAATAATCGTAGTTGGTAACTGGAAGAAACAAAACTAAAAACCTTCGCTTAAGTTAGTAATGTGATTATATTAAAAATGTGACCTATATGCTTTGCCGATTTAAGAGGTGAACAATGGAAAATAAATTTACAGCTATTATAGAAAAAGACGGAGAATGGTTTATCGCTTATTGTCCCGAAATTCCGGGTGCCAATGGTCAGGGAAAAACTGTCGAAAAAGCGAAGGAAAGCTTGGCCGCGGCGATATCATTGATTCTTGAAGACAGACGACAGGATGGATT
>JARFPZ010000178.1 GCA_029288035.1 Desulfosarcina sp.
TTTGTTATCCGACGGGAGGTGTACCGGTTGTTACAGGAGGCTTTCAGGGAAAACGGCATCGAATTCGCCCATCGCAACGTGACGGTTTACCTGCCGCCGGGGGAAGAAACCGGTGAACACGATAAGAAAGCTATCGAAGCCGGTGCTGCCGCGGCTGCCGCCTCCGCACAGGCGGAAGAAGCTAAGGAAACACCGAAATAACAATGATCACAAATCAGTGATCACCAGCGGAGCAAGGCTCCGGCCCCTCGAGGGGCTTTCCTCATACCCCCAGCTTGTATGATTAAAAAATAAAATAATAAAGAAAAAAAGGGGGGTGCGGGAGGTGTCCCCCTGTGCCGCAAAATTAAGTTAACTCTATGGCTTTCTTTAATTCGGTAAAAGCAGTAAATATGGTGGAAAGAGAAGGACCCTTGCTGGTGGTCGCTGATTTGCCTTCCAATTCTGTCAATTCAAGTATACTTCAGGGCAAATTAGGATATCATTTATTAATGATGAGAATGAAGTCTTTTTGGTGGAAGTGAAAAAATTTCAAAGCAGGGTTATATGATACAACAAAACGAAATTATCATGCTTTTATTAGGTGTAGGCTGCATGATTTTCATATTGGTAAACAGGCAGAAAGTGAAACGTATTCCGGTAGCGAAAATCCTTATTGCAGGATTTTACGTGCTTTTGGCTGGGTATGTTCTGACTATCCTTGAAGGCTTATTTTGGAACGAATTTTTGAATGTTCTGGAACATATTTGCTATAGCGCAAGTTCGATTTTGATGGCCGTTTGGTGCTGGAAGATATTTGCATATAAATAAGGACACTAAATTATGCCTCATGTGGCCACGATTAGTTTCATTTCTTTTCTTGCAGTCATTGTCGCCTTAATCGTCTTGTTGCGTGGATGGAATCGGGCCTTACCACATGATATTAAGGTGCTGCTCGTTGGGCTTCTTGGATTGACCTTATTTCATCATTTTAGCAATATTCTTGAATGGGGGGAAATAAGCAAAACGTTAGACCCTTTTGAGGATTTCTTAGAATTACTGATCCCTATGTTGTGGTTTATTCTTATTTATAGTTATTTGAAAGCGTTAACAACTGATGACTTAAAGAAGAGTGAAGGGGCGCTGCGGGAGAGCGAGGAAAAGTACCGCCTGCTAATAGAGAACCAGACAGACTTGGTTATAAAAGTTGACATTGAGGGAAAATTTCAATTTGTAAGCCCATCTTATTGTGAAATGTTTGGAAAGATAAATGAAGAATTGCTTGGCAAGAAATTTATGCCTTTGGTTCATGAAGATGATCGGGAAGGAACAGCAAAGGCAATGGAAGCCCTGTATCATCCGCCCCATACGGCTCACATAGAACAACGGGCCATGACAAAAGATGGCTGGAAATGGCTTTCCTGGATGGACACAGCGGTGCTGGATGAAAACAAGAATATCGTAGCAATTATAGGTGTGGGAAGAGACATCACGGAGCGCAAGCAGGCTGAAAAGACACTATGGAAGAGTGAAGAAAAGCTCGCAAGATCTCGGAAAATGGAATCCCTGGGGCTTTTAGCCGGTGGTGTTGCCCATGACCTGAATAACATATTGGCAGGGATTGTAAGCTATCCGGAATTGCTTTTAATGGATTTACCTGAAGACAGCAAGCTCAGGAAGCCGATTGAAACGATGCAGGAATCCGGGCACCGGGCGGCTGCCATTGTCCAAGACCTGTTAACCGTAGCAAGAGGAGTGGCAACCACAAAAAAACCGCTGTATCTAAATGATCTGATTAGAGACTATGTGAATTCTCCAGAGTTTAAAAAACTCAAACAATTTTATCCTGCAGTTACGGTCAAAACCAACCTCAATGAGGATTTGCTTAATCTAAGCGGGTCTCATGTTCATATTAGAAAGGTGGTTATGAACCTGGTGTCAAATGCCTCGGAAGCCATTGAGGATAGTGGTATTGTTACCATATCGACCATGAACCGTTATGTAGACCGGCCTCTAAAAGGATATGATGATGTTAAAACAGGTGAATATGTCGTTCTGTCTATATCAGACAGCGGTTCTGGAATATCAGCAGATGATCTTGAGAGGATATTTGAGCCGTTTTATACGAAGAAGATAATGGGCAGAACCGGTACTGGGTTAGGTCTGGCTGTGGTATGGAATACAGTACAAGATCACGAAGGGTACATTGATGTGAAAAGTGATGAGAACGGCACAATATTTGAGTTGTACTTTCCAATAACAAGAGATGAAATATTCGGTAAGGATTTGTCCGCACCCATTAAAGACTATCAAGGAAATGGAGAGACAATTCTGGTTGTTGACGATGTGGAAAGCCAAAGAGAGATATCTTGCAAGATGTTGGATAAACTTGGCTATAAGACGAAAGCCCTTTCCAGTGGTGAGGAGGCGATTGAATATATAAAAGATAACACGGTAGATTTAATATTGCTTGATATGATAATGGATCCAGGCATAAATGGTCGTGAGACCTATGAGAGAATTATAAAAATCCATCCTAACCAAAAGGCCATCATTGCAAGCGGGTTTGCTGAAACAGATAATGTGAAGGCTGCCCAACAATTGGGTGCCGGCAAATACATAAAGAAGCCGGTAACCCTGGGAATGATAGGATTGGCTGTTAAGGAAGAATTGGCGAAATAACAGCCCGAAATTCCCCTTTCCACCTTCCGTCTTCTCTTTACAAACCAGCGTTTTGGTGTTATTTTCCACCAACTTGTTATGGCGGAGAAGAAAACCACGCAAACTCCCTTCGCTCACAATAAAATTGTAAAAATCCCGCTACATATAACTATAAAAATTAGGAGCCGGAAATGGAGTACATCAAAATACGGTTTTTAGATGATTTCGGTCAGCTTGGTTCCAAATTCGAAAAAACAATTGAAGATATTTTCCGATCGGTGAGTCCGGGTTTCTCGTTGGCTGAACGCACCTGGAAGCCTCCCATGGACATGAACGAAACCCCGGATGAGGTCGTCATCCTGGCTGAGGTTCCGGGCGTCGACAAAGAGGATCTGGATGTCGAAATCAGTAGCAAGGCGGTCAGGATACGGGGCAATCGAATTGCCCGGCATTGCTCGGACAATGCGACCTATCGGCTTGCTGAAATTCAATACGGTAAATTTGAGCGTGTCCTTTTTCTGCCGGCACCCATCGATCCGGAAGTGGTTTCCGCCGCCTACCAAAATGGGCTGCTTGAAATTCGACTGGCTAAACTGCCGCCGGAACGGACGCACAAGGTACCGATTCAGGACGGCTAGGATTCAGGTAGACAGTCATCTTGGAACCGGATAGATACCCTAAATGTCCTATCTTCACTTGAAAATTCTTAAATATTTACAGAGACAGAATTATGGAGGGAATTATGGCTGATGAGCAGTCACCCGTTAAATTGGATGCAGAAAAGGTACCGGAAATTCTTCCGATTCTGCCATTGTACGATGCCGCACTTTTTCCCAAAATGGTATTGCCGCTGGTGGTCCTGCAAGGTGAATCCGTCCAGCTGGTGGATGAAGCCATGGCGAAAGATCGTATCATCGGCTTGATGGTTTCTAAAAAACCCGAAGACAAGGATACGCCGGGTAAGGAAGATCTGGCCGCGATGGGAACCAGTGCCATGATTCTCAAAATGGCAAAAACCCAGGATAATCGTACCCAGCTTTTGGTTCAGGGATTGAACCGATTTAAGATAACTGCGTTTGAAGAAGGAAAATCCTACCTCGTCGCCCGCGTTAAGATAATCAAAGATATCGAGACCAAGGACAATGAGATCGAGGCCTTGATGTCCAACCTTGTGAACCAGTTTGAACGGATTGTGGAGCTGTCCCCGGGTTTGCCCCCCGAGATTGCCCAGATGGCCAAAAGCATCCAGGAGGCCGGTACCATGGCGGACATGATTGCATCAACCATCAATTCGACGCCTATGGAAAAGCAAAAAGTCCTGGAAACGATAGATATTAAAGAACGATTGAAAGAAGTCACGCGCCTGGCAAACCATCAACTCGACATTCTGGAACTGGGCAGTAAAATCCAGAATCAGGTCAAGGGTGACATGGACAAAAGTCAACGCGAATATTATTTGCGGCAGCAACTAAAAGCCATCAAGGAAGAGTTGGGAGAAAAAGATGAGGCGGGTGTTGAGATAGAAGAATACCGGGCAAAGATCGAGGAAAAGAATCTGCCGGATGAGGCCCGCAAGGAAGCCGAGCGGGAACTGGACCGCTTGTCTCGCATGCATCCCTCTTCGGCTGAATATACCGTGGCATCCACCTATCTGGATTGGATTACGGCCTTACCCTGGCACGACCGTACGCCGGACAACCTGGATATTAAAAAAGCCAGAAAAATATTGGATGATGATCATTTCGGCCTGGAAAAACCCAAACGGCGCATTATCGAATATCTGGCGGTGCGCAAGCTGAAACCGGAATCCAGAGGGCCTATTTTATGTTTCGCCGGGCCTCCTGGAACCGGAAAGACATCCCTGGGCCAATCCATTGCCCGAGCTCTGGGACGCAAGTTTCACCGCATTTCTTTAGGCGGTGTGCGTGATGAAGCTGAAATCAGAGGGCATCGACGCACCTATGTGGGTGCACTTCCCGGACGTATTATCCAGGGGTTGCGGCGGGCGGAGTCGAACAATCCGGTGTTCATGCTGGATGAAATCGATAAAGTCGGGAGCGATTTTCGCGGAGATCCTTCTTCGGCATTGTTGGAAGTGCTGGATCCCGAACAGAATTTTAGCTTCTCCGATCATTATCTGGACGTGCCTTTCGATCTTTCCAGCGTGATGTTTATTACGACAGCCAACATCCTGGACACCATCCCGCCCGCTTTGCGCGATCGCATGGAAGTGCTGATGCTGCACGGATACACCCTGGATGAAAAAATAAAAATTGCCAACCGGTATCTCATTCCGCGTCAGCGGGAAGAACATGGTATCACAGCCAAACAAATTAAATTTACGAACAGCGCTGTCAAAAACATTATTACGGGCTACACGCGTGAAGCCGGGCTGCGCAATTTAGAGCGGGAAATTGCAAATGTATGCCGCAGCGTCGCCACTAAAATTGCCCAGGAGAAAATAAAATCTGAAAATGTCAATGCCGCCGATCTTCACGAATACCTGGGACCCGTGCGGTTAACCTCAGAAACCAAGACCCGCATAACCACGCCGGGTGTGGCAACCGGCCTGGCATGGACACCCACCGGCGGCGAGCTTCTTTTTATTGAAGCCACGGCCATGAAGGGGAAAAAAGGCTTGACCTTAACCGGTCAGCTTGGAGATGTCATGAAAGAATCAGCGACCGCCGCATTAAGCTTTGCGCGGGCCAATGCATCCACCATTGGTATCGATGAGGATTTTTTTGATAATCACGACCTTCACATCCACGTGCCGGCCGGCGCCATTCCCAAAGACGGCCCCTCCGCCGGGGTGACCATGCTGACGGCGCTGACCTCCCTGCTGACCAATACGCGGATTCGTAAAGACCTGGCCATGACCGGCGAGATAACCTTGAGAGGGCAGGTCCTGCCGGTCGGCGGCGTAAAAGAAAAAGTACTCGCCGCCCATCGTGCCGGTATCAAAACGGTTATTTTACCGGCCTGGAACCGCAAAGATTTAGAAGATATCCCGAAGAAAGTCGAGAAGGATATCCAATTTCATTTTGTGGATAAGATGGCAGATGTACTCACCCTGGCTCTGGAAAATAAAAAACCACGGGTGACCGGAAAACCCCGGGTGGCCAAAAAGCCACAGGCGGCTAAACAGCCACGGGCGAATAAAAAGCCGGGTAAGAAACAACGAACCTAATATGTCTAATCATGAGGAGATTGATCAAACTATCGAATCCTTATTTTGCTTCTCCGTAAAAATTAGATTGATTTGTTATGCTACGGTTATTGTGGCCTTGCTATGGTTCATCAGCGGCTGTACAACCAGCAAACCCGCCCGGCAGCAGCCGGCCAGTTATCCCAAGCCTTATAAAGTTTTTGGCAAATGGTATCAGCCCCTGCCGGATTCCAAGGGTTTTCGTCAGCGCGGGATTGCTTCCTGGTACGGGAAAAATTTTCACGGCAAAAAAACCTCCAACGGGGAAATCTACGATATGTATGCCATGACGGCAGCTCACAAAACCCTGCCGCTTGGCACCTACGTTCGGGTTCAACATCTTGAAAACAAAAGAGAATTGGAGGTTCGGATCAACGACCGGGGACCCTTTGTACGGGGCCGGATTATAGATCTCTCCTATACGGCGGCCAAAAAACTCGGGATCGTGGGACCCGGCACGGCCGACGTCGAAATTGTGGCCTTGGGGACGCCTGCGGCCACCGACGGCGGTACGGGCCGCACGTTTGTTCCGGGCGACTATTATTCGGGCAACTTTACGTTTCAGGTGGGTGCCTTTGCGAATCGTGAAAATGCCGAAAGGCTTAAACGCAAACTCGATGAACAATACAAAAACGCCCATATCACCCTTTATGACCGTGGGGATAAAATATTTTACAGGGTCCGCGTGGGGGCTTTTAACACCCTGGAAGATGCCGTCAGGAACGAAGCGATTCTCATCCAAGACGGTTATGCGGACGCTTTTATGGTGGCGGAATAGCAGATGGGCCAGACAATTGTAAATAACGTCGTATTTCTAGACAGGGACGGCACGATCAACCACGATTCGCCGGATTACATCAAAAACCGATCTGAATTCAAATTAATTCCCGGCAGCGTCGAGGCCATCCGACTCTTGACGTTAGGTGGGTTCACATCGATTGTCATTACCAATCAATCAGCCCTTGCCCGTAAATTAATTTCCCCCGCTGAACTCGATCGCATTCATGCCATCATGAAAGCCGCCATGACATCAGGCGGTGGCAAAATAACGGATATTTTTTTTTGCCCCCACCTGCCGAATGAAGGATGCGACTGCCGCAAACCGGCACCGGGATTGCTCTTGCAGGCACAGCTCAAATATAACATTGACTTGCCGATGTCGATTATGGTGGGCGACAGCGCCAAAGACATCGAGTGCGCCCGCAACGCCGGATGCGGCAAGGCGGTGCTGGTAAAAACCGGCAAAGACGATGCTGCCGAAGATATACTGAAAGCAAAGCAGATCGATGCGGATTACACCGCCAAAGATCTTTTCGAGGCTGCCAACTGGATCCTAGCCAATTCTCCTTTGCCAAATTAAATGAATTCATACCAGAAAAACAATGCCTCCTTGATCACCATCGAAGGAAACCTGGAACATATCACCTATTTTAACAAAGAGACCCAATACACCGTTGCGCGTTTGAAGCCCCCCCATCTGGCCGGCGGGGTCATCGTGGTCGGTTATCTGGCGGGAGTCCGTCCCGGCGAAACCCTTATCGTCAAAGGCAACTGGCAAACCCACCCGAAATACGGACAACAATTCAAAATTTACTCCTATGAAGTGAGCCTGCCGGCGGCGGCAGAAGGTATCCGGACCTATCTGGCATCCGGTATCATTAAGGGGATCGGTCCGTCGCTGGCTGAAAGATTGGTGGCGGTGTTCGGCACTCAAACTTTGGAAATTATTGAAAACGCTCCTGATCGGCTGGTCGAAGTTGAGGGCATCGCTAAAGCCAAATCTGATATGATTCAAAGCGCTTGGAAAGAGCACCATACCCTCAGAGAGCTTATGCAATTCCTGCAAGAAATGGGTGTTCAGACCTCCTATTGCACAAAAATATACAAAGAATACGGACCGGAAGCCAGCGACCTCATTCGCGAGGATCCTTATGTTCTGGCCGAAGACTTCGCCGGACCCGGATTTACCATCGCCGATACGATTGCCCGCAAACTGGGCGTCGAGCAAGAAGCGCCTCAAAGGGTGCGGGCCTGCATTCGCCACATCATCATGCAAAATGCTGATGAAGGCCATACTTTCGCTGAAGCGGAAAATCTTTTCTCGCGCTGCGAGAATCTGTTTCAAATCAGTCGTCGGACCTCTCAAAAGGCCATCGACGAAATGGTTGCCGCAAAAGTCATTGTGGTGGAGCCTATTGAAAACGGTGACACCACCAGTGCCATTTATATGAAGGATTTATATCTGGCGGAAACCGGACTGGCAAACAGATTGAAAGCCATGTTGTCCTTGCCGCAAGAGCCGGCCGCCATCGATGCTGATCGGATATCAAAAGCGATCCATGAAAAACTTGCCATCAATTTGTCAGCTGAACAGCTTCAGGTGCTTGAGCAGGTCTTTTCCCATCGCATTGTGATTATTACGGGTGGGCCGGGAACCGGCAAAACGACACTCTTGCGATCCATCAGCACAATATTTGAAAACCAGGGCAAACGCGTGCTGCTTTGCGCTCCTACCGGCCGGGCAGCCCGGCGAATGGCCGAGGTTACCGGGCGAAAAACCGGCACCATCCACCGGCTGTTGGGTTACAATTTCACTGCCGGCGGCTTTTTGCGAAATCGCGATAACCCGCTGGATGCCGATGCCGTTATCATAGATGAAGCGTCTATGGTCGATACCCCTTTGATGTATCATCTCCTGGCGGCCGTGCCGGTATCGGCTGTACTGGTATTGGTGGGGGACATCGCCCAGCTCCCGTCGGTAGGCCCCGGGAATGTTTTGTCGGATATGATCGACTCGGGTCTCATAGCGGTATTCTATCTGAATGAAATATTCCGGCAGGACACACAAAGCGCTATCATCTTAAACGCCCATAAGGTACGTCAGGGTGAATCACCGCTTTGCACCAACCCGAATGGTTTTGATGGTATTGGTGATTTTTATTTTATCGAGCAACCTGATCCCGATCAGGTGGCCGCTGGGATCGTTCAGTTGTGCCGGGATGAGCTACCCGCTAAATTTAATCTGGACCCGATACATGACATCCAGGTTTTAACGCCGATGCATCGAGGACCGGTGGGCACGATCAACCTGAATCAACTGCTGCAAAAGGTTCTAAACCCGCAGCCTGTTTTAATGGAGGCCTTGGGAAATTCGTTTAAAACCGGCGATAAAGTGATGCACCTGATAAACAATTATCAAAAGGAAGTGTATAACGGAGATATCGGGATTATCTGTCGTGTTGACAGACAAAAAAGTGAAATTTCAGTGGACTACTACGGTAGGACCGTCCTTTACGCAACCAATGAACTGGATCAGCTTACAACAGCCTATGCGATTTCGGTACACAAATCCCAGGGCTCTGAATACCCGGCCGTTATCGTGCCGCTGGTCACCCAGCATTATGTTCTGCTACAAAGAAATCTGTTGTATACCGCCATGACAAGAGGTAAAAAGTTGGTCATCCTGATCGGCACGCGGAAGGCCCTGCACATTGCCTTGAAAAATGACAAACCCCATCGGCGCCTTTCAAGGCTAGCTGCTAGGCTTAGTTCAGATATTTGATACATTTCGTTAATCGGTCATGCTTTTGCGGTAGGAGTAGAGTGATTTAAACCGTTTTGAACTTTAAACCTTTGGGGATTATGAATCCGTATCTTGGGGGGCCGGCATTGGAATTTTAAAGAATTGAATTCCCTCCTCTTTGAGGGTTTTTTCTTCTTCTTTGGTACTGACACCCCGGATGTTGCGGGGTTCAGTGGCGCCATAGTGGATTTTTAAGGCTTCTTTTGCAAAATCGCAGCCAACGTCATCAAAATTTTTTTTAACGAATTCGATAGCTTCTTTCCCAAATTGGGCCAAGGCGGCTTCTTCAGCCGAAGGGGCCTGGGGTTTGACAGTTTGGGAAGATTTTATGGCAAATTTGGAAGGCACATGGTGAATCGACGTATCGTTGCAGACCGGACAGGTGATCAGGTCCTTTTTTTTCTGGTCGAGATAGGCTTTGCGATCTTCAAACCAACCTTCAAAAAAATGACCCTGGGTGCATTGTAAATCATACGCAATCATACGTGTTAATTCATCCTACTATTTGGTGTCATTAAGAAATAACCATATGAGTGAATAATCCGAAGCTTTTTTTTAAATTTCACAGTAAATTTAGATAAATACAGACGAATTGTTTTAAGAATATCATATGCCCCAACATTTTTAAAGACAATGTTGGCATAATTTGCTATTTTAACAAAATGTTGTAAAATATGATATTAAAAAAAACTTGTCAACATTTACCAGGGAGTGTAGCGGTTATGAAAATTCAGCTTAAACGAATCGTGTCGTTGGGAATTTGCGTGATGTGTTTTTCTGCTGTCGGCTTTGCGGAGACCAGGTATGTGACAGATTTGTTAAAGTTGCCGCTGCGAACCGGTCCGAGCACCGAATATAAGATTCTAGCGCTGGTTGAATCCGGCCAGCCGTTGGAGGTGGTAGAACCCGGAGAAAATTGGTCCATGGTGAGACTTGACAATGGCAAAGAGGGCTATGTCCTGAACCGGTATTTGGTCGCTCAACCAACCAGCGCCGCACGGTTAAAAGAGCTGCAAAGCAAATATACCGTCTTAAAACAGCAGGCGGACGACTTGATTGAGGAAAATAACCGTTTTAAGGAAGAAAACGAGACCTTCAAGACGTCCCTCGACAGCAGCGAAAAAGCGCGAAGCAAGCTGGACACGGATTATAAGGAGTTAAAGGCCAGTGCGGCTGAATTTTTAAGCCTAAAAAAAAAATATCAGGAAGTCAGTACCCGGCTTGCCGAACAAACAAAAAGAGCCAACGCGCTGGATAAGGAATTGAGCGGACTTGAGATGAATCAATACATCAAATGGTTTTTAGCCGGCTCCGGTGT